>CAXTSI010000464.1:2731-7178 GCA_964246695.1 uncultured bacterium
GCAAACGCCAGTACTAACATCCCACAACCTGATGGTGTGGTCTTCACTGCCACTCACCAGCGTCTGACCATCCGGACTAAAGGCAACTGATAGTACCCAATTGGAATGTCCCTGAAAAGTTCTTTTGCATTCACCTGTGCTGACACTCCAGAGCCGAACCGTCTGGTCATCACTGGCACTCGCCAGCATCTTCGCATCTGGACTAAAGGCAACTGACCAGATATCATTATCATGTCCCTGCAAAGTTTGAAGGCATTGACCTGTACTGGCATCCCACAGCTTCACCGTATAGTCAGTACTACTGCTAGCAAGGGTACTACCATCAGAACTGAAGGCGAGTGATGTGACCCAATTGGTGTGTCCCAAACAGATGAAAAGTTGTTTCCCATCTGCAACTTGCCGCAAGCGAATCTCTCCATTGGTATCACCCATAGCCAAAAGTTTTCCATCGGGGCTAAAGGCTACCGACACAACACCACCGAAGGTTTCAGCAAAAACAGACTTAGCGAGATTGGCGTTTTGGAAATTTACACCGTGCAAATTCACACTTCGCAGATCTGCTTGCCAAATAGTCAGAGAAGAAAAATCATAGCCACTTAGATCTGTTTCCAAATGACAAAGCAGATTCAGAACATTTCCATCTGTATACCCTGCTTCTAACGGCGACGTCTCTCGCAGCCTTGCTAGAATTTGGGTTAACTGATTTTCAATGTTTCTTTTACTTCTTAAGACACTAAGCAAAGCATCTATAACTGGTTTAAGGATGAGGCGGACTTGAGCTTCCCTAACGTAGTCTTTCGTAGTCGCCTTCATCAAAGCATGACACCTGAACAAATCAATATTCTGAGTGACAATATCTTCACAGACCTGCTCTATTAATCGTTGAGTGACATACTCCATAACTACAGGTTGTAACGTGAAGAGTAATTCACGAGTCTCAATCAGCGATCGCCTTACCAGAGATTCTAGAGCCTCCATAAATTTTTGTGGTGGTATTGGTGATACCATATCTTCTCGCAACTCTAATAGCGAAACTGGCTCACAATCAATTGCCAGCCAGTACATTATGTCTTTTTCTAAATCTGATAAGCGCTCAAACTGCTGGTCTAAAATGTCACGAATATCTCCAAAAACAGCTGTATTTTGTTGCAAAAATTCAGTTGCATTACCATCAAATACATCTATAATGGTCGTAGCAACTATCTTCAAAGCCAATGGATTGCCTGCATAAAGTTTAATTATTCCTTTCCATTGGTCCTCTGCTACAGATAGCCCCTTGACTTTAAGTATTTTTTGCCCTTCCTCCACCTTCAAACCACTTAATTGTAATGAGCGAACAGGTGATGCTTGTCCTTGCATGAATGCCACTTCTTGGGGTTTTTCCCGACTAGTCAGCACTAAACAGCTTTGGTGAGTTGCTTCTCCTACCCGTCTCAGAAACTCACCATACCCTTCATACCCTTCTCGATATTTTCCAGCTCGACTACCACTGCGCAGAATTGATTCTGCATTATCAAGTATCACCAAACAGCGATGATTTTGTAAATAAAATAGCAGTCGCGATACCCGATCGCTGAAGTTTTCTGGTAAGTTGCTTTCTGTTTCCTGCTCGTCAGATAGTACTTGGATCAGCTTAGCTAGAATAGTGTTGACAGGTGGAGCTTCTCGTAGCGATCGCCAAATAACGTACTCAAAGTTTTCCTGAATATCTTGAGCAAGCTTTATAGAAAGAGCCGTTTTACCAATACCCCCCATTCCCAATATTGCCACAAATCGGCAGCGCCGCTCGAGAATCCATTGCTCTAACGTAGTCAGTTCTTCTGTACGTCCATAAAAAACTGATGTAAAGGTAGCTTCTCCCCAATCTAAACGAGTATTTGAGCTTGAATAGTCACTTTTATCTATTTTTAAGTAAAAAGCTTCAAATAGCTTTTCAAGAGTTTGTTTGTCAACCCCTCCTTCGCAATTGAGTACTTTAGAGATTGTACTGGTATATAATCCAGAGCGTGCGCTCATTTCTTCAAGGGTATATCTTTTGCCAAAATTTTCCTTTGCTTCTAACTGACGCTTCGCCTCCTGAAGTTTTTGCAACCCCTTAGCTGTAAGTGCAACCCCACGTTTGCGTCTCCAGTTCTGTAAATTCATGTATTAAAAATGCATCACTAATAATAACTTAACCCTAACTGAGTCCGCTTTCTAACCGAATAAAGGTTTTCCCCTGGCTTTGACCTATGTATGCTCCTACTTTTGTGATGCTAGTAGTTATCTAATACAATACGGTTTGGTGTTTGCGAGAATAGTCCTAGATTTGAGGAAAGAGTTCGATGAATACAGTTGTGCTAAATTTAGAGCGCGGCATCGTTGATTTAGGTTCCCCTGGCTTTAGACATGGGGTATTAATTTTTAATTTTTAATTTTTAATTTTTAATTTGAGCGAAGCGATTGACTTTGTGATTGAACTGAAATCAGAGAGCGATCGCCTAAAATCCTTACAAGAAAAGATGCAGGAGTATCTAGAAAATGGTTTGCGTTTGGGTTGGCTAATCAATCCTCGAGGACGGCAGGTGGAAATTTACCGACCACATCTGCCTGTGGAGGTAGTTAAAATCCCAGCGTTACTTTCTGGGGAAGAGGTTTTGCCTGGGTTTGAGTTACAGTCTAACTCTCAATTCGCTTTTCCAAATACTGACCAATCATTAGCTGCTCGCCTGCGCGGGAGATAATTGACTGGCGTGTACGATATTTGCTACCAATGAGCTTTAACTCTTCCTCAAATACTGAATCGTTGTATTCGGTTCGTAAACACAGGGTTTTGGGGTTCGGGAAGTAATATTGAGCAGTGACTGGTTTGGGTGTGGCAAAACCGCGATCGCGATACAGTACATTTCCCCTCGCCCCAAACAGTGTTGAACCCTTAGACTCTTTCCTTCCCGTCACTGAATTCGTATCCCAGATAACTTCGGCACCACAAGTCAAACTAACTGCATCAGACAAACCGTGCATCTGCGCCAGATCAAGCAACTCCTCGCATCCCGCCTCTAAAAATCGGCAGGTAATTGTACTAACCATTTCCTTTGTTTCTCCATCAGGTAGGGTATAGTAGCGCCGTTCTGAAAGCCACTTACCCACTGATTCAAGAAAAAATTCTGAAAGTTTTTCGTCGGAGGTTTGTGCAAGTTTTAGCTGTGATGTCACTGGTAGCCTTCCTTAGGTATAGTAAATTTACAATCCGGTATAGAGATGGAATACATAATGTCTGTCCCAAATACCAGATTTGTTGATATTTCTTAATGTAAACTAAATAATCTAAAAATTACTGGCAGTTTGGCTACAATAATGGGAATTAACATCTTGATTTGACACGCCCATTGGCTAGAAGCTAAGAAACAAAAGCCTGATTTTTTCGGGAATACACAAGTTTTCACCCTAGGGTAGAGTCAAGGAAAATTAGAAAATAGCTAGAATAGCTTTATAAGTTAATATGGTTACTGTTAGTAGGATTTACGGGTTGAAGATCCCCCCTAGCCCCCTTTAAAAAGGGGGGGAATAGAGCTACCCTTTTTAAGGGGGGTTGGGGGGATCAAAGCCTGAACTGAACGGTATTGCTTTGTAAGTAACTTTTGTATAAAACTCGTAACTAAAGCTACGACAATATGTTATAAAAATTTTTATTGTTATTAGCACCTACGCATTGACAGATACAACAAACTGTGCATCTCTCGTTGTAATGCTCTTGTGGTCGGCTCTGCCTCACGGTTTGATGGAGGCAGCAGCCCACTTGATCTCATTCCCAGGCAGCAGCCCAAGAACGAGGATCGGCAAGAGTTTTAGGTTAATAAGCCTTTTGTTCACATGATGGTCAATGTGTAAAGTGCGTAAGTCGTAGTTATTTATACTACAGCTATTTAAATTTACTTAGAATCCTAAATTTTAGAACATGAAATTACTGGGTTACCTCAAAACTGCCGTAATAGGAGCGAAATAGATGATTTTGGCAGGAAACCAGCGACCTCAAGTAGCATTTAAGCAAAGTTGTGCAGTGCAAACCATAGTCTCCGAACAAACGCAAGTAAACAGAAAGAAGATTTTGATTGCTTCTGTATTGAGCGTGGGACTAGTGACTGTGGGTTGCGGTTCACTAGCAAAGGAATCAGCTGAAGCTGAATCTCAGCGACGTAGCGGTGTTCAAAACACAGAGAATGCAAAGCCTGTAGATGTAGCGATCGCCCGTACAAGTGTATTGAGACAACAACCAGAATACACAGGCACTACTGTACCATTTCGGAGCGTGTCACTGCGATCGCAGGCGGAAGGGCGGCTGTTGACTTTGAATGTAGATGTGGGGGATGCTGTAAAAGGTGGGCAAGTCATCGGTCAGTTAGATGATGTCTATCTAAGAGGGTGTTTATAAATAAAAAATAAAGAGTACCGCAGTCATTCCTCAGCA
>CAXTSI010000465.1:0-7155 GCA_964246695.1 uncultured bacterium
ATTCGATAGCTTTGTCGTAACTTTTGATCGCATCCTCAAAGCGTCCTAAATTATACAGTGTATTGCCCCGGTTGTACCAAGCTGAGTGGTAGTCTAGTTTGAATTCGATAGCTTTGTCGTAACTTTTGAGCGCATCGTCAAAGCGTCCTAAATCATCCAGCGCAACGCCCTGATTGTACCAAGCTAAATGGTCGTTTGGAATGGATGTGAAAAGTCTGGAAACCTGCTTGGTAATCTCCGACATCCAGTTGGTCATGTCCTTCATGTCCTTACTGTAGTAAATTTGCGCTCGCTGGCGTTTGGCGTGAGCTTCAATCAAAATGTCTGATATATTTAGCTATTATTACTTACTATTGTGACTTATACATAAGCACCATCCAAAAGCTCATTCAATTAGTGCCGTACTCGAGGGCTTTCGCACCCTACGCTTAAAATTTATTTACATACTTAATGTTATTATAGAACAAAACTAAGTTACAAGATTGTAATAATGGCGACAATTTTCTGGGAGTAATGTAAGAATGAAATTTATATCTGGATTCAAATTGGAAACCTCTATAGCATTTATAGATGCTTTTAGAACAGCTATGACAAGAGCGATTTTTTGATTTTTTGACCCATAATCGTGACGTATTTGCCGCTTATAAAGCCAGTTTGGGCTACATTTTATGCTCTAATTTTTGTTTAAGTCCCATAGATTGATTTTTTATTGCTTGTGAGAAATCCGGGTTGCTGAGATCTTGCACTATTCTCAACAAGGTAAGAGAAATCGGGTTTATAAACGATAAATTAAGGGTTTCAGCTTTAACTATTTGCAATAAACCCGGTTTCTGGCTGTGGTGCAAGATATCAGGTTGACAACAGTTGCAATTATTTACATGCTTTCCTAGAGTTATATCTAATAAGTGAATTGACTAATTCTGAAATGACTAATTCTGATCAGATCAACCGGAATGAGATTTCCAATCCTGTAGAAAAATTCTCTCCTTCATCAAGTTCAAATATGTTGTTACCTCTGAAAGGTCTTGAGTATTTATTCCTGGCTGGTGTTGTCGGTGTAGGAATAATTATCTCCGTTTTTCCGGACAAGCAAGACCTATTCATCTGGTTAGCTGTTTTTGTTTCTATTTGGCTTTTTCTTTTCCTGCTCAATAAGCAATTGTTGAAAAACTCTAATCAGTTTGATATTACCAGGAAAGCCGAACTCTACAATTATCTAACGGCTAATAATAACTTTTTAGAAAAAAATATAATAACTGTGGCGAGAGAAAAAGCTTTACAGTATTCCCAGGAGTTGATTGACGATTATAAAAAAGTTAGAGCCAGTTCGAGAACTATTTACTATACTTTGCAATTGGCAACTGTTGTTTTCTCGGGAATTACACCAATTTTAGTCTTGGTAGACAAATTGGATATAGGTATTTCCTGGTTCAAGTGGCTTCCCGTCATCTTCCCAGCTGTCGCCTCCATAGTCGCTAGTGTAGTTACCTCCTTTCCTTTTCAGGAAAATTCGGTGGCTGCTAACACTACCGTTGAATTATTAGAAGCTGAACAAGAAAAATTTGTCTTGGGAGTGACTGAAGCTTATCGTTGCTATGATATTGACGATGAAACCCAACGTCAACAAAAGGCAAAACAGGCAATAGAAAACTTTATTATTCAAGTGAATAATATTCATCTTAAGCAAGTGCAACAATTAAGTAAGACCGACACAAGCGAGGAGAAGACAGAGCAAGTTCAATATGTGGAGTCTAAGCAGGAGGACTGACGGGCGATCGCTCCTTAGAGTCAGGTAGTTCTGGCAGAACAATAGATTTTTTGTTTTGGATTCACATAAATCATATTTTGTAAAGTTAAGATGGCTACATTTGCACCCGATTTACTACCAAACAATTTGCAAATCTAAGACAAACCCTGGTAATACATCTTCTCCGAATAAAGCAGCAGGAGACTCCAGCACTTCTACTGGTTGTCCTTGGCGATATATTTCCACTCGACATGTTTTTCGATTAATTAGCCAACCAAGTCTTACTTTGTTATCCATATATTCTTGCATTTTGTTTTGAGTGTCTTTCAAGCTATCGCTAGGAGACATTAATTCTAAAACAAAATCTGGGGCTATTGGGGGAAATTTCTCTTGTTCTTCAGAAGTTAGTGCATCCCATCTATCTTTTTTTATCCAAGAAACATCGGGAGAACGGTCTGCACCGTTAGGAAGTTTGAAACAAGTCGAAGAATCGAATACTTCACCAAGGTTCGTTTGTTCATTCCACAAACAAAATCGAGTGGTTAGCTTGGCGTTACGTTTTCCCGTTCCTCCTCCTGTAGGTGACATGACAATTAATTCTCCCTTGGCGTTGCGTTCCAATTTGACATCTGGGTTTTCCCGACAAAGTTGATAAAATTGGTCATCGCTTAGTTCCACGATCGGGTTTAGGTTTACGGTAATAGCTGTCATAGCGATTTTCGATTTTAAAAACATTCTATCCCACGCCTCCAGCACTAACCGCTGTGTAAGATATTCGTCAAATTGTCGGATTTCGTTATTCTTCAAAATGCGGAATGGTAATATGACAACAAGCGCGGCAATCGGGAACGGTGAAACAGGCGATAAAATAACCCAGAGGCAAAGTTCTCGCCGTTGAGAATCTGGTCTAGGTAAAGTGTCCCTTGTCTTAGGGATCTATGAATTACCGTAGCCAGCGTAGTTGGGATGTTTGCATCTATGAATGCGATGTGTTTTTTGCGGATCGTGGTAATCGTGGGGCACAAAGGAGGCTGCTTACTTTATGCTAAAATTGCATATAATTGAGATGAAATGGGAAAAATTTAAATGACTACAAAAGAAGAAATACAAGCAGAAATTGACAGTCTCAATGAAGAATATCTGGATGAGCTATATCTCTTAATCAAGGATTTTGCACAATCTAAAGTACACCAGAAAAAACCTAGCTTCATGTCCAAACTGAAACAAATAAAGATTAATGCACCAGAAGATTTTGCTGCAAATATCGATTTATACTTAAGCGGAGAAAAGAGTGTCGAATCAGATATTTGTTGACACTTTATTTGTTGTAGCGCTGATTAACCAACGTGACCAATATCACTACAAATCCTCAGAATTAGCAAATAAATTTGAAGGCTATCCATTACTTACAACTGATGCAGTATTACTGGAAATTGGTAATGCTCTAGCACGTAATTATAAAGACAAGGGAGTTGAAATTATCGAGCAGTTTTTTGCCTCAGATGAAGTGGAAATTGTGCGACTGACCCCCCAATTGTTTGAGCAAGCGTTTAATCTTTACAAAACTCACCAAGACAAAGCATGGGGTTTGGTTGATTGCATTTCCTTCGTAGTTATGAAGCAAACGGGAATGACCCAAGCTTTTACTTTCGTCAGCATTTTGTACAAGCTGGTTTTCAGGCATTGATGAGGTGAAAGCTCATTGCTTATTAAATTATTTGAAGATGATATAGCAATCCTAAATGATTCGAGAAGGTCGAGAAACCCGGTTTCTTAAAGAAACCGGGTTTCTGAAGCTTGAGATGTTCGCAACTCAAATAAGATTGCTATATTGCCCTGGTTTTGTTTTGGGAAATGCGATCGCACTTTTTTATCCACACCTTATCAACCTAGTTCACGGTTCTACAACTTGAATTTCCTCAAGTTGATTAATCACCACATCTGCACCTTTGACATTCTCTGACTTACCTATCCAAGTAATACCAATACAACCTGCAGCTTTAGCATTACGCGCCATTTGCATGTCACCTACAGAATCTCCTACCATCAGTGTGGCGTCTGGTTCTACTCCCAAAGACTTGCAAGCTTGCAAAAATAAAATTGGATCTGGTTTACTCGGTCCCTCATCCACTCCCATGAACAGTTGCATGTAATCACTTAACTTATGACATTTTACAAAAGCATCCACTTCTGAAGTTGTCGCTGCGGAAAGAATACCGAGTTTCAGCCCTGTTTCTGACAGATTCTTTAAAACTGACTCGCTACCGACAAACAGAGGTGAAGGAGTCTTACCAATGTATTTTTCAGCGTCCTCCAAAGCAAGACGGGCGATCGCTAACGATTCAAACCACCCTCGCCCAGTTTCAGCAATATATGCTGCTGCTGCTACTTCTGTTTCGCGGCGACTCGCTACCGCAATTAACCCCGCCGGATCTAGCCTATCACCATTGATGCCAAAAGCCATTAACAGCGGTTCCCCAATTCCGGGAATTTGAGCATCTATCAGCCGTGCGCCTCGTTGTCCAAGCGCTCGTAAATACGCGAATGAATCTTCTAAAGTCCCGTTTTTGTCAAACAAAATTGCCTGGATATTGGTAAACTTGACATTCTTACACTTAATTGTTGCCAAAAAATACCTCCTAAATAATGCGTAATTCGTAATGACGCTCCTTCGTCGCTAACGTTTCGCTAACGCTAACGTAATGCGTAATTATTATCTCATAAATAGATGGTCACAATTAAACTTAAAATGGGCAGGCAAGATGCCTACCCCACAAGAAGCTAAATATCTTGTAAGGTAGGCATCCTGCCTGCCCAAAAATCCAATTTGAGTTTATTGATGTATATCTACTTAGCTAAAGCCAAACAAATTCTTAACTCCTAATTACGAATTACGAATTATAAGACTTACCGCTTAGGATAAAATCAATACCAACCACAGTCTGATGTAATGTATGGTCTATATCTGTCAGGAACAATGTGTTCCTGACCAGCAAATTTTCTGCCGTAATAACCATCTTCAAAACCACGACCAAATTCACCACCAGCAGTACGTGGTTTGTATTTATCTGCGTTTTCAGCGCTCTTCTTGCCTTGGCGGTAGCCGTCAGAGTAAGCTTGAGGGTGATAGGCAGGGTCTTCTTTAATCAGCAATCCCCTAACAGGATAGCAGAACCTTGCTGGATACACATCATAAAAGGGATAGTAGTGGTTGTAGAAACGCGAGTGAGCTTGAACTGGTTGATTATTAAGTAGGAATCCAATTGTAGTAGCTAAAGCTACTAGACTAGCAGGAATAATTTTTTTCATAGTTTTACTTTCCAGAGTTTATTAACACTGGTACTTTTAATTTAGCGTTTATAATTTATCAGTGACATCACCTGATAGGATGACCGTCACTATTCGGTCAGATAAAATTAAAAATTAAAAATTAATTAATTAAAAATTATTAAAAACGTAGTGATAAAAGTCTTTTTTTAAGCGCAGAAACCGATTTTATTGAGTTGGAAGCAACAAGAGTGCAGCCTTTATTGGTAGAGAAACCCGGTTTTTAAACTTGCGGCTTTAGAAATTATATCATGTCCGGTCAATCGCCCATAATAAAACTTATTTTCGGGCAACTACCGGACGTGATATTGAGCGCAACTACTAGCAAGTAATAATTTATTGCGCCGACCTGCTTACTCTTGTTAGACTTGAGTTACATCTTCCTGGGTTAACTGCTGCTCAATGGTACTAATAGCAGCATTCAGACCTGCAAGTCTAGTGTCTAAATCATCTCGCATAGTCTTCAGGAATCTTAGCTTGCGCTGTAAATGGGCTTTGCGAGAAAGCGTCTCGCCTCCATAACAGGAGTTATGCCAAAAATCAAATGGGAACATAGTCTACATTTCCTAATATGACCCTACTTAAATTTTGGCTAAATTATCGGTGAGATAGAGGGGAAGAGGATGGGAGGAAAACCGATCCATATACAACTTAATTACGAATTAGCAATTATTCAGGTAAGTTTCGCGGCGGTACATCCCGACCTTCGTAAAACTGCTTCTCTAACTTGCCCAGTCTAAACCAGATTACAGCAAAGACCAAGAACACCGTTGTGGAAACTACAGCCAAAACAGTTGTTTCGTTTTGCAAGAAGGTGAGAAATGGTATAGTTACCCAGGCGATCGCTGCGGTAACTACAACCCCTATTCTCAACCTTTGAATGTTGGCTAACGCTGTAGAGCAACTACTGCACTTAACTGTGTGCGAGTGATACCGATCCAATAACTTTTCTCGTGGCAACGCTGGTGGTAAACTGACTCCGGGAAACGGATCGGCATTGTACTGCTTTACCCACTGGCGTAACTCAGATACAAAACGATCCGCTGCAGTCGGAAGGTAGAACGCCTTAGCAAAGTTATGACTACCACCAGCCTCCTCCAAGTAACGCTCTTGGTAGTGCAGAAAAATTTGGTCATCTTCCAGCACAGCGTTCTGTCCTATATGAGAGTACCACTGAGGCGTCAGCTTCATAATCCTGCCAGGAAGCTTGGAGGAAAACTTGAAGGGAAAACGGGCAAAGATCCGACAAAAGCCTTTGCGAATTGGAGTGGCATAGACAACAGTCAACGTTCTGCCAAACTGCTTTGAAGTCAGATCGTGCCACATCAACCCTGGTGCGATAAATGTTGTATCTTGCCTACCCAGTGTTCCTCTTCGCGGACCGTCCTTCCATGTTCCTTGAAAACCCTGTCTTCCAGACTCAAGCACTTCCAGCTGCACAGGTCCAGCATTTGCTCGGTTTCCAACTGAGCGGTGATGGGTGTAGGATACATGGCTGGCGTCTAGCACGTTTTCTAGGAGAGTCAGCGCATCGTAAGGAAGGTCTCTAAAAGTGTCAAGACAGATCCATTCATCTGGGGATTCGTCTAGCGGCTCGATAATGGGTACACGTGTTTTGTCTGCATTGTCTGGTGTACCAGGGTAGACAAACAACAGTCCCTGTCGAATCGTCGTCGGTAGTGACGCGACGCAGGCTCTTTTGGAGAGTTTTGCCGTTCCGCCCTCGACCTGCTGCGGGATACGTTCGCAGTTACCAGATCCAGAAAAAGCCCAACCATGATAAGGACACTCCAACAAACCATCCTCTGCTATTCTGCCCTCTGAAAGGGGCGCAAGACGGTGAGGGCATTTGTCCTCGAACACCCGCCAACAGGAGGCTTGACGATCCCACCAGATAACCAGATCTGTGCCTAGTAATGTCAAACGTGTCAGCTTTGACTTATCAAGGTCTTTCAGGTAAAAGACGGGATACCACACCTCTTTCCAGTCAAAAAAATCTGGGTTGCTACCACCTGCGGGAATTTCGCAATCAAGAGTTGTGCCAGAGGCGATCGCCTCTAGACTTGACTGTATTTTATTCG
>CAXTSI010000466.1:0-7095 GCA_964246695.1 uncultured bacterium
GAGTAGGGGGAGTGGGGGGAGAATAATAACTCCTGACTCCTGACTCCTGAGTCTTGACTCCTCACTCCTCACTCCTCACTCCTAACGGCTTTCCCTTTACCGGGAATCAAGCCGCGCCTTCCTGGCATTTGGGAAAGTAGTAGGAAGCGACGTAGTTGCTGTAACTGTTCGGTATCTCCTAGCAGTTCCAGTTGTTCCAAGGCGGACTTAAAGGTTAAGTCAGAACGGTAGAGAATGCGAAAGGCTTTTTTCAGGATTTGGAAGTTGGCTGGCGACAGACCAGATCTTTTGAGTCCCACAATATTGAGGGTTCGTATCCGTGATGGATTTCCCTCAACCATCATGAATGGTGGCACATCGCGCTCAACACGAGTCATACCCCCCACATATGCCAAGCCACCAATATGTACAAATTGATGGATACCGAGAACTCCACTAATTCCAGCTCGTGACTGAATATGGACATGACCTGCGATCGCCACGGAATTAGAGATAATCACAGAGTCTTCGATCACACAGTTATGACCCACGTGGACATAAGCCATCAGCAAGTTTCCATTGCCAATCACCGTTGCTTCACCAGCACCAGTAGCGCTGTTAATAGTCACATACTCACGAATGCGGTTATTGTCACCAATGCTGACCCCACTGGGTTCGCCACTGTACTTTAGATCTTGAGGTTCTGTGCCGATAGCAGCTCCTGCAAAAATCTGATTTCGCGCCCCAATTTCGGTAAGTCCGTCCAATACCACATGAGGACCAATTACAGTTTCAGGACCTACTTTCACATGCCTTCCGATCACAGCATAAGCACCAACTTGCACTGTATGGTGGAGTTCCGCATTCGGATGAATTACAGCAGTTGGATGAATAAGAGTCTTCAATGGTGCATCTCCAGAAGAGTTAACGTGCTGAGAGTTTTAGTATTCAGTAGCCGAAAGTTTCGGGCTAGAAGCTGTTAGCTTTCTTATGTGTGAGGGCGGCGAGAATCGAGAATTTACACTATGCTGTTGTGGCTTATTTATTTTACTGATATCCTTTTTCGGGGTTCAGTAAAGGTACAGGCGGGTACCCTTACCACTAAGCAAATTTTTATTTAGCCAGGGAAAACATCAGATCGCCTTCAGCAGCGAGTTGACCGTCAACTTCGGCACGACCGTGCATCTTACCGAAACGACGTTGTTTCACCCACAACAGTTCCAAGGTCATTACTAATTGATCTCCTGGTACAACTTCGCGGCGAAAGCGGGTTTTATCGATCCCAGCAAATAGGAATAGTCCGCCTTCAAATTCTGGCAATTGAGTCATGACAATTCCGCCGACTTGTGCCATTGCTTCTACAATTAGTACTCCCGGCATAATCGGACGCCCTGGGAAATGCCCTTGAAAATGGGGTTCGTTAAATGTAACGTTTTTAACGCCAACAGCTTGTTTCCCTGGCACGTATTCAATAATCCTGTCTACAAGCGCAAAAGGGTAGCGGTGAGGTAGCAGTTTCTGAATTTCTTCTACTGAGAGAATAACTTTTTGATCGGATTTGTCAGTGGTGGCAAAATCTGGCTGATTTTGGGTAGATGCTGCTGCAGGAACATTGATGGTATTAGCTTCGCTGAGGATTGACATTGACACTCTGTGAATGTGTGAATTTTGGATTAGAGGTTGTTAGTTGGTAGTTGGTAGTTGTTAGTTGGTAGTTGGTAGTTGTTTTTTACTACTAACCACTAACCACTAACTACTACCAATTCCCAAATTTTTTGCGCCAGTTGAATGTGTAAATTATGACTGGCTTTATACGCCAAGAAGTGAGCGCAGGGGAAAGTTCCTAGTAAGCTCAAATCTCCTACTAAATCCAAGATCTTATGACGTACTGGCTCATTTGCAAATCTTAATGGCGGATTTAGCCAACCTAATGGTCCACAAACGAGAGCATTATCCAAGCTTCCTCCTTTGATTAACCCCAACTGCTGTAGTTGTTCAATTTGATCCATTAACCCAAAAGTACGGGCTGGAGCAATCTCGGTAGCAAAGCTGGCGTCGGCTGTTTCTCCAACGGATGTGGGGGACCAACTGTGCCATTGGTTACCAATGGCAGGTGGGTCGAAGTCAATGCCGTAGGTAAAGCGGGTTTGGGCTGCAGGCATTGCACAGGCAAAGGCATCACCCTGACGCACCCAAATCGGGTGGTGTATCAGTGGTTGCTGTTGTTCGTAAGTATTGGTTTGTGCTACTAAGCCAACTTGGGCGATGCTTTGGGCCCAAACCATCGCCGAACCATCTAAAAGTGGCACTTCTGGACCGTCAATTTCAATCCTGGCATTATCCACACCCATACAAACAAGGGCTGCCAATAAATGCTCCACTGTCCGGACGCACACCTCGGCTTTACCTAACTCAGTTGAGAGAACAGTTTGACGAACCGCTGCCAATTGCGCTGGAATTACCGGAGTGTCCGGCAAATCTACCCGCACAAAGTAGCGCCCCGATCCCGACGAAGCTGGTAGTATCCTTACACAGGTAGTCACACCGCTATGGAGTCCTATTCCTGTTTGGGTAATTTCTGCGGCTATTGAGTGCTGTTGCATATATTGTCATTGGTCATTAGTCATTAGTCATTGGTCACTGGTATTAGACATTGGACAAACGACTTTGACAAAGAACTATGGACTTAGGAGTTTGGTAGATTAACACACAGTAACTTAGAATTAAGGCTTTTTAGAACAGTATTAGGGTAAAGGTAAAAATTAGCAAGCTCACAGAGATTACCAATTACCCCTTCGGGGTGACGATCGAGGACTCGCTAACGCCAGAAGCGATGAGGGAAACCCGACAACATGTGTGCCGGCTCACCAATTACCAACTACCAATTACCAATTACCACTTAAAACCTTTCGCCAATACCAAAATTGATACGGCTACCACCGTCGTCATTGAAACCGTAGTCAATGCGAATTGGTCCTAGTGGGGACTGCACCCGCACCCCAATACCATAGCCGTAGCCAGTACCGTTTTTGTTCAGTAACACAGATGGCGTAGTACTAGTTCCCAAGTCAGAACCGAAATCAAAAAATAGTGCGCCACTAACGACTGAGAAAACTGGGAATCGATACTCAAGAGATGTCTGTACGAAACTGCGTCCACTAGCTAACTGTCCTTCGTCATAGCCCCGAACAGAGTTACTACCACCGAGAGAAAAGGCTTCATAAGGTGGCAAATCACCGAGTACGGTTCCTCCTTGAACGTTAAAAGCAATAGTTTCTGGTTTTTTACTAAATTTCAGCAATTTTAGGGGGAGATATCGACTGTAGCTACCTCTAACCCTGGTAAGAAGAATATTGCCCAGTCCGATGGGCGCCGACTGATCGAGACCCAAGCGAAGGAAAGACCCACTAGTAGGTACGAGGGGATTATTCCGGCGATCGCGTGCCAGCCCCAATTGTAGTAGCAGCAAATCGTCTTCACCGCTCCCAGATTGACTCAAGTTAACTTGATTAGCTGGATTTGTTGGATCTGCTGCGCTTTCTAACCTACCTAGCCTTCTAACATTGCCATCAGCATCCGTAATGGAAACTCGTTGATACTGCAAACCTGCTGTAGCTATCCATTCAGAGTTCTCAAAGGGATTTTTTGACAAGGGACGGGTAAAGTTGACACCACCACCTAAACGCACAACGCGAGGGCGATCGGTTTGATTACTCGCATTGTTGGGGTCATAGGTTACAACATTCTGTTTTGGACCCTCAAAAATCAACGAAATCGACTGACGGCGGAAAACATCGGCTGTGTAGGAAGTCCGATACGGGTCTCCGGCTATCCAAGGGTCTGTAAAGCGGAGATCGTACAGCAATTCCCGCACTCCCAGCTGGATCTCCGCGCCTAATCTTTGGTTTCTGCCGTTGAGGTTTTGCTGCTGATAGCTAACGGTACCAAATAGACCACTAGAAGAACTAATACCTGCCCCTGCTGCTATAGAACCACTGTTGCGCTCAACTACATTTAGTACGACATCAACTTTGGTAGGGTCTGTACCAGGGTCAAGGGACACATTCACATCTTCAAACAGCCCAAGTCCGTATACCCGTTGCAAGTCTTTTTGTACCGTGTTGCGATTAAAGACTTTTCCGGGCTTCAATTGCAGTTCTCGGGTAATGATATAGGGTTGTGTGCGACCTCGAATCGGCTGTCCCTTTGAGTTTGTTTCCGAACCTTGTTTATTGCGGAACCGAACTCGAATATTTTCCACCACCCCTTCTACCACTTGTAGGGTGACTACTCCATTTTCAGATACTTGCGGCGCTCCCACCACGTTAGCTAAAACATAACCTTGGTCTTGATAGCGCTTGGTTAACTGCTTAATACCCTCCTGCAACTCCCGCAAGTTAAGTATCCTGCCATACTGGTTGCGAAAGATTTCATCTACAGTGTTGGGCGGTATGACAGAGGCAACATTTGTACCAGGATTTGCCTGCACTTGCACTTTACTTAAGGTAGGGTTAGGTCGAACAACGAAGCTTACCCGCACGCCTAAAGGTGTATCTTCTGGTACTGCTTGAACATTGGAGAAGAACCCAGTGGCAAAGATGGAGTTAATATCTTCTTGTAGCTGGGAGCGGGTTGTTGTCCGTCCTGGTTGGGTACGAATCACTTTGTAAATTTGGTTTTCCAGATCCGGTGATAGAAGTCCTGTTTCGGCTCTTACCGCTACTTCAGAAACCAGTACACGAGTTTCATTTGCTTCTGGGGCTTGGTCTGTGCCGTTATTATTTGGAGTTGTTGGCGGTGTCGGTTGAGATGGAGACTGGTTGGGATTGGGCTGAATCGGAGTGTTTGCGGGAGCAGTGTTTGGGATTTGTTGTTGCGTGTTTGGCTGCTGCTGGTTAGGATTGGGCTGAATCGGAGTGTTTGCGGGAGGTTGGGGTATTTGTTGTTGCGTATTTGGCTTCGGCTGATTGGAATTCCCAGGAATTAGGTTTGGCGTTTGTTGTTGCGTATTCGGAAAAGGTTGGTTGGAATCCCCTGGAATCGGAGCTTGGTTTGGCGTTTGTAGCGTATTTGGCGGCGGAATGTCTGGAACAGGGGTTGTTTGCTGTCCGTTTTGTGCTGTCTCGATCCTGGTGGAGGATGGTAATATGACTTCTGGCTTCGTTAGCGATGCGACAACTTTCTGCTCCTGAAAAGTGGGTGATTTGAAAACCTCTGTTTTTTCTTTTGCTTTGTTGAAGGTTTGTGCATTTGTACTCAGCACTCCGCCCAGTGGGGCGGCAAGATGCCCCTGAAAAGTGGGTGATGTGAAAACCTCCGTTTTTTCTTTTGCTTTGTTGAAGGTTTGTGCATTTATACTCAGTACTCCGCCCAGGGGGGCGGCAAGATGCCCCTGATTTGTGGATAATCTGAAAACCTCGACTTTTGAATTCTTGAGGTTTTGTGCATTTGCACTCAGCGAGTCGCCCAGCGGGGCTGCTATCGCCACCACTGTAAATAAAACGGGGGATAGGCGCATTTTATTTGGATTTTTCTTCACGTCCGCACACCATCAAAAGGTAGTATTAGTCTTTAGAAAGCATTCAGCAGTTAGCTGATAGCTGATAGCTGACAAAGGACAATCCACACGAGTTTAGTTGATTTTTGCCCACTTACTTGTTAGTGTTTACTGCTTTTAGCACTCTTTGTAAAACCTCCTGGTAGGCGTGCTCTACATTTCCTAAATCCTTGCGGAAGCGGTCTTTATCTAATACCCGGCGATCGGGGTCGCTAACAACTGATGTGTCCCACAAACGGCAGGTGTCAGGGCTAATTTCATCTGCCAAGAGCAACTCCTGTTGTGCGTCCAAGCCGAATTCTAGTTTGAAGTCCACTAGGGTAATGCTGCACCGCTGGAAAAATTCGCTGAGAAAATTGTTGATTTTTAATGCTAGATGGGTAATTGTGTCAACTTGTTCCGGAGTAGCTAGTTCAAGCAAATAGAGGCGATCGCTTGTCAACAAAGGATCTCCCAAAGAGTCATTTTTATAATAAAACTCTACCAACGGTTGTTTCAGCACCGTGCCTAGTGCCAAGCCTGTTTGTTGACAGAGACTACCGGCGGCTATGTTCCTGATCACCACTTCCAACGGCAAAATCTTCACTGCCCTCACCCGCATTTGATTCGGCGCTGGGTTGTCAATATAGTGATTTTTGATACCATGCGCCTCTAATTCTTGAAATAGCTTACTGGAAATGCTACAATTAATTATTCCTTTCCCCAAAATATTGCCACGCTTTTGAGCGTTAAAGGCAGTCGCATCATCTTTGAAATCAGCCAGTAAAATTTCTGGTTGCTCAGTTGTGTACAAAATTTTCGCTTTGCCTTCGTATAATTTTGAATTGACTGACATACATAGTCGTGGGTAAAATTGTAGGCGATGGGTAGCTTTGATGCTTTCAGGCTTAACTATTTTATCTTTAGTTATTAGTTATTAATCGGCGCGGGTTTAATTTATATAAGCTGTGAGCAGATCCGAAATCTTGTTAAAATCGCCTGTATAGTAATCAAGTATTTCTACTGTAGACTTTGGGTTGTACTTTTGTTTACATGGAATTGTAATAATTTTTAGCTGAAGAAAATTTGCTTGCCTAGAAAAAAGTATACAATAATACCTAACTTTCATTTAGGAGCAAGCGGTGAATTTAATAAATGATTAAATAAATAAACAACTAACTTTGAGGAAAATAAACTAACGGTTGCTAGTCGTTCAGCTTCAAATTTGAAAAGACAAGGTTTAAAAAACTAATGGAGAAAACAATAGTGAACAAAGATGATTTTCTCTATCCTCGTGGTCGCTACTACGGTCAGGTCAAGCCAGAAAACTTAGTTTTTAACGCTAATTTGCAGGAATTTGCCCAACGAATAGGATACATCTGTGGTCTAGAAACATCTGGCAAAATAAGTCCAGAGGAAGCTTACGAACAAATAAGATCTCTTTGGAAACAGTTGAAACAGGCGAAAAAAGAGTTGGGAATAGGTGAAAATCCCTTCAGTAATGACGATGGAAAAGTAGAAGACTCTTAATTGCTAATTGCTAATTGCTAATTGCTAATTGCTAATTGCTAATTGCTAAT
>CAXTSI010000467.1:0-7067 GCA_964246695.1 uncultured bacterium
GGACTAGCACTTAGTCAAGGAATTAACATTCAAATTTCCAGGTGCAAGATCTGAGCTATTTGACCCCCTAAAGAAAAGCCCCCCACAAAATAGGGTCCTTGAGGTTGAATCCTTTGCATTTCTTTGATGTAGTGAGATGCCATTTCTGGTATTGAGGTAAGTGGCGATCGCTTACCGTCAAGTCCTTGCGCTTGTAGTCCATAGAAGGGTTGATCTGGCAATAGATAGTGCGCCAACTTCCTATAAAATAGGACATTACCCCAAATAGCATGAACACAGAACAGAGGCGGTTTTGTCGGCTTACCTTGTTGAATCATCACTAGGGATTCCCATTCTTGAGAAGATTCTTCTTGGTGTAGAATAGTCGCCAGTTCCGCAATAGTCTGTTTCTGAAACAGAGTAGCTAAAGATAGCCGAGTCCCCAAAGTCTTTTCAATTTCATTAAACAGGCGCATAGCTAGGAGGGAATGACCTCCCAATGCAAAGAAGTTGTCATGGATACCTATCTGTTTCAGACCCAAGACTTCTGCCCAGATAGCTACTAAAATCTCTTCTGTGGGATTTCTTGTATCATCAAAGCCAGTGTCTAACATGATTCTGGATGTATTAGGCAAGACACGGCTGTCTACTTTGCCATTGTCAGCCAGGGGCTTTGTACCTAAGGATACAAAATCACTAGGCACACTGTACCCAAGCAAGGCACGGCGGTCAACTTTGCCATTGGGTGTCAGTGGCAAGACATCCAGTGTCACAAAAGCCGAAGGGATCATGAACTTTGGCAGCTTTTGGGAGAGGAAGTCATGCAAGCCATTAACTGTGGGTGTTTGATCCTGATGGGGGACAATGTAGGCAACTAGGCGTTTATCTCCAGGTACATCTTCTCGCACAATAACAGCTATTTCCCGAATCTCTGGGTGTTTGGCTAGCAATACTTCAATTTCTCCCAGTTCGATGCGGAAACCCCGAATCTTTACTTGATTGTCAATTCGACTGATATATTCAATGTCTCCATTGGGCAGATACCGCGCTATATCACCTGTTTTGTAAAGGCGAGAATTTAGTTCATTGCTGAAGGGATTGGCAATGAATTTCTCGGTGGTTAAATCTGGACGATTCAGGTAACCTCTCGCAAGACATACACCACCAATATACAGTTCGCCACTAATCCCAATGGGAACTGGTTGAAGATATTGATCGAGAATGTAAGTTTGGGTGTTACCAATGGGTTTTCCAATAGATATTGCAGGTTTTTGAGTACCGACTAGGGATTGCTGTTCGCTTACTTCATATGCCGTAGCCCACACAGTAGCTTCGGTAGGTCCATACATATTCCAAACAGAGGAAACTCTGGCTAAAAGCTGAGAGGCTAATTCTTTGGATAGGGCTTCACCACCACAAAGAATCTTTAGCTGCGATTGACCATTCCATCCTGCTGCTAAAAGGAGATGCCAAGTAGCTGGGGTGGCTTGCATAACTGTAGCCTTGGACTCCGAAAGCAACTTCAACAGTCTGATCCCATCAACCGCCACTTCCCGACTTACCAAGACTACCTTAGCCCCTAACATCAGAGGTAGGTAAAGTTCCAGTACGGCAATATCAAAAGAAATAGTTGTGATGGCTAGGAGGATGTCTTTGTCTGTCAATCCAGGCTTAAGTTGCATGGAATTTAAAAAGTTCGTGACCGCCTCATGAGTAATTTGAACGCCTTTTGGCTTTCCTGTAGATCCCGAAGTGTAGATGATGTAAGCCCTATTCTCACCTGTCACACCACTGAATGGATTTTCGTCATTCTCTTGTGCGATATTTTTCCAGTCAGTATCCAAGCAAACTACCTTTGCCTGATGATCGGGCAATACGGACACTAAATCTTGCTGAGTTAAAAGAACTGGTAGCTGCGAATCTGACAGCATATAAGCCAATCGCTCTTTAGGATAAGCTGGATCTAAAGGCACATAAGCTCCACCTGCCTTGAGAATCCCTAATAGTCCCACAACCATTTCTAAAGAGCGTTCTACACAGATACCCACTGGCACATCCGATCCAATTCCTAAAGTTCTCAGGTAATGTGCTAACTGATTTGCCCGACTATTTAACTCCCGATAGGTAAGTTGTTGTTGTTCAAATACTACTGCTACTGCATCAGGGGTACGCTTTACCTGTTCCTCAAATAACTGATGGATACATTTATCTTGGGGATAGTCTATTTGAGTATTATTCCATTCTAGGTACTGCTGTCTCTCCTTGGCTGTCAGCAGGGGTAACTCAGAAATGGCTTGTTCTGGCTGAGCAACGATACCCGCAAGCATTGTCTGGAAATGCCCATTCATCCGCTCGATGGTATCAGCATCAAACAAGTCAGTGTTATATACCCACTTTCCTACCAGTCCATTGCTGGTTTGTTCTAAAAATAACGTTAAATCAAACTTCGCTCTCGTATCTTCCACCACCCAAGGACTTGCAGTTAAGTTAGAAACCTCGATCTTTTGTAGGGAAATATCTCCCTCCATAACAAACATCACCTGGAACAGGGGTGAATAGCTTAAGTCTCGCTGCGGCTGCAATTCCTCTACCAGCATCTCAAAAGGCAAATCTTGATGACTTTGAGCTAACCAAGCCACTTTCCGCACCCGCTCCAGTAATTCTGGAAACCTGGGATTTCCAGACATATCGGTGCGGAGGGCTACAGCGTTAACAAAAATTTCTGAACGATCGCGGTTAGCAATGGGGGAACCTACCACGATGTCTTCTGTACCTGTATAGCGGTAGAGCAAAATATTAAACGCCGCTAACAGGGTCATAGATAAGGTGACACCTTCCTGTCTGCTCAATAAGCTGAGTGCTTCCGTTAGTTCCTGAGAAACTACAAAGGATTGAGAGCTTCCACGTCCGTTTTGCTCTGCTGGTCGTGGTCGGTCAGTGGGTAGTGACAATAAAGGTGGCGCACCTGCCAGTTGTTGTTTCCAGTAAGCGAGTGAGGACTGGATGGGTAGTTCTTGGAGTTGTGAAAGCAGAGCTTTATAGGATACTTCGTAGACTTCTCTATCAATACACTTTAGTTTTGGGTCGTAATTTAATATCAACCGTAGAGTGCCTAGAGCCGCGACCCATTGTCCAGCTTTGATGTATCCCATGATTGCGTAGGGTAGCCGCCTTGCAAAAAGGGTAATCCAAGCTTGCTTGCCGCGTTCGTAAGCTGCTTCATATTCTTTGTTAAGAGTCTGTTCAATGTAACTCCATTGCAGACTATGGGAATGCAATGCACTTATCAGCATTTCAGCCGCTTTTGCTGACAAGTTACTACCGTGATAGCGATATTTAAAAACTATTTGATTGTGAAAGTATATGGGGAACTCACGGGCAACTCGTAGAAATAAATTTATATCTTCCATCGTCGCTAGATTTGGGTCAAACCCTCCTACAGATTCAATAGCGACACGTCGAAAAATGATACAGGCACATTGGATTTTATGCTCAGCAGCCAGAATAGTCGCATAGTCAGCCACTTCTGGTTGATTCTCATATATTTCTTCTGTTCTATATGAGCCATCAGGGTTAATTGATTGAAAAATATAACTACCAAAGACAAAGCCAACTTCTGGATGGGCATTGATGCAATTTACACCAATTTCAACGGCTTTAGGTAAAAGGCAATCATCACTATCAAGAAAAAGCAGATACTCTCCTTTACTAACGCGCATTCCCGTATTACGCGCTGCAGAGACACCTTGGTTGCTTTGGTAGATATATTGTACAGTCGGGTAGCTCGCGCAAACTTCTTTCGTTTCATCAGTCGATCCATCATCCACCACGATGATCTCGAACACAGGGTAGGTTTGACTGAGTACACTCTCAATTGCTTCTGGCAAAAATACGGCTCTGTTATATGAAGGAATAATAACTGATAGCCGACAGTCGTTAAAGTTAGGTAGTGACTGATTCATAATAAATGGTTAATTGGTATTTTCACATTTTGCAACGCCGAAACAGGCAATTTAATCAAGGAAATATTAAGGATAAAACCCTTGGTATAGCGATCGAAGCCAATAAAAAGAAGGTTGACTTTTTAAGGTACTTAGAACGATTTTTGGCATTTAAATTAACTATACATTTTGGAACACAACAATAAATTAACATATCTGCCTTTAAAAGTAACATGGTAAAAATACGGAAGCAGTAGATGATACTATTTTGTTTGAAATATGCTACAGATAGTAAAAACCAGCCTTATATTGCAGCCTAATACGGTATTTTACGATATAGCAATCCTAAATCATTTGTGAAAATCCCAAGCCTCAGAAACCCGGTTTCTTTAAGAAACCGGGTTTCTCTGGTTTCACGAATCATTTAGGATTGCTATAGTACCATTGGTGCATTTCCAGGTGGTGCGATCGCCTTCACGAATCATTTAGGATTGCTATATAGCGATCCTAAATCATTTGTGAAAATCCCAAGCCTCAGAAACCCGGTTTCTTTAAGAAACCGGGTTTCTCTGGTTTCACGAATCATTTAGGATTGCTATAGCTATTTAATTGTATTTTTGTATTTGTAGCACTAAAATCATTGCCTTGTCTGACAACTGATGCGTACAGTGCTAATAATGAAGCTATGTAATTTTTGACATCAAAGCACTCAACGCGACGACGGGCGGCAGTTCCCAGCGAAATTCTTAAACCTTCATCTCTAATTAGGTTTTGCATGGCTTGTACTAACTGTTCTTGATTTCCTGGTTGCACTAATAAACCGTTCTGATTGTGATTAACAACTTCAGGTATGCCACCAACTGGCGTAACAATCACAGGTAAACCCCAAGCCATTGCTTCTAACATTGACATAGGTAGACCCTCGTTATATGAAGGCAAAATAAAAGCATCTGCTGTTGCCAAAAGCGCATCCCGTTGTGCAGGACTCAACCAAGCGCAAATAGTAATTTTTTCCTCAACAGCTAATTCAACAATCAGCTGTTGAGCCATTTCTAAATCTCCGTTTCCAGCTAAAACTAATTCCGCAAAATTTCTATCTGATTCTGGTAGTGCTGCAAATGCCTTAATTAGGTCAAATGCTCCTTTATCTTGCTTAGGAAAAGAAATAATAGACTTTGCTGCATCTAGTGCGCCACCACGTTTACCGATGCGTCCTAAAAATACAAATTTTATCGGCATATTTTCCCGTTGCTGTGGAATATTTGATGGCAGGTTGACCTTACTTTTCACGGGATCTGGAAAACCTCTCTCCAAACCTCTCTCCTGCAAGGAGAGAGGCTTTACCTGGCCCGAACCTAAAAAGGAAGGGGGCTGGGGGGTTAGGTTTTGCGTTGGTTTTTCCACATGACGTGAAAGGTCAGGCAGGTTGACGGGATTGTAAAGCACTGTAGTTTGATTTTTATCTAGCCGAAATGTTTCTATAAAATAATTTCTCCAATTTTCCGAAAGAGCAATAAACTTGGTACATCTACCAAATAAAAAAACTATTATTCTCTGCACTAAACTAGGAAGTCCAGCAAAAAATTCTTGATATGCTGCGCCGTGAGCATGAAGAATAAAAGGCTGGCGAAAAGCTAAGATAATGAGTACAATAATTAGTTTTCTAAGGGTACTGCCTCTTTCGGCAAAATGAATATGAACTAAATCTGCTTCTCCTCTCAGCAGCGTCCACACAAGTGTCTTAATTGCTTTGATAAATACCATCGCATTATGCCGTACAGATCCTGGGGCAAACGTACCAACATGATGAATTTGCAGTTCTGGAGGTGCATTTTCGAGGATAAGTTTTTCAACTGATGTAATTCCTCCCTGAATATCAAGACTAGCACCAAGCATTAAAACTCTGATAATTTGCTTTTGACTATCAGTAGATTTATACATAGAATTTGTTTGCTCCATTATTTTTATAATTATGCTTTGCTTATTCTTGCAATCGACTTCTTCTTTGCGTCTTTGCGCCTTGGCGTGAGACAAAAATTTTTTATACAAAATATCCAATCTTTATCCCCAAAACTTTTTTTTTATTACTGCGGTATGCGTATAGAGAAAAATATTGCTACTTGGATAACAAAGAATAAGTTGTTTTGGATAAGTAGTGTGCTTTCTGTGAGATTTGCCAGCACAATATATGTGAGAAACATTGCTGGCCAAAAACCGTCAGATGTTTTCACCGACCTGATGTAGGCTAATCCCTTCTGGAAACTTGTTACAAATTCAATCATATATATTGATAAGCCGATTAATCCCAACTCAAGGAGAAGATCTAAATAACCATTGTGGCTGTTTGGTGGTTTCCAACCTGATGCATACCAGATATCAGCAGACGGACCATCTAAGCCCCGCCAAAATGCACCAAATCCATAACCCAGCCAAGGACTTTTCCAGATTTTATCTAAAATAAATGGCCAAAAATTTGTCCGACCAGTAAGTGTTAAATCTTTGCCAAATAAAGCCGCGATCGCTTCGGCGTTAGTAGCCACCAATGAATATATGATTGTACTTATTGTTGAGATTCCCATTAAGGTGGGAATCATCAAGCCATACTGCCACCGTAAAATCCGAAAGAAAAATAATTCAACTATAAGAATAAAAACATTAATCAGAGGTGATGATGATTTTGAAGCTATGATTAGCCATACGGACAAACCCAATCCACCCCAGAAAAGCCAGCGTCTTTTTTCCGCTTTAAGAGCCAGGAGTAAAAATACAATGCTACTGGGAGCCATGACTTTGCCGAGAACGTTTTTATGGTTATAAATTCCCCGCCAAGTTGAGAAATGAACTCCGCTCATCCGCCCGAATTTTGGCAATCCTACAGCAAACAAAAAACTTGCGACTATGGCTATACCAAATGTCCATCCTAGTAACTGCAACTGCTCTTTTAAGGTATAGCGGCTGGCTAAGTAGAGTGAAAATAGGATTGTGCCGACTAGGGCTATAATGCGGCTTCTGGTTAAGTCCGGGGCATCAGACCAAAAAAAGGAGAAGACAGCCAGCCCCACCAACAGCCAGATAAACTTATCTTTAGTAATTACTGGAGTTTAGACTAAAGCATGAAAAACAACCCAGCACGGCTGAGTTAATAAC
>CAXTSI010000468.1:0-7048 GCA_964246695.1 uncultured bacterium
AACCAACAACTAACAACTAACAACTAACAACCAACAACTAACAACCAACAACCAAAGGTGGCTATTCAATGGTCATCTTTAGGTAACTGTGCCAGGATCTGGTCAACAAATTGTTGATGGTCAACAACCGGCTTGGAAATATAGCCATCAGCGCCGCTTTGCTTGAGAAAGTTCTCGCGGTCGCCCTCCATAGCGTGGGCTGTCACCAAAATAATCGGTAATGTTGCTGTTTGAGGATCGGATTTCAACATTTGCGTAATCTTGATCCCATCAACAGACCTTCCTTGGTAAACACTTCGTGACAGAGAGACATCCATCAAAATAATGTCAACTTCCCCCGCTTGGGCAATTTTCATCACCTCTTCCACATTTTCAGTGTGCTTTACTGCCAAGCCGCCTCGCTTGGTCAAAATCTTGGAAAAAACGCGGGCATTAATGAGATCGTCTTCGACAATCAAAACGGTTTTCATAAGTATCTTAACTTTTGATAGCCCATGTTAACTATTAAGGCGCACACGGATGTGAGGGGGATCACTACCCAAATGCAATACTTGTATAGATATTTTGAAATAATCATCAATTTACATCGCCGTCATCAAGGATAATATTACTGCTTTTTATCCTATGACTATCAAGATTTTGTGATGCAGCGCATTTCATTCGTTATGCTGTGGTTGCTACAGTCTTCATTTACGGCAACTTTTGTGTAGTAAAAATTCAGGTAAAAAACTCATGGCAAAACAGTTGAACCTTCTCCCAACGGGACAGGTAATTACCACAGCCTTGCATACCGAGATGCAACGGTCATACCTAGAATATGCCATGAGTGTGATAGTCGGGCGAGCGTTGCCGGACGTACGCGATGGCTTAAAGCCTGTTCATCGACGCATTTTATATGCCATGCACGAACTCGGTCTTACCCCAGACCGACCATATCGCAAGTGCGCTCGTGTAGTGGGAGACGTGCTGGGTAAATACCATCCCCACGGCGATCAATCAGTTTACGACGCTTTGGTGCGGCTCGTGCAGGAGTTTTCCAGCCGCTATCCTTTACTGGCTGGACATGGCAACTTCGGCAGTGTAGATAATGACCCACCAGCGGCGATGCGTTACACGGAAACACGCCTCTCACCCATTAGTCACGAGGGAATGCTGGCGGAAATCGCCGATGAAACGGTAGAATTTATTGGTAACTTCGATAATTCTCAGCAAGAGCCAACTGTACTGCCAGCACAGTTGCCTTTCTTGTTGTTGAATGGCTGCGCTGGTATTGCCGTGGGTATGGCGACCAATATTCCGCCGCACAACTTGGCGGAATTGGTGGATGGGTTGATTGCTTTAATTGAGAACCCCGATTTACCCGATGAAAAGTTATTTGAGCTAATTCCCGCACCAGATTTTCCCACTGGCGGCGAAATTATCGGTAATGCTGGGATTCGTGAGGCATACACTACAGGTAAAGGTGGTATTGTGCTGCGGGGAGTCGCCCAGATGGAGGAGGTTGCTGGCGGACGAGGTGGTAAGAGGCGGACAGCAATTGTGGTGACGGAATTGCCTTATCAAGTGAATAAGGCAGGTTGGATTGAGAAAGTCGCGGAACTGGTGAATCAAGGTCGCCTTCAAGGAATTGCCGATCTTCGGGATGAGAGCGATCGCTCCGGTATGCGGGTGGTGATTGAATTAAAACGCGATACCAATCCTCAAGAAGTTCTCCAGAATTTGTATCACCAAACCGCGTTGCAAACTAACTTTGGGGCAATTCTCCTAGCCTTGGTAGATGGACAACCACGACAGTTAACCTTGCGCCAGATGTTGCAAGAGTTCTTGAGTTTTCGAGAGCACACACTCTCGCGCCGCTACACTCATGAGTTGGAAAAAGCGGAAAGTAAACAGCATTTGGTAGAAGGTTTACTGGTGGCGCTTTCTCACCTAGACGAGGTAGTTGAAATTTTACGGCACGCTGCTGATGGCAGTACGGCAAAAATTAGCTTGCAAAACCAACTCAATTTAAGTGAAGTACAAGCGGATGCCATTCTAGCTATGCCACTGCGACGCCTCACAAGTTTAGAACAACAGAACTTACAAAAGGAATGCGAGCAGCTAGATGAGCAGATTCAGTTGTGGCGGAAGTTACTGAGTGATAGACGGGAATTACTGAAGTCACTGAAAAAAGATTTGCGAAGTCTCAAGCGCAAGTACAGCGATGCCCGTCGTACCAAGATAGTAGGAGAGCCGCCTCACCGCCCAGCAGTGGAGGAGGAAAATCCCAAATCCACAATCCACAATCCAAAATCCGAAGTGGCGTCAGAAGAAGTGGTTTTAGAGTTTACCCAGCGAGGGTATGTGCGCCGTGGGTCATCAGCACGGAAGGCAAAATCTGACAACGGTATGCCGGATAATGACTTTGCGATCCAAACCGCTGTGACTGACACAGAAAAAGATTTGCTGGTACTCACCAGTGGTGGTAAAGTCTACCCGGTTAAGGTAGGAGATATTCCTCCTACTAATGGGCGTTCTGCACGGGGAACACCACTGATAACTTTGCTTACCAATACCGCTCAGGGCACTCAAGAAGCTATTGTCAATCGGTTTTTACTGCCAGAAAACCCAGAAAGTGCCGAGATGATTCTGCTGACCAAGCAGGGACGAATTAAGCGCTTGGAAGTTGCAGAATTAACTAACCTGACTCGTCGCGGAATTACCATCTTGAAACTCAAAGACGACGACGAATTGTTGTTTACTCAGTTCACCAATAAAAACGAACAAGCGATTTTAGCCAGTTCTGGAGGACGACTGTTGAAATTTAAGGTAAATGACGAACAACTCCCGATCATGGGTCGCACTGCTATGGGTCTGCAAGCTTTACGCCTGCGCCTGCAGGAGGTGATGGTTGGTTGTGTTACCTTAAGCACAGAGGAAAATCTATTACTGGTGAGTCAACTTGGATACGCTAAACGCATACCAGTGAGTGGTTTGCGACTAGCTAGCCGGGGTGATATCGGCACTCAGAGCTTCAAATTTTCCAACAAAACTGATACTTTAGTCGGTGTGGTAAGAGCTACAACAGGGGCTGAGGTGGTCCTAGTAACTAATCATCAGCGGGTAGTGCGCCTACCCATAGAAACGGTGCCGACCTTGGGCAGAGATAGTACGGGTGAAAGCGTCCTCCAACTTAACCGTGATGAAAAAATCATCACCGTCACCGAACTGCATTAGTGATGCATGGTAATTGGTAATTGGTAATTGGTAATTGGTAATTGTTTTTTCTGACTATTACCCATTACCCATTACCCATTACCCATTACCCATTCCTATTACCAGCCTCGTTAAGAGCCTGAGGCATTCCCAAAGCAAAGTGGGAACGAGGCTGTGTGGGAACGTTTCGGTAATAGTCTTTTTTTATCATTAGTAAATACACGATAAGCTAAATTAATACAAAGACCAAGCAAAGCAGTATGACATTTTTTTACAATAGTGTTATATTAATTTACAAAGAGTAAAGAACCGACGAAACCCCTGCTTGGAGTGCCGATCATGACAAACGCAACAAAAGTTACTAGTCCCGTCGTAATTGAAGATCGCAACGCTTGGCGCTGGGGCTTTACCCCCCAAGCTGAGATTTGGAATGGTCGCTTAGCAATGATCGGCTTTTTAGCTGCAGCTTTGATTGAACTGTTTTCTGGTCAAGGCTTTTTACACTACTGGGGTATTTTGTAGGTTTTAAGGCAATACGGTTCAGTTAAGGGTAGCGTGAGGCAGAGAAACCCGGTTTCTCAAAGAAACCGGGTTTCTGGGTTGATGCTTATCTAAACTGTATTGGGTTTTAAGGTAATAGATTTACCATAAATAAAAAAATCTGGGAGTGAATCAGCACTCCCAGATTTTTGATTCAAATCTACTAAGATTATCTATCGGTCGTTGCTGTTCGCCGCTCTTCGTCAATGATTTTGACGGCTATCTCAACACACTTTTCACAAATGTATACATTATTGGGTCCAGCAATTAGGTGTTGCAGTTCCTTGTTGCTCTTACCACAAAAGGAGCAGTAAAAAATTTGCTCCTGATTAACACTTTGAATAGTAGCAGTAGTAGACATATCAAATCCCTTGTTGTCTAATAAGTTAAAGGAGGCAGCAGCCCCCTTTGACGTATTCCCTGCCTAAGCCGCCTGGGAGTGTTGATTCACTTCCAGGCTTCTATTGTTGATTGTTGGTTGTTGTTTGTTGATTGTTGATTGTTGATTGTTGGTGGCTCTATTAACAACTAACAACTACCAACTACCAACTAACAACTAACAACTAACAACTACCAACTACCAACTACCAACTACCAACTACCGAATATACTCTTTGAGAACACTGTTACGATTTGGGTGACGTAACTTGCGGAGTGCTTTTGCCTCAATTTGCCGAATCCGTTCGCGAGTGACATTGAAGATCTGTCCAATTTCCTCAAGAGTCTTCATCCGACCGTCATCTAATCCATAGCGCAGCCTCAGAACGTCCCGTTCGCGGGGACTGAGACTATCAAGGACTTTTTCCAGGTCTTCCCGCAGGAGGTTTTTGGAAACTTGGTCTTCTGGTGTCTCACTATCCGACTCAATAAAATCGCCCAATCGGGAGTCTTCTTCTTTCCCAATGGGCGTTTCTAGCGAAATCGGCAGCTGGGCGGATTTAGCAATAAACCGCAGCTTCTCAATGGTCATTTCCATACGAGTAGCAATTTCTTCTTCGGTAGGTTTGCGACCCATCTCTTGGGAAAGCAGCTTGGTAGTTTTCTTGATCCGAGAGATAGTTTCGTAAAGGTGAACCGGAAGGCGGATAGTACGGGATTGGTCAGCGATCGCACGGGTGATTGCCTGCCGAATCCACCATGTAGCATACGTAGAAAACTTATAACCCTTTTCGTGGTCAAACTTTTCTGCGGCGCGAATCAAACCGAGACTGCCTTCTTGAATTAAGTCTTGGAATGACAGACCCCGATTCATGTATTTCTTGGCAATTGAAACTACTAGGCGCAGGTTAGATTGCACCATCTTGTCTTTTGCCCTGCGACCAACATGTAGGCGATAACGAAACTGTGGCAGCGGTAATTGTACTGCTTCTGCCCATTCACTATCTCTAGGGTCGCGATCCAACTGTTCTGAAAGTTTTTCCCGGACTCGCTCTAATTCCAGCAAATCGGCAATCTTCCGTGCCAGTTCAATCTCTTCGTCTGCCCGAAGAAGCCGAATGCGACCGATTTCTTGCAGGTAAAGGCGAATCGAATCTTCGGTGTAATGCTTTTTCTTACTTTGTGTCCGACGACGCGATTTAGCGGCTTTTCCAGACTTTGCGTCGTCCTCATCAGACTGAGGCTCTAAAAACTCATCAATTTCGCCATCATCGTCTATCAGTAAGTCCTCTTGGTCATCGATTATTAAGAGTTCTTCCAACTCGATCTCAGGCTGATTTATCATTTCTAGGTCAGGCTGATAACCAATGTTTTCGAGTACGTTGTTAGCCTGGTTCATGCCGCGTTCCTCATGCTCCTTGCAGAATCAATTACTCAGTATTATCCAACCGCTCTTGTGTTGATCTATTTATTTGACCGTTAAGAGGGTTTTAGGCTGATTTGCCACAACTATTGTCATTCGTTTTGCGCCTTCTAAGGAAAACACTGTTATCAGTGGTTTTTCAAAGTTTAGAAGCCTTCCTATGGGAGGAGTTTACGTGCTTCAGTTGAAACGACCGCTCTAACTTCTATTTACCCCAACTAAGTGTCAGTTTAGAACTTCGTGCAGCTACGAGAAGCTGCCAACATCCTAAATTCCTCACCTTAGTAAACGCCGAAGATGTTGCACAGCAACACAATGTTTGACTTACGTGTCTTCAAAAGACTCCGAAAATCTCAAATAATTTAACACTTCATACAAACGAATATAACCGTTGGGGGATTTATTTTTGTAAAGACTGTTCCGATTGTAGCCTGTTTCACAGAAATTGCACTCTTTTCGTGTAGTGACCATGAATTCTTTAAATTAGGAGTCAGGAGGAGCCAGCGCTCTCCGGAGGGTCAGCCCGACCTAGGCGACTGGCGTTCATAAGTCAGAAGCAATTGTGTGGGACTGGTGGACGAAAAAGCAGAAACTCTGTTCAATATTCAAACTGTATCTCCTTTTGAGTGCAGTTGTCCTTGCTCCTGTCTAATGAAGCGCCAGTCACCTACGGAGGAGCCAGCACTGTTCGCTTTTCTTCTCACTCGTCTTTGCTACTAAGAAGACGGGTTTCCCCGATAGGCGATTTGCAGCGTTGGAAACAGTCAAAAGAACTGCTCGCTGGCTCCTCCTCACTCCTTAAGACATTAAAAACGGTAGTCATTCCCTAAATCTTCTCCAAAACTTTTTGGAATTGCACTCTTCTTTCCGATCAAATTCAAAGTTAAGTACACCTGTCTGGATCTGATTGTCGGTATTATGCTCAATCACAATTACTTAGAAACAGTGCATATTATGTTACCTCAAGGGAGAAAGTTTAGTGTACTCATTTTTACGTTTTCTTCATAAGTAGAGGAAGTGGGGATATTAAGTGGAAGGAGAGAGAAACTCCTGTATTAGACGCGTTTTACGTGGTGGCTTGATGCTGTCTCAGAGTAGACATGTACAGGCACTCTTATTTAAACTAAAGAGTGGTACTTCTAAGAAGGCGCTTAAGCCAGACCCAATCAGCCCTCTGGTCAATCAATGAGGATTTAACCAATTTGGTCTTAATCCTACGTTAACGCACTACTGAAATTTCAACCCTATGAAACTTGACAAACTGTTCTTATTGTATACAAAGATATTTTAATCAATTTAAAAAGGATTTGACACTCAAGATTATAGATATTAGCCTAATGAGTACAAAATTGCATAGTAATTAATGCAAAATTTTTGACGACTGCATTAATGCTCGAGAAACATTTTTAACAAGTCTACCGTACCAAACCCCTAGGAATTGCTCATTGGGGATGGGGCAATTGGCATGGGGCAATTGGCATGGGGCATAGGGCATGGGGCATGGGGCATGGG
>CAXTSI010000469.1:0-7039 GCA_964246695.1 uncultured bacterium
TTTTCCGTATTTATTTATCTTTACATAGTTTGGTTTTTTCACGCCGACTTACTTATGTGACTTTAGGGGTTTCAACACATTTTCAAGTTCCTCCTCTGACATGTAGCTCTCATAAGGCGATCTGAAGAACAGCAGTGCAGTTTCGTAACAGGCGATGGTCACGCGGACACGCTCCTCAGGGGCTAGCCCCGCAACCATCTCAACCGTCTCCTCCACGTGCCCCACGTCACTGCCCACATTACTGTGTACGCGCAAACAGCGGGTGGCGTGGATGCCCGGTGGGAGTTGAGCCTCGATTGCCTGGATATACTTTTCTCCGATGCCCATCGCTAGGCGTTCCATCGTGTAGGAATAGCCAACGCAACCGATCGGATCCGGAGCCTGCACACTCCGGGTGAAGTAATCCATCAAAGCCGCAGCGGTTGGGGGAACCAGCGTTTCCACCACAGCCTCGGCCGAATATCCCAGTGACTGGATATCGAGCAGGGCGAGCCGATCGTGACCTCGTTCCTCGCTAGCCTTTTGAGCAGCCCACTGCGCCAAATTACGGCGACCCGCTAAAGCGAAGCGCTCTCGCGCTGACTCCAGCAGTCTTGGGCTGAGGTGGGTCAGATGGTAGAGACTTGCAAGTTGCCATATCCAACGCACGCAGCTGAAGGCTGGTGGTCTACTGCTCGACGAGACAGCGCTTCGGGCAGACGCCACGGCTGCATCCAAGAGCTTCCTGGTTGTAGCTATGTTGCCTGCACCGATTATCTGTGGGGGGTCGGGATCGCCTCTCCCCACAGGATCTGGCGACTGCCAAGCGCGGTTGGCAGTCGCCACCACCACTTGGTCAGGCGCAATACACGCACTTTCAGTATCAATCAAAAAGTCACGACGCACGGTTCGTTTCCTCTGTTACGGTTGCTACAGAATGAGATAGTCTCTCGTGGAACAATTCCTTGCTCGAACTTGTTTGGATGTTAGTTAGTGGGGATACTTGAACAACCCTATTTGTATAACGATTTTGGTATATCTTCATACCACAAGTAAGGTGTACGTACTTGTAAAAAACGAATCATTTGGCAAAGAAATCAATGATTCGTTTTTTACAAGAAGGAAGCTATTTTTCTGAGCAACAAAATTTTTTCATCTTTCTACAACTATATAGCTAAATGCTTGACAGAACATAAATACTTGGAAAAATACATAAAACTTTAGACAAAGGAAAATCGGTAAGTTAATCAGGAAGTTAAGGATGAACTTAGAGGGAATTGTAAAGTTTGTTTAAGCAGTTGATGACTGAGTATAATGTTCTAGTACCGCTTTGCGGAATTAAAAATTAAAAATTAAAAATTAAAAATCGCGTTCGCGCCTCTGGTTGCGATCTTCGACGCACGAGTGCGCTACTCGTCTCGTTCGCGCAGCGGCGACCACTGGAGTTGAGAAGCGTTGCGAAGCAATCTAAAACCTTTCATTATAACCTTTCTGACTGTTTTGAATGGTTTGCACAAATTCCCAGCAGAAACGAGCGATCGTACTTTATGCAATTGAAAACAGAAAAACTAAAAAAAGCTTAAGTTAAAGCTCAACATCTCGATCTTCACTGGTAAAGACTGTTGTAAATTGGCAATATTGACATCGGAAGACCTCTATATGTCCAATTCCTAAAAAAGAATAGGAATTTTGCTTTCATTAGCATGAGTAAAAAATTGGCGCTCAAGCAAATCATCGTAGACCTGACATCAGATGAAGCCAAAAAGCTGGAAAATTATTGTGAGCAGACAGGGAAAGCTGAAACAGATGTGATTCGGGAACTCGTCCGAGGGTTGCCCGTGTGCTGACTTTTCACGCCAAGTCTGAAAAACCAGAGTCGAGGATGGTTGTAGCTAAAGTACACGTAAAGGTTTTTGCATCAAGGGTTATGTGATGGCAGCTTACCGCAACGAGAATGCCACAGGTTGTGACTGCGATCGTGGGATTCCTAACCCCAAAACGCTATAGAGACGAAATCGCCGATTAGTTTCAAAAATCAATCAAGTTATAATGCTATTCACGCTTGAACACGGGCAACCCTCGAAGGAGTTCCCGAATGATATCCGTTGCTGGTCTCCCTGTTTGCTCACAATACTGTTCAAGCTTCTTGGCTTCTTCTGATGCCATGTTTACGGTTATTCGCTTGACTGCCCATTTTTTATTCATACTGAAAATCTGGTTGTGTTGCAAAAATTTATTTCTGTATCAATCGGATTTAGTGATGAAGCCACTGCCAATATTTGGGACATGATGACGAGTTTCCTGCATTGATCGGCATAATGGTGGGAAATCGTAGGTATAAGCCGCTTCCCAAATTAGGGTAAGTAATAAGTTGTCAGCTAATAGGTAAACATAAAGTTCTTGACGCACAATACCAGAATTTGGCACTTTGCTATTATCCACATTTGTATACACTAGCCAGCGATCGCCGCATTCCATCCGGCTTTGTACAGAGCATTTAAGGTATGCTCAGGTATCAGAAAGGATGTCCCATCCGTTTTCGGCTGCGTCAATAGCGATCTTAGCAAATCAGGCTTGTTTTAGGGTAGAAGCTTTGGGGAAGCGCTTCCTCAGAACCTTGCAATTGTCCTATGGAAAAACAAAGGAAATGGTTAGTACAATCACCTGCCAATTTTTAGAGGCAGGATGCGATGAACTGCAAAAGCTGGCTCTGATGCAGTCAGTTTGAGTTGCGGTGTCGCAGTTATCTGGGAAAGTACGGTTCCAGTGAAAACACGGGTCGGATAAGATAATTTACATACCGATAACGACTGTAGAAACGCGAAATTTGAGCAAGCGAACAGTTATGATTTTTTATTCCTAACTCCTAACTCCTAACTCCTAACTCCTAATAATGATTTCCAGATTGGCGTTGATGCACAGCAGTTACACCCTCAGGATTCAGCACTTTACCATTGTCCACGGTCGCATAAACTAGCCAGTGATCCCCAACTTCCATCCGACTTTGTACAGAGCATTCCAGGTATGCTAAAGCATCAGAGAGGATGGGACAACCATTTTCAGCAGTTTCAGCGGCAACCTCAGTAAATCTGTCTTCTCCTGGGGCAAAGGGTTTGAGGAAGTGCTTCATCAACCCCAAGTGATTGCCTTCTTTAAGAATGTTAAGGACAAATTTGTTTCCAGAGTACGTCAGCGGTTCCACCGCACGATCTTTGGCAACGGCTACGGTTAAACCAGGAGGATTAAAGCTTGCCTGAGATACCCAAGAAGCTAACATTGCACTAGATACATCGCCTTGCTGTGCCGTGAACACGCACAGTGAACCAATAACTCGCCCGACTGCTTGTTCAGTCGTAGTAGCGGTTCGGCTTTGCGATCGCACTTTTTTGGCTTTCTTCAGTGCTTGGGCAAAATCAGTTCCCGCTTCTTCACAAGTTTGCAAAGTCAGATCGTTAGGTTTGAACTTCACTCGAATCGGATCAAAACCAAACCGATAACCAGCGTCTTTCAATTTGCCTTCGATTAAATCAACAGCCTCCCCACTCCAGCCATAAGAACCAAACACACCAGCGAGTTTGTTGTTAGTAGCGGTGGAAAGAACAATACCCAAAGCCGTTTGAATGGGTGTCGGTACATGACCGCCGAGAGTAGGAGAACCGATGACAAAGCCTGCCGCTTTTTCTACCGCAGCGCGAATTTCTTCAGGGTCAGCAAATTCGCAGTTGATTGATTCCACGCTGACGCCAGCTTTCGTGATCCCGTGGGCGATCGCTTGGGCTAAAGTTGCCGTATTCCCATACGCGGAAGCATAAATCAACGCTACCGTGGTATCTTGAGAACTCTGCTGCTGACTCCACTGACGATAAGCTTTTGTCAGGTCAATCAAGCCATAGCGTACCAAAGGTCCGTGTCCGGTAGCATACAATCTCACAGGTAGATCGGAAAGTTTATCCAGCGCTGTTTCCACGCTTCGGGCATGGGGCGCCATCAAACAATCAAAATAATAACGCCTGTCTTCGTTAAATATTTCCCAGCCTTCATCAAACACCTGATCGCCACAAATATGCGCTCCAAATAGCTTATCTGAATAGAGAATTTCTGTTTGTGGATCGTAGGTACAAAGTTCATCTGGATAGCGGGGATTAGGAGTAGGAATGAATTGCAATTGATGACCTTTGCCTAAATCGAGGGTGGCAACGGATTTTGTAGCGGATGTAACAGATGGGTTATCGGTTGGCGGTGACTGTTTAACTGTTTCTGTAGCAGATGCATTATCCGTTACATCCGTTCCCAAATCGAGGGTGGCAACGGATTTTGTAGCGGATGTAACAGATGGGTTATCGGTTGGCGGTGACTGTTTAACTGTTTCTGTAGCAGATGCATTATCCGTTACATCCGTTCTCAATCCGCTGCCGGACCGCATCACGAGAATTTGCAAATCCGGGTTTTCCAATGCGCCCCGCAAATTTATTGCTCCTGGATTAGAACAAACAAAGGTTATCTGGGGTGCAAGTTCCAATAAAGCTTTGAGAGTTGCTGCGCGGTTGGGATTGACGTGACCGAGAATCACATAATCAATATTTTTAACATCAATCCGAGAAAGCAACGCTTCCAGGTAAATTTGCGTAAACGTTTCTCCTGGAGGGTCAATGAGGGCAGTTTTATCTGCTTGAATCAGATAAGAATTGGCAGTTGTACCTTTGGCAAGAGCATATTCAATTTCAAACCGAAGGCGTGTCCAACTGCGCGATCGCAGCACTGTCGTATCTGTACCAATGGGGAGTACCTGAACGTCACGGGGTTTAGTGGTTGTCATAAATTTTGTTAGTTGTTAGTTGGTAGTTGTTAGTTGGTAGTTGGTAGTTGGTAGTTGCTAATTGCTAATTGCTAATTGCTAATTGTTAAAAGCCAGTCTGACCTTAGCCATTAGCCATTAGCCATTAGCCATTAACCACTAACCACTAACCACTAACCACTAACAATTTAATAATGATTTCCAACTTTGCGATGGTGAACTGCTGTGAGGGCGTCTGGTTTGCTGACTCCTCCTTCATAGACTGTGCTGTAGACAATCCAGTGGTCGCCGCCGTCCATTCTACTGATGACTTCACACTCTATGTAGGCGAGGGCGTCGGTAAGGATTGGAACACCGTTTTGGGCTGGCTGAGTTCTGACTCCTTCAAAGCGATCGGCACCTGGGGCAAAGCGCTTGAGGAAATGTTTCATTAAACGTTGGTAGTTGCCATCTTCGAGGACGTTCAGGACAAAGCGATCGCCTACTTGCATGAGTGATTCAATTGCCCGATCTTTAGCAACAGCTATCGATACTCCTAAGGGCTTGAAGCTGGCTTGATTTACCCAAGAGGCAAGCATGGCGCTGGACACATCGTCTTTTTTGGCAGTAATGATGTATAATCCGCCGCTGAGTCTACCCAATGCTTTATCAAGGTCAGCATCAAGAGATTTCATTGCTTTCATGCTGCGATCGCGTGTTACCCATTGTCCCAAGTCTGTGCCCGCTTCTTCACACAGCTTGTATGTAGCTGAAGAAGGAGTTTCTTTGATCTGAATTGCTGGAAAGGGCGATCTTAAACCCAAATTCCGGAATTTATTCAACAGGGGGTAAACCGGTTCGTCATTTCCACCACCTGATTCAAATATGCCCACAGCTTGCTTTTCTTGGACAGATCCTAAAATGGTGCTGATGGCAGCTTGGATACTCGCATCACCATTCGCTGAAGGCATTCCGAGAACAATCCCGGCGCAGCGGCTGACAAGTTCCCGTAACTCTTGTAAATCGACTGCTCGCAAATCTACCATTTCCACGGCGACGCCAGTTTTAGTAATACCGGTGGCGATAGCTTGGGCTAGAGGATAGCTATAGCCGTAATCTAAAAGGTAAAATACGCCAACGGTAGTTTCTGCTTTGGCTTGTGTTTGGCTCCAAGTGCGATAGCGTCCGGTTAGTTCTTTAACGTTATGGTGTAATAGTGGTCCGTGACCTGTGGCAATCATGTCGATTTTTTCGAGTTCAGCCATCCGCTTGAGGGCAGACAGTACTGACCGCGCATTGGGAGCCATCAGGCATTCATAATAATATTGAAAATCTGCTTCAATAGCTTTTAGGTCTTCGTCAAAGGTGCTGTCGGAGCAATAGTGCAACCCAAAAGCGTCGCAGGTAAAAAGAACTTTGGTTTTGTGGTCGAAGGTGAATATAGTGTCAGGCCAGTGTAAATTTGGTGCAATCACGAATTCTAGTTCGTGTCCGTTGCCTAAATCTAAGCGATCGCCATTTTTCACAATCTGGCGCTTAAACGGACGGTGCACCATATTCTCCAGAAATTGGATTGCTACCTTAGAACCGACGACGGTGATTTCTGGGGCGAGTTGCAAAACGTCTTTAACTAAACCACTGTGGTCTGGTTCAGTGTGACTGATAATGAGATAATCAATTTCTGCTGGGTTGATCTGATCCTTGAGGTTATCTAAGAACAACTGGCGAAACTTTTCATGAGAGGTATCGACTAATGCAGTCTGCTCACCGCGTATGATAAATGAGTTGTAGGTTGTACCGTTTTGCAGACCGAACTCGATATCGAAGCGATCGCGATCCCAGTCCAGCGATCGCATGACTGTTGTCTTTTCAGCAATCTCAGCAGTCTCCATCGTTAGCCTTTTTTTGGTCTTTTCGGTGAGCGCTACCATAACTCCCCTCCTTAGCAAATGAGTATTTTTTCTCTAGTTTTATTTTGACATGAGTTTATTGTAAATTTTTCTTAAAAAAATTCGTCGTCGGGGCGAGGTCCCCCCGCCCACACGTAGGGGCGGGGTTCCCCCGCCCACATGAGAGTCGAAACAAATGTGGCTAGCTTTAAAAATTGGAAATTCCCGGCTGCATTGGGGGTGGTTTGTTGGTGAAACGCTAGTTTATGATTGGCAGACAGACTATTTGCCAGCAGGGGTTGTTCAACAACTGGCTGAATGTCAAAGGCTGGAGGACTTACCACCGGAAATGTTCCCATGTGCGGATGAGGGGGGGATGCATGCGCCACTTCTGGAT
>CAXTSI010000470.1:0-7036 GCA_964246695.1 uncultured bacterium
TTGCTAATTGCTAATTGCTAATTGCTAATTGCTAATTGCTAATTGCTAATTGTTACCACTAACAACTAACCACTAACAACTAACAACTAACAACTAACAACTAACTACTCCCTCACTTTCAATACGATTTTGCCGCGTGTGCGACCGCTTTGGCTCATTTCGTGTGCTTGTCGCGCCTCTGAGAGTGGTAGCACTGTTTCAACACGGATATTGAGTTTTCCAGATTCGAGTAGTCCGGTAATCTCGTTCAATTGTGCTGCGTTGGGTTGAACATTAACCATAGCGCTTCGCACACCGTACTGGGCAGCTTTTTCTTGTGATGGGGGAGAGACGGTAGAAACAAGAAATCCATCTTTTCGCAACACACCAAAAGAACGCTCTTGAGTGTCGCCACCAACTGTGTCTAAAACGACATCAATATCCTGCACAACTGTCTCAAACTTGGTTTTTTGGTAGTCAATGATTTCGTCTGTTCCTAGCTGGCGGAGGAAGTCGGCGTTGTGTGCTGATGCTGTGCCAATAACGTAAATACCTTTCGCCTTTGCCAACTGTACCCCCATTGAACCGACTCCACCCGATGCCCCATGAATCAGCACTCGTTGATTTGTGGTTAAACCTGCTATATCAAACAGTGCTTGCCTTGCCGTCAGTGCTACAACTGGGATGGCAGCGGCTTGAACAAAATCAAGTGATGCAGGTTTTAAGGCAATCTCTGTTTCCTTGGCAACCGTAAACTCTGCATAAGTACCATCACGGAATAAGCTTGTATAACCATAAACCACATCTCCTGGTTGGAACTGCTTCACGTCTGAACCAATTGCTTCAATGGTTCCGGCGACATCCCAACCGAGAATCAAAGGTAAGTGGTGCTTGAAGTTTTCTTTGCCAAAGCCGCTACCAATTTTCCAGTCTACAGGATTGACACTTGCTGCATGAACGCGAATCAAAACTTCGTCTGCTGCTGGTTCCGGTCGTGGCGCATCTTCGTAAACTAAGGTTTCTGGTCCACCGTAACTATGGATGCGTACTGCTTTCATGGTTGTCATTGTGTATTCTCCTTATTTGTGGTATGATTTAGCTTCATCAGTTTGCAGGTCATTTAAGTTCCGAAGGCTGTCGTCCACCAAGGCGCTGATTACACACTTCAGGCAGCGTCTGAACAGAGAGCGTCGTGTAAGAAGATTTTACATTTGCGTCCTTCGCGCCTTTGCGGTTCAAAACAAATTTTAAACCGCGAAGACACGAAGGACGCGAAGAGATACTCTACACCTTGACAGGGCTACCTTCTATCAAGCAAGCCATCATAGCAACTTGTCAGGCGTAATTGGTAAGTCGCGGATACGTTTGCCAGTTGCGTGGTAAACAGCATTTGCTACTGCCGCCGCCACACCTGTAATGCCGATCTCACCAATACCTTTGGCGCCGATCGCATTGACGTGTGGGTCATTTTCTGCCACAAAATACGCCTCAATGGCAGGTATATCTGCGTTCACAGGTACGTGGTACTCACCTAGGTTAGGGTTGACGATGCGCCCAAACCGATTGTCGGTAACAGTCTCTTCGAGTAGCGCCATGCCGATCCCCATAGTAATGCCGCCGATCGCCTGACTACGTGCTGTCTTCAGATTCAGAACCCTTCCTGTACCAAAAGCTCCCACAAACCGGGTCACATGTACTTGACCAAAGTCAGGATCGACACGCACCTCGGCAAATTGTGCGCCAAAGGAGTGCATTGAGTACTTCTTGTTTTCTTCATCAAATTTGAAATCGAAGTTTGCTTCTACCTGCTTGAGATTGTGTCGCTTCAGTATATTTGCGTATGTTTCGCTTTTTTCTTTGTCACTTTTCACAAACATGCGTCCGTCTTCAATAGCGACTTCCGTATCAGGGATGTTGTAAAGTGGCGATCGCTTGTCTGCACGCGCTATCTCCAGCACTTTGGCACGGGCTGCTCGTGTCGCTCCCGTCACAGCACTGCCTACTGAAGCAATTGTCGCTGAACCGCCAGATACAGGCGCTTGCGGAAACTCAGTGTCACCGAGTTCAAATCGTACCCGCTCCACAGGCACCCCCATTTCTTCGGCGATGACTTGTGCTAGTGCTGTCGCTGTACCCGTACCCATCTCGTGCGTACCGCTTTGCACAACAACGCTACCATCTTGCATAATCCGTGCTACGGCAGCGGCGGGAAAACGATATACTGGGTAAGTGGCAGTTGCCATTCCCATGCCAATCAAGTACGGACCGTCGCGCATCGAACGCGGTTCGGGGTTGCGCCGCGACCAACCGAACTTTTGTGCCCCCAGTTGGTAACATTCTTTCAGGGATTTGCTCGACCAAGGCAGGTTTTCGTCTGGGTCGGTGTCTGCGTGGTTGCGCAGGCGTAATTCAATTGGGTCTAACTTTAACTTATAAGCAAGTTCATCCATAGCGGATTCCAAAGCATAAGTACCGGGAGTTTCGCCTGGAGCACGCATATATGTCGGTTGCCCCTTGTTCAGGCGGACGACTCGTTGTGAGGTTTGCAAGTTCGGACAGGCATACATGATGTGCGTCGCCACTGTGAACGGTTCGACGAATTCACCCACCGCTTCTTCACAGGTATGGGAGATGCCTTTGTGGGCGATCGCACTCAAGCGACCGTCACGCTTTGCACCCAGTATAACTTGCTGCTCAGTTTGTGCGCGGTGTCCCACTCCTGTAAACATCTCCTGGCGCGTCAAAACTAACTTTACCGGACGCCGCACGTAACGGGCGGCTAGGGCAGCTAGGGGGACGTGGGACCACATCGTACCTTTACAGCCAAACGCGCCGCCGATAAAGTGACTCACGACGCGCACGTTTTGTTCCGGAATGCTAAAGGTCGCCGCTAAGGTGTGACGCACACCGAATGTAAACTGCGTTGCATCGTAAACGGTGAGGCGATCGCCTGACCACACAGCAGTTGTGGCGTGCGGCTCCATCGGGTTATGGTTTTCGGTGGGTGTGGTATAAGTTTCTTCAACGCGCACCTCAGCTTCAGCCAGACCTTGTTCTATATTGCCCCGCAACGTATCTGCTGGTTTCTCCCCCACCTTGCCCTTCGGTACAACCGCCCGTTCCCGTTCGTGTTCCATTTCGGTGACTGGCGGTTGCTGTTCGTAAGCAACACGCACCAGAGACGCTGCATGGGTGGCTTGTTCCAAAGTATCAGCAATCACAATCCCAATGCGCTGTCCATTGTGATATATATTACTATCTTGCAAGGGGACGCGGGTTTCCGCAGCGGCTCCCGATCCTTTCATAAAAGCTGGCATGGGAGAGAGTTTTGGCGCATTGAGGTGCGTCAGAACGGCGATTACCCCTGGTGATTTTTCGGCTGCGCTTGTATCAATACTCTTGATAGTTCCATGAGCAATGGTGCTATCGATCAGCACTGCATGAGCAAGATTCTCCATCGGGAACTCAGCGGAGTAACGGGCTGTACCTGTGACCTTCAGGCGTCCGTCTACCCGATCCATCGGTTTGCCAATTGCTGTGTTGTTACCTTGATTTGCGTTCATTTTGTATTTGTTACTTGTACTCATGCAATTCCTTCTGCTGCTGTGGTCAGCGCCCGAACAATTGCCCTTTTTGCCATTTCAACTTTGAATTTGTTATACTTGTAAGGCTTTGCTTCTCGAAGTGTTGCCTCAGCTGCTGCTTTGAACGTCTGCTCGTTTGCTTTGGCATTAACAAGAATCTTCTCGGCTTCGACCGCCCTCCAAGGCTTGTGCGCCACACCACCCAATGCCAATCGCGCTGCTTTAATATTACCGTTGTTCATGTCCAAGGCGGCGGCAACTGAAACTAGGGCAAAGGCGTAAGAGGTGCGATCGCGCACTTTCAGGTAATGCGAGCCCGAAGGGGCAAGCCGCCCTTGGCGGCATCGCACTGCAAAAGGTGAATCCGGCAACTCTACCGCCACAATCAACTCGTCGTGTTGCAGTACTGTGTCAATTTCGGGTGTATCGCCTGGTAAACGATGAAACTCAGCTATTGGTATACTACGCGCACCTTTTGGTCCTTCAACCTTGACGACAGCATCCAGCGCTGCTAGTGCCACGCACATATCAGAAGGATGGGTAGCAATACATTTGTCACTCGCGCCTAAGATGGCGTGAATGCGGTTAAAACCTTCAATCGCCGCACAACCTGAACCTGGTTGGCGCTTGTTGCAAGGCATCGAGGTATCGTAGAAATAGTAGCAGCGCGTTCTTTGCATCAAATTACCGCCAACGGTCGCCATATTTCGCAGTTGCGGCGATGCACCTGCGAGTAGGGCTTGAGAGAGTAAGGGGTAGCGATCGCGAACCTGCGGATGGTTTGCCGTATCACTGTTGCGTGCTAGCGCCCCGATGCGTAAACCATTCGGTATAGCTTCAATCTTTACCAATTCCAGCCGCGTAATGTCCACCAAGCGATCTGGAACTTCCACACCTTCCTTCATCAAATCGATCAGATTAGTACCGCCTGCAATGAACTTCGCTTGTCGATCGCTGGCAACTGTCTGGATCGCCGTGCCTTGCTGAGTAGCACGTACATAAGCAAATGGCTTCATAGTTTTTTTATGCTTTATTAATAGTTTCGCTAGCTTCCCGCACCGACGCCACAATGCCTGAATAAGCACCACACCGACAAATATTACCGCTCATCCGTTCGCGGATTTCCCCATCATTTAACTCGACTTGCCCCTGCTTTCTCACATCCGGTGTCACTGCACTTGCCGTACCCGCTTTGACTTCCGCTAACATCCCAACTGCAGAGCAAATCTGACCGGGTGTGCAGTATCCGCACTGAAAACCGTCATGTTTGATGAACGCTGCTTGTACAGGGTGCAGATCATCACCATGTGCCAGCCCCTCAATTGTGGTGATTTCTGCATCTTCATGCATGATTGCCAATGTCAAGCAAGAGTTGATTCGATGTCCGTTCACCAGCACTGTACAGGCACCGCATTGTCCGTGGTCGCAACCTTTCTTTGTACCCGTAAGACCGATACGTTCCCGGAGTGCATCAAGTAGGGTGACGCGTGGTTCAATTTGCAATGCGTGTTCTTTACCGTTGATCTGTAGCTTGACATTCACACTGCCGACATCTGAAGTCTGTGAGGCGATGGGAGAATAAGATTTTGTTTGTGCCACGGTTTTTCTGCTATAATTATTTATCAATGCTGCTACTACGCTGATGATTGCTATTTGACCAAAGCGCCTTCGTCTGAGCCTGAGCTTCATGTTTTCGCTTCCTCATACAATCGTTGGTAGAATCTTGGTGTAGGATAACTTGCTGCTTTGTTTATTTATCACGAGATAGTGTTTCTGGCAACAGAATATAGCTTGCTCGTTACCCGATTTCTCTACCCAAAGAGCTATTTGAGTTGGTTTTGTTAGCAACAGACTATAGCTTGCTTGTTACTTGACCAAGCGACGCTTGATATCTAAGGTTAGCTCAGCAAACTCCGGTTCTCGATGACACAGGTCTGGTTGTAGTAATTCTTCACCCATCATCTACTGTCCTTATAAAATAAGAAATATTAAAAATGATGCTATTGCCTTAACATCTTGCGTCTCACTGTGAGTCAAAGTTATAGGCAGTCATTTGTGTCCCGAAGTAGTAAATTATTAAACCGATACAGGATAAAGTTTTTCAGCCTTACAGCGAATATTCGTCGGGTAGACCACAATATAACCCTTCGGGTGACGCTCCTTCGTCGCTAACGCTTCGCTAACGCCAGTCCCCTGGGCGTGGGAAACAAGCTGCAAGGGCTGGACTCACCGTAGGGGCGGGGTAACCCCGCCCTTGCAATGTAGTCAATTGAATTGAAAACTGCTGTAATTGCCCGGTTTTACACGGATATAGGCAAAGTGTGGAAGTTAAGCCAAGAAGCCAACCTTGCTATATTCTTACTTAATAGGTGTTAGGGAAATTAACTTATGCACTTCGGCTGTAACCGTCTTGCCGCCAAACTATCATCATCGATAATATAGCGATCCTAAATGATTTGTGAAGGCACTCCTAACCCGGTTTCTTTTAGAAACCGGGTTTGTGAAGCTCTTAATTTTTACAAATCAAATAGGATTGCTATAAAGCATCCACTCCACAACAATGGTGAGGCCTTAGCGCTTAAGGGTTGATAGTTTTCTAGATAAGCGAGCAAGTCCTTCCTGAAGGATAATCGTGGAACCCCCGAAACCTAGTCGAATATATTCTGGACAACCAAAACACGATCCACCCGGTAAAACAAAAAGCCCATAATCCTGAGCCAACTGGTGGCAAAACGATTCCACAGCGGTATTGTAAAGGCGCAAGAAAGCAACAACTCCACCTTTTGGGCGAACCCAATGAATAATATCTTGGTGTTCCTGCGCCCACGTTTCTAAAATTTTGAGATTGGTATGGGCCTGTTGTAGACGAGGCTGAAGCAGGCAGTTCTTTCTCTGTACTGCTCGTTGAGCAATGTACTCCATTAGGGGTGAGAGAGTAACCGTGATGTAGTCTCTCAGACGAACGCAATTTTCTAATAGGGTTGGGGAAGCTAGGCACCACCCAATTCTTAAACCTGGTAATCCATATGCTTTAGAAAGGGTTCCAAATGAGATTGTCCGTTCATACCAATGAATTGGATCTGGGAGCGGTGAGCCATCATAAACCAGCTCGCTGAAAGCACCATCCCACACTAGAAAAGCACCCACCTTAGCGACAATATCAGTTAACGCTTTAAGCGTTGTAATATCTAATGATGCACCTGTTGGATTGTTGGGAAAGCAGACGACGACAGCCCTTGTGCGGGGCGTTAGTAATCTAACCAGTTCCTCCAAATCAAGAGCAAATTCTCTCTCAGCCCTCAAAATCCAGGGTTTTACTTGACAGTTAAGAGCTTGAGCGATCGCATAGTGAGGCTGATAAGATGGCATCAGAACGACGAGTTCATCTCCAGGCTCAAGGATAGTATTCATCACTAGATAGTATCCCCTCAATAATTCGGGGTAGGCAATTATTCTGGATGCCATGACCAACC
>CAXTSI010000471.1:0-7018 GCA_964246695.1 uncultured bacterium
CTCCCCCCTCATCCCTCAAGACCAGCTTTCTCATCGTCAGTCGTTCTGATTCCACATTACGAGGACATTATCCAATTGAAACCGATGCGATCGCCCTTGAACTTGGTCCATTTGATGCCCATTTTCTCGTACCAGCGTTTTTTGAAGGCGGACGCATCACCCGCGATAGTATACATTACTTAACAATCAACGGTGTGCCTACCCCAGTGCATGAAACTGAGTTTGCCCGTGATTCCGTTTTTGGCTACAATCATAGTTACTTGCCCAAATATGTAGAAGAAAAAACTCAAGGGCGGATCGTAGCCGAGTCAGTAGAAAGATTTTTGCTGGCAGATATTCGTGCTGGTAGTCTAGACCGTTTGTTGAAACTTAGTGGTAACCAGTGCGCTGTCGTAGATTGTGAAAATCAAGCAGATCTCAACCGCTTTGCACAAGACGTGCTAGCAGCAGCAAGTCAGGGGAAACGCTTTCTGTTTCGTAGTGCCGCCAGTATCTTAACAGCTTTAGCCGCATTACCTCCCCAACCGATCGCCCCGGAAAATATGGCACAGTATGTGCGAGGAGGCAAACCGGGTGTGGTGATTGTTGGTTCCCATGTTCAAAAGACCACTCAGCAGCTAGAGGTACTATTGCAAGCAGAGGGTACCCAGGGGATCGAAGTGGATGTAGCGCGGTTACTTGATGATACAGTCAATCAATCTGCTGCACTGAAGAGCGAGATTGCTGATAGTGTCCAGAAGGCATTCAACTCTCTGAAAACACCAGTGGTTTATACCAGCCGCCAGGAACTTGCTTTTAAGGATGTAAAGACACGGTTGTTGTTTGGTGTCAAGGTTTCAAGCTTATTGATGGACATTGTGCAGGCTTTACCGAATGAGATAGGATATTTAATTAGCAAAGGTGGTATTACCTCAAACGATGTTTTAAGTACTGGTCTGGAATTGACCTCAGCACGTTTACTAGGTCAAATCTTAGCTGGTTGTTCGATGGTGATCACTCCATCTGACCATGCCCAATATCCTAACTTGCCAGTAGTACTGTTTCCAGGAAATGTCGGTAATGCTGACGCCCTAGCAACTATTTATCAACGATTAAGTCAAAATAGTGGTTGAGGATTTTCATCGAAAGAGGATTGCAGTTGCAAAACGCAACTCATCTGTTATAAATAGTTACCCGGTTTCCATAGTTTGGCTAGTGCTGCATGACTTCTGATTCTACCATTCCTGATTTAGAGTCAAAGAAAAACCGAAATGAAGTAGAGTCAATCTCTGCTCTTTCTGATATAGAGGAAATTTCTACCCCTTTTGGTGTAGAATTAGAATCTACTGTTGCTGATGCAGAGGTAAATTCTATTCTCCCTGATGCAGAAGTAGATTCTGTCATCCTTTATTTAAAGTCAAATTCTATTCTCTTGGATGTGGAATCCACTGAGTCACCGTTATTAGAAAATACGGTTAATAATAATATCCAAGTCCAATTTAGAAGAGAGGGGGAAAGACTGTTATTGATTTTACCAACAGAATCTCAAGTACCAGCTTCCGAAAACAACTGGTATGAGATTTGGCAGCAGGTGAAGGTGCGGTTATTTGGTAGCGATCGCTTCTTTTCCCGCAACATAAATTTGCATCTCGTAGCACAGAACCGCTTGCTAGATGGCAGACAGCTACAAGAACTCGCCGAAACCTTAAGTGAAGCCCATATTCACCTAAGATCGGTTTCCACCAGTCGTCGCCAAACTGCCATTGCAGCAGCAAGTTCAGGCTATTGTGTAGAACAAGTAAAGCCAGAAACTTCCCTGAAGTTAGAGACACTCGCTGCCAAAAAACCCTTAGCAGACGCTCTTTATCTGGAAATGACGGTGCGTTCAGGTGTGGAAATTCGTCATCCCGGTCCCGTAGTTATATTGGGAGATTTAAATCCTGGTGGTATCGTAGTTGCAGATGGAGATATTCTAGTTTGGGGTCGTCTTCGTGGAATTGCCCATGCAGGTGCAGGAGGCAATCAAGAGTGCCTGATTATGGCTCTGCAAATGGAACCAACCCAGTTGCGAATCGCAGATGCTGTCGCCCGATCGCCGGAAAAACCCCCGATGCAGTTTTATCCTGAAGTGGCTCACATGACGCCGCAAGGTATTCGCATCACTAAGGGTATTGATTTTTCCAGATTCCAATTGAGTAGGATGTATCAAGAGCGTTAAATCTTTATTGTTCTATATTTTTTATTAATCCCTAATCGAGCGCGTTTCTATCATGACTCGCATTATTGTCGTTACCTCCGGTAAAGGAGGAGTGGGTAAAACCACATTCACAGCAAATATGGGCATGGCTTTAGCCAAAATGGGGCGTCAAGTAGCCTTAGTTGACGCGGATTTTGGTCTGAGAAATTTGGATTTGCTGCTAGGACTAGAGAACCGCATTGTCTACACTGCGATTGAAGTCTTGGCTAGGGAGTGCCGTTTAGAGCAAGCTTTGGTAAAAGATAAACGGCAACCAAATCTCGTACTCCTACCAGCAGCACAAAATCGCACCAAAGATGCAGTCTCTCCCGATCAGATGAAGCTGTTAGTAAATGCACTGGCACAAAAGTATCAGTACGTTTTGCTTGACAGCCCAGCCGGAATTGAAATGGGGTTTAAAAATGCGATCGCCCCTGCCAAAGAAGCCTTAATTATTACCACACCAGAAATTGCCTCCGTTCGTGACGCCGATCGCGTCGTCGGATTGCTAGAGGCACAAGGCATCAAGCGCATTCATTTAATTATTAACCGCATCAGACCTGCAATGGTACGGGCAAATGATATGATGTCTGTACATGATGTTCAAGAACTTTTAGCAATTCCCTTGATAGGAATTATTCCAGATGATGAGCGTGTTATTGTCTCCACCAATCGCGGTGAACCTTTAGTATTAGCGGAGAATCCCTCTTTAGCTGCTACAGCTTTTGAAAACATTGCTCGCAGATTGGAAGGGGAAACAGTCGATTTTCTTGAACTCGACTCATCCAACGACAACCTCTTCACCCGCCTCCGCAGGTTGTTGTGGACAAAGATTATTTAACTCATCTTCCTTTGGACGCACACCGACTTGCAAATGATTCTTGAACTTCTAGAACGACTTTTTTTTCGCAATCCTGAAAACAGTCGCCATCAAGTTAAACGTCGCCTGCAATTGGTCATTGCCCACGATCGCGCTGATTTAAGCCCTCAAGCATTGGAAAAGATGCGGCAAGAAATATTAGAAGTTGTCTGTCGCTACGTAGAAATTGAAAATGAGGGCTTAGAATTCTCATTAGAAAGTAACCAACGCACGTCAGCTTTGATCGCCAATGTACCCATTCGTCGCGTGAAAGAAGTTGAACCTCAACCTGAATTAGACACCAGTGAAAAATCCGAGTAGATATGTTAGTGGCTAATGGCTAATGGCTAATGGCTAATGTCAGACTGGTAAAAATTGACAATTAGCAATTAGCAATTAGCAATTAGCAATTAACAATTAGCAATTAACACCTGTCTATCGATAGGCGACAGGTGGACCTGCCCAAAGATCTGTAAATTTTTGACCAAAGATCACTGGCTGATCGGCTTGGGGTGCAATTACAGTACTACCATCATTAGCAACTGTCACTAAAGGCCAATTTTCCTCGCCCATTTCGCCTGCACGGAATAGCACATGGTCAGGATAGGTTTTACTCCAACCTAACAACACCGCAATTTCATGTTCAACTTGTTCAAGTTTGGGAGTAACAGAGTGGGAGCGATTTTTTTGCCGATCCCAAATCACTGCGTGATCTCTAAGATCGGACGTGTTCATTAACCCTTCAAACTTGCGTGCTAAGAAGCGATCGCCTGAGGCTGACCAGCTGACAGGAACTAAAACCCCAATGCTTCCTTGCGTATCCTTACTTGACGAAGATACCTTGACTTTTAATAAAGGATCGTTAATGGGATGCGTTGCAGTCACCACCTGCAACTTCTTCGCTTGCCTATCTTCTACAAACAAAACGCTGGTGACGCTGCTATTGTACATTTCTGGTTTGACCTCTAGCTGTACCCGGCTGTAAACAGCATATCTACCATCTGGGGAAATTACAGGCACACTGCGGTAATAGCGCACACCAGAACCACCCTTAGAACTAATTGCGGACTGCGTCGCCTGTATCCATTTCCAGGGAATAGGATAAGGACTTCCGATTGGGTCGTTCTGTTGTGCTACGCTTTCCTCATTCCGTTGTTCAACAGCAGAACCTTTTGTTAAGGTTTTTTGGGATTCCCTTAAAGAAGGCTCGATTTTAGCTAGCACCTGCTTAGATACAGAACCATCAACTCTTGTCACTGACCGAATGTGGATTTTAGCGGTTCTTAATCGTTGTACTAAATTGCGTTGACTAGCAGACACCTTTTCTGACATCGAGTCATCCCTAGTCGGTGGTAGTAGTTGAACTGCTGCTGCCAATTGGTCATTCCCAGACATTTTCTTGGACAGAAGAGCATTTTCTTCGGCGGCGTTAAATTTATCTTTTAATAGTTGTGGTTTTGTAGCAGCTACGGACATCGGTATAGAGTAAGATTGTCCTACCAAAAAGTCATTTGGAACTGCTTTAGATACTTGAGTTGAGTTAGCGTTAACAGCAGCCGTTTCCGTTAACACATTCAATTCTGTTGTCTGGGGAATGGTTTTAGCTACTTGGAATTGTTTCGCTGAGGTATTACCCGATGCTGCCACTAATGGTGCAATTAGTGTCACAATAACAACATAGTTAATGAATGGTTTTACGCGGAACGATCCTGATAGCAAAAAGTCTTTAAGCATTTGTTGACTCTCTAGAGGGCGGTTGCTGTGCGAGGAGTAATGCCTATACAACAAAGGAGCAGTCTATTGACTATATGTATAGTAGGGAACTAAAAGTTTTCCAGAAAGAATTTACTCATATTCCGTATATTTTTCATTTGATTGCGTATCATATATAACCTACTTTTTCCTCATGGATTCATGGGATAACATACAGACGCAGTATTAAGAAATACTAACTAGAGAGTCACTCAGTTCCAGTCTATTTAAACAGATGAATTGCAAGAACTGCGTTGCTGGCTGAAAATAATGCAATAATTATTACAAAAACTCACTGTTAGCAAAAAAGCTCAGCTATAAATGCGGAGTTCCGGTAAATGTATGTATGTATATAAATTAGCTCAAGCGCCATTGCCAAAGAATTCAGCTTGATAGAAGCAGACCCGGTTTTTGCTGGCTGATTTTCCAGCCTATTTATTCTAACTCTACTTGGCAACTTTTTGATGCACCTCAACGAAACTATTTTGCCACCAAAAAACACGGGAGTGGGGAGTGAGAAGATCGTAACGAGGAGCGCCACTTCGCGCAGCTCGGGCGATCTGCCCCATTCCGGACTTGACTCACCAGACGCCTATAATTTGGGAAACCCCACATAGAACACCGTCTCACTAACAACTAACACCAAACAACTAACCACTAACAACTAACAACTAACAACTAACCACTAACATGAAAGTAGTATTCTTTGGCACTCCTCAGTTTGCTGTCCCTACTCTAGAAAAATTGCTCAATCACCCAGAATTTGAAGTATTGGCAGTTGTCACTCAACCAGATAAACGCCGAGAACGCGGGAATCAACTTACACCTTCACCAATAAAAACCATCGCTACCTCTGTTCAGCTGCCTGTGTGGCAACCCCAGCGGATAAAAAAAGATGCTGAAACCTTAACTCAACTCAAACAAATAGGTGCAGATGTGTTTGTAGTTGTCGCCTATGGGCAAATTCTCTCTCAAGAAATTTTGGATATGCCCAAGTTGGGTTGCGTTAACGTACATGGCTCGATTTTACCCAAGTACCGGGGTGCAGCTCCTATTCAGTGGTGTCTGTATAACGGCGAAACCCAAACTGGCATCACAACAATGTTAATGGATGCGGGAATGGATACTGGTGCAATGCTTCTGGTGGCTACTACACCGATAGAATTATTAGATAATGCTCAAGATTTGAGCCAGAAACTTGCAGCAATCGGTGCAAATTTATTGGTTGAAACGTTGTTGACGCTGAAACGCCAGGAAATTGAGCCAATTCCCCAAGATAATTCTGAAGCTACTTATGCGCCTTTAATTAAGAAGGAGGATTATGGGCTGGATTGGTCAAAGAGCGCTCTAGCATTACATAATCAAATCAGAGGTTTTTACCCTAACTGTAGCACTATATGGCGCAACCAACCCCTGAAAATTACGAATAGTGTTCCCCTTGAGTCTGCTTGCGTTCAAGATCTACCACCGGAATTCAGGGAACTAGTTGATAAATTACCTGATTTGTCAAAGGAATCCGGTAGCCCAGGATCAGTAGTAAGCATCGCCAAGGGAATGGGAGCGATCGCCCAAACAGGAAAGGGTTTATTGTTGTTGCGCGAAGTCCAGTTAGCTGGTAAACGTCCCCAGTCGGGATGGGATTTTGTTAATGGTATGCGATTAGCAGTCGGAGAGGTGTTTGGGAGTGAGGAGTGAGGAATTAATGAGTTAATACTCCTCAACGCCAGTTGCCTGCGACGGGAAACCCGTCTTCAGCACTGGCGACTCCTCACTCCTCACTCCTAACTTTTCATACAGTCGGCAAGTATTGCATGGTCCCTCTGGATTAACTGCACAACGAATGATTTCTGAATGAGCATTGTAGCGACAGTTCGCATCTCCCACCACCCAGCGCCCTTTTACAAAACTTTTTTCGCTTGGTCGTTTAGCAGACTGTACATATATGGCAATATTGTGCAAGCGGTATCGCCCTGCCTTGAGCTGATAACGGTGGCGGCGCTCTAAAACAGCGTAGGTTTTTCCTTCAAGGTCGAGATAGTTCCCTGGTTGTGGTGTCCAATCAAGCTGCACATTACCGAGGGACTGGCGCGGATGCGTCAGAATCACCTCAGTTGGTAAAGAGTCTGGCTCCATAAGCTTTTGTAATTAGATTTACATTACTAGGATGGTAACGCACCTGCTTGCAACCGGAG
>CAXTSI010000472.1:0-7001 GCA_964246695.1 uncultured bacterium
CTTTTTTCTCTCAGTAATTTCCCTATCGTGACAGTTGGGGTGCGGAATGTGGGTTGTAACCCAAGCATCAGGGTATGGGCTAGGTGTATTCAAAAAAACTGGAGTTACCGTGTCTTTACTAGAAGCACGAGTGCGTGGAGGCACGGATGTTCTGTCGGATGGGGAAGAAATACCAACTGATGTGGTTCTACTGTGATTTTCGCTATTACCAGCATCTTGTGCCCAAGTAATACCGAGTGAAAAATAAGCTATACCGGAAGCAACTATAGTAGTAGTAATTAGGTTAGCAGTAATATTTCTGAGATTTAACATAAATTTTCCTCTTTTCTATTCGGTAGGAACAAACATTCTTTAAAGATGCACCTATGACGACTACAAAAAACTGTAATCTTTCTGTAAAATTACTGAATTTTGTAGTATCTTGTGTTTGCTCTTTTATGCACGACTAAAGCTTAGCAAGCGGTAATGTTTTTTGCCAAGAGAATGTTAAGCAAAATTAGGTATCATTTTACACATTAGAAGGGCGGGGATACCCCGCCCCTACGTTTATATTGTGGTCTAGCGGATAATGGTGTTTTAATTATGCGTTCTCAGCGTATCGGTGTAGCGTGGCTTCAATTGTAGGCAGGTATTCAGCTGTTGTGAGTGCAAGAACTATAGCAATCTTGCAGATCCCCCCAACCCCCCTTTTTAAGGGGGGCTAAGTTCCATTGGTGTCAACTTAACCTCAAATGGGCGGTTAAAACCGCTGCACCCCTGCAAAACCAGACGAGCGCAGGTTTCAAAACCTTTAATTTTATATTAGTCCGCGCAGGCGGACTTTGTTTGTGTAGCCGCGAATTCCATTCGCCAGGGCTTAACGTCCGACCAACTTATCTCGTAGGTGCTTAATGCGATCGCGCAATTTCGCCGCTTCTTCAAACTCCAATTTCTTCGCCGCTTCTTTCATCTGCGCTTCTAGCATAGTAATCAACTCTGGAATCCCTTCTAACGGCAATTCATCTATATGTTTATCAACTGTTTCTAACTCAGTTGCATTCAATCGCCGCGACACTTCCAAGAAAGACAAAATCGCGTTACTAGATTTTTTCTTCACAATTGGTTGGGGTGTAATCCCGTGCATCTTGTTGTATGCCGTCTGAATACCACGACGCCTGTCAGTTTCATCAATAGCTTTAATCATGCTATCGGTGAGGTTATCAGCATACATAATCGCTTGTCCCCGAATGTGACGCGCAGCTCTACCAATAGTTTGAATTAAAGAACGCTCTGCACGCAAAAACCCCTCTTTATCTGCATCCAAAATTGCCACGAGGGAAACTTCTGGTAAATCCAACCCCTCCCTTAACAAATTCACACCAACCAACACATCAAATTCACCGTCGCGCAAATCCTGCAAAATCTCAATTCGCTGAATGGAATTAATCTCAGAATGTAAATATCGCACCCGAATTCCATTGTCTTGCAGATACTCGGTTAAATCCTCCGCCATGCGCTTGGTTAATGTTGTAATCAGCACCCGTTCTTGGAGGTCTACTCTGTCTTTAATTTCACCCAACAAATCATCAATTTGCCCTTCGGTGGGTCTGACGATGATTTCTGGATCAATCACTCCAGTCGGTCTAATAATTTGTTCCGCAACATGACCTGCAGAAATTTCTAGTTCCCAATCTCCTGGGGTAGCGGAAACAAAAATACACTGGTTCACTTTTTCCCAGAATTCCTCTGCTTTCAAAGGACGGTTATCAGCAGCACTGGGAAGACGAAACCCATGCTCAATTAAAACTCGTTTCCTTGCTTGGTCGCCATTATACATGCCGCGAATTTGCGGTACTGTGACGTGAGATTCATCTATAACTAGCAGCCAGTCTTTGGGAAAATAATCTATCAAACACTCAGGCGGTTCCCCAGCTATGCGTCCTGCTAAGAGGCGGGAATAATTCTCCACGCCGTTGCAATAACCCACTTCGCGCAACATTTCCAGGTCATAACGCGTACGCTGATCTATTCGTTGCGCTTCTATGAGTTTTCCGGCTGCTTCTAATTGTGCTTTGCGCTCTTTTAATTCTGCTGCAATGGCATCACAAGCTGACTCTAACCGTTCTTCTGGTGTGACGAAGTGACGCGCAGGGTAAATATTTATGGCTTCTACACTCTTAATAATTTCACCTGTCACCGGGTCTACATAACGAACAGCGTCAATTTCATCGCCAAAGAATTCTACGCGAATAATTCTATCTTCGTATGCCGGACCAATTTCTAATACATCACCCCGGACACGAAAACGTCCTCGACCCATTTCTAGATCGTTGCGACTGTATTGTATCGATGCCAAATCTCGTAAAATCTGGCGTTGATTAACTTCCATTCCCACATGCAAGGGAATGGCAGCTTTCAGGTATTCTGAGGGAATTCCTAAACCGTAGATGCAGCTAATGGAAGCAACAACAATGACATCGCGACGTTCAAACAGCGATCGCGTTGCTGAATGACGCAGCATATCAATTTCGTCGTTAATCGAAGCCGTTTTTTCGATATATGTATCGCTGACTGGAATATAAGCTTCTGGCTGATAGTAATCGTAGTAGCTGACGAAATATTCGACTGCGTTATTGGGAAAAAATTCGCGCAACTCATTACAAAGTTGTGCCGCCAGAGTTTTATTGTGTGCTAGGACTAGGGTCGGTTTGCCAACTTTCTCAATGACTGATGCTACTGTAAAAGTTTTTCCTGTTCCCGTCGCTCCCAGTAAAGTTTGGTAGTGATTACTTGCTTGGATACTAGCGACAAGTTCGGCGATCGCTTGTGGCTGATCTCCTTTCGGTTTAAAGGGAGCTTGAAGACCAAATTCTGTCATACAGTTTTGCAAGAAATACCCTATATTATGATAACGAATTTAATACCCGCGCACGTTACGTTTTTGCGATCGCACTTCACACCTTCGTTCACAGGTAGAGTTTGTAATACCTCTTTATTTTATTTTACATAAATTTACTATTTTTGTGTATTTACGGATAAGATTTTAATATAATTATACATACACAAGCATAAAGGTATAGAAAAAATCTTTATTCTTAAGTATTGTCAAGCTAAATTAACAATCTTGCATGTGTTAGATTAAGGACATTAGCCTTTCGGGGAAAGTAATCATTCCTCGGCAAAAGCTTGCCAACCTTAAGAGGGAAACTACAGTGGAAGTTCAAAATAACCAGGGTGATAGTTTGAATATAGATCGGGTGGAGCAAGAAGCTAGTAATCTATTAGTAAAGGTAGAACTGCCAACTAAACTCATAGTTCATGACACACTTGCAGTTGTTGGAATGCGTCCCACGGGTGTACATGAAATGCACATTTTTGATACTATTAACGAGTCTGGGATTCGTCCAATTACCTCAAGTACACTAGTAATTTCTGAAACATTCTCCTCAATGGGTATCCATCCAGTGGCATCAAATATTATTGATGATTCTGAATCTCTTATGGGGTTTCTCGACTAAACCAAAAAATACTACCCATAACTTGAAAAACCCGGTTTCTTAAAGAAACCGGGTTTTTGGTCAATAGTCATAGTTTCAGTTACAGTAGTTTTCAATTGAATTGACTACATTGACCAGAAGCGGAAACCGCGCCCCTACGCTTATATTGTGGTCTACTAGAATGAAATTTGCTCTTTGACTAATAGCTGATCCCTCTTTTAGCATAGACAAGTAATATGTCTTGTGGCGGAAGACCATAACAAAAATATTAAGCTAAGTTGTAAAGACGATCGCAAAAAATTTCCAAGTCGATTCGTAGCTTTGAAACAAACTAGATATAAATTAGGAGAACAAAATGAGCATAGAAGATAAAGCAAAAGCAGTTGCTAAAAACATTGAAGGTAAAGCCCAAGAAGCATTGGGAAATATTACTGGCGATCCAGAAGACAAAGCCGCAGGTAAAGCGAAGCAAGCAGAAAGCGAAGTTCGTCAAGGTGTTGAAGACGTAAAAGATAAAGTAAAAGACGCAATTGACTAGAACTCATGCTTCTGGCATAATCTGAGTAACGAGCGCAAAGTGCATCCTAATTTGTTGAAATAGCTGCGGCTAATATATGGCAGCTAAGTACGTCTTTGATACTAATACACGAGTTAATAAAGTCTCCAACTCGGACTTAGGAACTTCCAAATAAAAAAATATCCAAGTTCGGGTGCGCGATTGTGGAACACCGTAACGCACCGTATATGTAAAACATGGTGCGTTACGCTATCGCGCTTCGCACCCTACAACTACCGGATAATTTATTTTTTGGAGTTCTCTCAAGAAACATGGGGAGTGGTGGTGTTTGTTCCATTGATAACAGGTGGTGTATCGCCCGTCACTTCCTCATAATTAACTTGTGGATAGAATCCTAGGGATAAGGTGAGTTGCAAAATTTGATTGTTGGGTTTGTGGGGTGGGCTATTGCCCACCTTTTTTGTTGAAGCGTTCGCCCCTACTAAAAATATTAAACCTTTGCTAGTTCTGGGGTAGGACGCTTGCTGTTGCGAATTCCAGCGATCGCCTCACCATAATCTTTGGCTTTAAACACAGCTGAACCAGCAACGATCGCATTTGCTCCTGCTTCCAAAACCTGCCAAGTATTATTAGCTTTCAGTCCCCCATCCACTTCAATCCAGGGGTCAAGACCGCGTTCATCGCACATCTGACGCAGTTTGCGAACTTTAGATACCATCTCAGGAATAAAACTTTGACCGCCAAAACCGGGGTTGACGCTCATAATCAGCACCAAATCGCAAAGTTCCAGTACGTACTCCAGAAAATCCAAAGGCGTTGAGGGATTGAGTACGACACCTGCTGTTTTGCCGAGTTCCTTGATTTGACCCAGAGTACGGTGTAAGTGAGGCGAAGCATTATGCTCACAATGCACTGTGATATGATCTGCACCAGCCTTGGCAAAGTCTTCTACATACTTTTCTGGTTCCACAATCATCAAGTGGACATCCAGCGGCTTTTTCGTAATCGGACGAATCGCCTCTACAATCAGAGGACCTATCGTAATATTAGGTACAAAGCGACCGTCCATTACATCGACGTGAATCCAATCAGCTCCCGCTGCGTCTATGGCGCGAATTTCATCTCCCAGACGGCTAAAATCCGCTGATAGGATAGATGGAGCAATTACAATGGGCTTTTTTGATGGCGTTTGGGTCATGGCTAGTGCGTTGTAGAGCGTCCTCTTTTGTCAACATTTTAACAAAATATGGTTAGTTGTTGATTGTTAATTGTTAATTGTTAATAGCTTTAAACAATCAACAACTAACAACTAACAACTAACAACTAACAATCAACAACTAAAGTGAAAAAACTAACCTGGCTAATTTGGGGATTAAGTGCTTCCTGCTTATGTGCGCCGGTACTTGCTTTAGAAACTTTCTTGACAAGCAAAGGCATTGATGCTTTTAAGCTACATCAACCTCCATATAATTTAATCGGTCGTAAGATTGCCATTGGTCAGGTGGAAATTGGGCGTCCGGGCAAGTTTGGTTTAGATAAAGCAGTGTCTAAAAATTACTCTGTATCCCTAGCAGGAGTATTCTCACGTACTGGACCTGCCAAATCAAATAGCGGTGTTGACCCCCACGCCTACAATGTTGCTGGGATCATGGTCAGTACAAATAAAGCCTTACCAGGAATTGCCCCAGGAGCGCGACTGTACTCATCTGCCGTGGGTGCATCCAAAAATATGGGTCAGCCAGAAGAGTGCTTATCCGCGCAGCATGTAGCACTACAGAATGGTAGGGACGTTCGTGCAATTAATTTCAGCTTTGGCGAGCCCTTAAACCGCGATCCGCGACCAGAAGCTGTTTTAGACGGTAAAGCTTTACTAACGCTATGTATTGACTGGTCTAGTCGTGTACACAATGTCCTCTATGTGATTGCTGGCAACCAAGGTAAGGGAGGCATTCCCATCCCAACAGACAATTATAATGGGGTGAATGTGGCTTTTTCTTCCCAGCCGGGAGGGTTTTCTCATCGGCGAGGGGTGTTTAATAAAGTTGACGTTTCTAATCTAGCAACTGCCGATCGGGGAATGGTCCGGCGGTTAGCAGGAAAGGAAATTGATCTTGGTCCACGTCGTTCCATCAGTTTAGTTGCTCCTGGCAGAAATATTCGTGTACTTAATCCAGATGGCAAAACGAATAATGTTACCGGTACGAGTTTTGCAGCACCTTTGGTTACGTCTACAGTTGCGCTGTTGCAAGAATTTGGCGATCGACAACTGCGAACAAAACAACCTAACTGGAGCATTGCTTCTCGGCGACATGAAGTCACGAAAGCGGTATTGTTGAATTCAGCAGATAAGATTCAAGATACTGGTGATGGCTTACGGTTGGGAATGACCCGGACGCTGATTGATAAACAAAATCGAGATTGGTTAGCTACTGTTGCATACAAAGACTCAAAAACTTCCTTGGACGTTCAAATGGGAGCGGGTCATTTGAATGCGTTTCGTGCTTATCAGCAATTTAGTGCTGGTCAATGGAATCCATCACAAAGTGTACCAGCCCTCGGCTGGGATTATCGGACAGTGAATGTTGGGACATCTGTGGACTATTTGCTGGCAAAACCATTACAGCAGGGGAGTTTTATTGCCATCACCCTAGCTTGGGACAGATTGGTGGAGTTAGATGATAAAAATAAAAATGGTCAGTATGAAGTAGGAGAGGAGTTTCGCGATCGCGGCTTAAACAACCTCAACCTCTACCTAGTGAAAGCTGATGGTTCTTCAACAGAAGCAGCAGCTGTTTGTTCCTCAATGAGCGAAGTTGATAGTGTACAACATATTTTCTGTCCTATTCCTGCTACCGCTAACTACAAAATCCGCGTCCAGTTTCGCCAAAAGGTAAATGAAGCTACTCAGCCCTACGGTTTAGCTTGGTGGAGTGTAGCTGCTAAGTAGGGAATAGCTAATTGTTAGTTGTTAGTTGTTAGTTGTTAGTTGTTAGTTGTTAGTTGTTAGT
>CAXTSI010000473.1:0-6987 GCA_964246695.1 uncultured bacterium
CATCCTCCTCATCCTCCTCATCTCCCCCCACTCTCTTAGACACCTCTGCTCAGATATTGGCGAGGGCGGTACAGCAGGCGAAAAGTTTGGGAGATTTGCGAGCCGAAGCGTATGCGTTAAATAACTTAGGAGCTTTGTATGAAAAAACACAACAAACTGCGGAGGCTTTCAAGCTAACTCAACAAGCGCTACAGATTGCCCAAGAAATTAGTGCTTCTGATATTGCCTACCAAGCTTCTTGGCAACTCGGTCGCATTCTGAAAGCTAAGGACGATACTCAGGGTGCGATCGCCGCTTATGATTCCGCTGTCAAAACTCTCAAATCTCTGCGTAGTGACTTGGTAGCAATTAATCGAGATGTGCAGTTTTCGTTTCAGGAGAGTGTTGAACCGGTTTATCGACAATTAGTGGATTTGCTATTGCAGCCTCCTAAGAATTGGGGAGTGGGGAGTGGGGAAACACTTGGACAACAACCTAGTCAAAACAACTTAAAGCAAGCGCGAGAGGTCATAGAAGCACTACAATTAGCCGAATTAGACAATTTTTTTAGAGAAGCCTGTTTAAATGTCAAATCAGCGCAAATTGACCAAATCGACAAAACAGCAGCGGTTATATATCCGATTATTTTAGGCGATCGCTTAGAAGTGATTCTATCAGTTCCAGGACAACCGCTCTCTAACTACAAAACGAACGTATCCCAAGCAGAGATCCAAAAGTCCATCAAGCTGATGCGAGAATCTTTGAATCCAGTTTTTTCCAACCAGGAACGTTTGCAGCTTTCTCAACAACTGTATGACTGGCTGATCCGTCCGGCTGAATCTCGATTAGCCAGTAGTGGGATCAAAACTCTGACATTTGTGCTTGATGGTTCCATGCGAAATCTGCCAATGGCTGCGCTTTATGATGGTAAACAGTATCTAGTTGAAAAATATAGCCTTGCCTTGTCACCAGGGTTGCAGCTTATGCAGTCGCGATCGCTTAAAGGCGATCGACTAAAAGTGATCGCATCTGGACTAAGTGAAGCACGCCAAGGATTTAAAGCCTTACCCGCAGTCAAATCCGAAGTCACAGAAATTGCCTCTGAAGTCTCAACAAAACTACTTTTCAATGAAAATTTTACCGACAGCAACCTGCAAAAAGCAATTCATACAACGCCTTTCTCAATTCTGCATTTAGCCACTCACGGACAATTTAGTAGTAAGTCTGATGATACTTTTATACTCACCTGGAACGGGCGGATTAATGTTAAGGAATTGGATGAATTACTCAAATCCAAAAATGAATCTGAATCAAACCCAGTTGAATTAATGGTTCTCAGTGCCTGCCAAACCGCCAAAGGAGACAACAGAGCTATTTTGGGGTTGGCAGGCGTAGCAGTGCGATCGGGCGCACGCAGTACTTTAGCTACCCTATGGGCCGTACAAGACGAGTCCACTGCCAAATTTATGGTTGAGTTTTATAAACAACTCAGCCAGCCTAGAATTAATAAAGCGGAAGCTTTGCGAAAAACCCAACTTGTCTTTTTGCAAAATTCCGATTTCCACCATCCCTTTTATTGGGCACCATTTGTGTTAATTGGAAATTGGCTTTAATATTTATATGGGTAATTGGTAATTGGTAATTGGGGAATTGCTTACCATTAGCCATTAGCGGTGGTCCGAATCTAGGACTGCCATTTGGCAAGCGTGGGCATAGGGCAGCCTTTTTCGCACCCATGCCCCATGCCCTGAATACTCCTATCCCCTGCGCCTTGGATTTGCCACTCGTGCTAGGGCTGCCTGGGTTGGAGTTTTTGATCGCGATCGCTTTTGAAGGTTTGCCTCTTGATTGTCTTCTGGCTGACGAGCATACTTGACAAAATCAACAGCTTCAGGGTACTATATTAAAATGGAAATCTATGCGCTCATATATATTAATATTTAGATTGTCAGAAACAGATAAACATAGACATAAAATTCTTCTTCTGTATTCGCCAAGGTTCTGTTGATTGTTAATTGGTATTACTACCCAAACAACCAACAACTAACAACCAACAACTAACAACTAACAACCAACAACTAACAACCAACAACTAACAACCAACAACCAACAATGGAGTCAACTTTCGATCAGATGCGATCTACGGCTCATTATGCAAATATGCCAAAATCCCAATTGCTCAAATCCCTTCAACTATGACGGCAATAGATTTTGCATCAGTTGCGGAAAAAGCAACTTTGGCAACCTTCTGAGAAATCGCTTCCGCGTATTAAAATTATTAGGCGAAGGCGGGTTCAGCAGAACTTATGCAGCAGAAGATGCAGATAGACTAAATGCTCCTTGCGTCATTAAACAATTTTTTCCGCAAGTTCAGGGAACTTCCGAACGTACTAAAGCAGCCCAATTGTTTAAGGAAGAGGCTTTTCGGTTGTATGAACTTGGAGAGAATCATCAGCAAATTCCCAGATTACTTGCTTACTTTGAGCAAGGTTCGTGCTTGAATCTGGTGCAAGAATTTATTCAAGGGCAAACTCTCTTAAGAGAACTTCAGCAACAAGCTTTTAGTGAACAACAAATTTGGGAACTTTTGGCTGATTTATTGCCGGTTCTGGAATTCGTTCATTCCCATAACGTGATCCATCGGGATATCAAACCAGAAAATATCATTCGCCGTCAAAGAGATAACAAACTTGTATTAATTGACTTTGGCGGTGCTAAGCAGGTAACACAAACCAGTATAGCAAGACAAGCTACAGTCATTTATACAATTGGTTATGCGCCAACTGAGCAAATGGCTGGATTTGCCTGTCAAGCCAGTGATTTATACTCTTTGGGTGTAACTTGTGTGCGTCTTTTAACTCAATGTTTGCCCAGACGAGATGCTTATGGACAAATTCATGACCTTCTTTACGATCCCATGAGCGGTCAATGGTTATGGCGAGAGTATTTACTGGAAAAAGGTGTTAATATTAGCGATGAGTTGGGACAAATTCTGGATAATTTGCTGAAACATTTACCGAAAGAAAGGTATCAAACAGCAGTAGAAGTTTTCCAAGACTTAAGTTCTCAAAAACTTGCAGTTGCACAACCACTTTTAGATTCCCAAAATGAATCACCAACTCAACCGCAAAACATAACATCAGCATATCCCGCCTTACACTCCTTTGAATTTGACGTGGTGACAGTAGACGCGGGAGGTCAAGAAATTAACCGTGAACTTGGGACTGCAAAGTTTTACGCAGAAGATTTGGGTAATGCAATCAGTCTGGAAATGGTAGCAATTCCTGGTGGTAATTTTATGATGGGTTCATCAGAGGATGAAGGCGATGCTGATGAACGTCCACAACACAAAGTCATCATCAAACCTTTTTTTATGGGTAAATTTCCTATAACTCAAACACAGTGGAGATCTGTAGCAGCTTTACCCAAAGTTAAACAATCCTTGAATCCCAATCCATCCAAATTTAAAGGCATAAATCGACCAGTTGAAAATATATCGTGGCACGAAGCTGTGGAATTTTGTGCAAGGCTGTCGCAAAAAACTGGACGAAATTATCGTTTACCCAGCGAAGCAGAATGGGAATATGCTTGTCGCGCTGGATCTACTACATCATTCCATTTTGGCGAAACAATTACCACTGAAATAGCAAATTGTAGCGGCGGCGATAATTACGCTTTGGAACCGAAAGCCAAATATCGCAAAGAAACCACACCTGTAGGTAGTTTTAAGGTTGCCAATGCTTTTGGATTATACGATATGCATGGGCTAGTTTGGGAATGGTGTGCTGACCCTTGGCACAAAAATTACGATGGCGCACCAAGAAATGGAACAGTTTGGGAACTTGGTGGAGATAATAATCGCCGCGTGCTTCGGGGTGGTTCTTGGAGTTTCAATTCAGTGCTTTGCCGTAGTGCGAGTCGTAGCTGGAACGAATCTGACGGTGGACTGAGGATATGCGGCTTTCGGATTGTAGCTACTTACTCAATTTTTTGAATTTTGGGTCAAGTTTGGCAACGGATTATGTAGCGGATGTAACGGATTCCTCCATCTAAAGGAGTCAGGAGATAGAATATTGAGTTCTCCTGAATCCTGACTACCTAAACAGTAAAGTCTATGTAGGGTGCGCTCTTGTCACAGTACGGCATCATGGTTGACTACTCAAAATTTGGTTACAATTTATTTACTGATATCTTGCACCATTCTCAACTCGGTGGCACATTGTAAGGGCGCGGAGACCGCGCCCCTACGGGGCAATTTATTTGCAGTTTACACCAATTTCAGATCTGCATATTCTGCTAGCAAATCATTAGTGGTGAGGGTATCGCCTTCTGCTTGTGGTGTCCACAGCACTTCAATGGCAAGCAATTTATCGCTGGGAATGCTGCCAATTTGACGTAAAGCTTGACGCAAGTCTTCAGTGCTGTTAATTGCTGGTATTTGAAACTTACCTAAGGTCGCCGCCAGCAAAGTCACTATGATGTATTCCCCAGGTCCTTCACTGATCAAACGAGTTGGATTGTCGAGTTCATCGGCAGCAGGTAAAGCATCTTTGGGAGTAGCAGCTTTTAGCTGGTTATTGACATTAGAAAGAGTTTCTGCACTGAATTTGCTGCGTTCTGCTAGCGCCAGACGGTTAAATTCTGCTTCAGCTGAAGTCAGACGCGCTTGCTGCGTACCACCACCTGCATATACCCAGTACTCTGGATGGCGTAGTAAAGCAAGGCTTGCTTCTTGTAAAATTTCTGCTCTACCCTCTGGTGAGTTTGTATCAGCAGTTTCGGCAATGTGGTTGAGTTCGGGTTGTAAACTACGGGCGCTGGCTAACATTCCCACTTGCAAACGAGTAACGGACACAGGTGAGTTGCTGCTGTAGTCCACTTCATCAGCTTCACCGCTTGTGGTGCGACGGAAGGCTTGCAGTATGAAGTTAGCGATCGCCATAAAAATCAGAATGCTAAACAGACCTCCAAAACCTCCGCCAATACCCCAAAAGGGAATCACGAAAGGAAAGCCAAAACCACCACCATAAGGACTAGGATAGTATCCGCCTCCGCCCGGAGCATAGGTACGAGGCGGATTGTAGGTGCGGCTTGAAGGGACTCTGAAGGAACCACCGCCGATCCGACCACCACTGCGGGCAGCTAGCGCACCGTCGGCGTGACCAAGTGTCAATCCCAACACAAGGCACAAGATGAACAGAGATTTGAAAAGCGGTTTGATAGCTCGTTGTAGTTTTTGACGCATAACACAGTCGCTTAAAAAATATTATCAGTTTTGATTTCTACCAATACTGGTAGGAGTGTTGCGGTGCGTAGGTGACGCTCTTTCCGTAGCCCTACAGAGTAGTTGATTGGCAGTAGCTCTTAAGTAAGAGGCTACATTTCAAATTTACCGTTTCTTATTCTCAATAGGTAGGGATCTGAGGAGGGATTTCTTGAGGAGATAACCGAACTCTCAATTTCTCCCTTACAATCAGAAAAAGCCTAAATAAACTAATGTCTTAGATTATACATTTGATTTTGCCGACTCCTTCATTGAGAAAAGATATGAAGTATAAAGGATGGAGACGCCCTAAGAATGCGTTTCTCAGATCACCGCAGGCTAGGATCAAAGAATTAAAATTTCATACTTTAGGGCGGGGTTACCCCGCCCCTACAATGTTGTCTACTGCTAAATGCACGTTTTTGGCATTTTGGCAGAAAATTTATATCCCGAAAATCTAAAATCATAAAATTTCCTACAGATTCTTCCTGCTGTTTAAAAGGTTAGTTATAAAATTTTACATGGAAAATATTTCACAATTAGAGACAAAAATCAGGGATAAAACTGCATATCCAGACATCCTAGTTATATCCCGTACCTTCCTGCCTTCTTCGGGCGGAATTGAGGAGTATATTTATAATCGCTGTCTGCAAGATCCAGAGCGTGTGATTGCTCTGGTAGCTGGTTGCTCAGGAGATAAAGCATTTGACAAAACACAAAAGTTTCCTGTATATCGCTGGCCAAATATTACATACAACCATAGTGGTTTGATCGGGAGTATTCTGCAAGCTTTCCTGAATATAGTCTGGTCATTTGTGCTAGCAATAAAACTTTATTTTCGCTATCACTACCGTTATATTGAGTGGGGTCACGGATACGACTTTATATCACTATTGCTATTGAGCTATCTTCTTCCTATTCGCTTTTTTATCTACGTACATGGTAACGATATTCTGTGTACTTTAGGCAACTACATCTTCAAGTCACTATTTGAACTTACACTCAAACGAGCCAAAGGAATTGTTTGTAAAAGTTCATTAACACGAGATTATCTCACCGCCAATTTCCAATTTGATACCCCTACCCACGTGATTAACCCTATAGTCAGAAAGGAAAAATTTGGCGTTGATCCTCGTTCAAGTTATCTTGATGATTTACGTATCCGGATGCGGGAGTTGTACAATATTCCTGAAACGGCAGTAGTGATTCTTTCGGTAGGAAAGTTTGTGAAGCATAAAGGCTTCGACTTAGTCATCGAAAATTTAACACCACTGCTGACTCTGGGGCTGGATGTCCACTATCTACTCTGCGGCGTAGGTCCTTGTGAGTCAGAACTTTATTCTTTAGCGCGACGCTTGCGAGTGGAGCAACGAGTACATTTTACTGGATATGTGACGGGTCGTGAATTAGCTGGCTACTATGCAGCTTGTGACATATTTGCAATGCTGACGTTGGATCAAAGCAAAGCTGCTAGCATTGATGGTTGTGGTATCGTTTTCCTAGAAGCTGGTTACTTCGGTAAACCTGTCATTGCTTCTCGCTGGGGCAGTGTTACAGATGTAATTCGCCACGGGGAAAATGGCATACTGGTTAATCCCTATTCTGGCAATGAGATTCTTCAAGCTTTTCGTCTGCTTTGCCAAGATGAACACCTGCGCGAACAACTTGGTCGTCAAGGAAAAGCATTCGCTAAGCGTAGAATCTTACATCGATCGCTTTACAAGAGTGGGGAGTGGGGAGTGGGG
>CAXTSI010000474.1:0-6976 GCA_964246695.1 uncultured bacterium
GCGTTTATCGTTTCTGTTAGGGTCGCTTAATAAATCAAACGGTTTGTCAATTCCTTCAGTTATTTGTTCTTCTACCCAGTTGCACATACTAATAAAATCAAGTGTTCCATCATCATTTAAAAAGAAACCTTCCAGTGATTGACGGTCTGTGTCTTTTAGATGTGAAATAATCTTTTTCCACATCATGTATTGTTCGTAAGTTTGAAAAGTAAACTGAGACAGGCTAAACTCTTGCAGTAAAAATGTGCGCAGTATACCGTCTCCAGGTTCTATACTTAACTCATCGTATTTGTTGGTAAGGTTTTTATAGTCTGAGATTTTGAGAATTCCTGATTTAATAGCAGGCAGTTGGCGTTTGACAGCTTCAGGATTTTCTAAGAGTTGGTTCATCAAGTCTTTAGCAGGGTTGTTTTTTACTCCGTACCGTTCAGACTTCATAAAAACAACTTCATCACCTTCTGGCACAATTTCACTGTCCACTGCACTATGGGCTTTTTTTACCTCGTACCCCCGTGCTTTGATGGTTGTTCCGTTAGGATTAGCTAGTAGATAATTGGCACTACCATGAAAAGCACCGCACCAATAAATGTCTTTTGTCTCGAATGCAAACTGACCTAGACGTGGTTTATAGGTCACAGACAAATCATCATTAATTTTGATGTTTGTAGTTTCATTGTGTAAAACATCAACCAATGGGAATAAATTTTGTAGGTGCCGCATTGCAACTTCATCAATCCATCCCATAGCAGGCGTTATTACTATTTCACATCCTTCATGTTCATTATCAGGTTTGACTATTGGTGTTAATTCTTGACCGTCAATATTTAGGTTGAGGAAATTTTCTGTAACTGTTTCCGCTTTTCCATCATTCCATTTTGTGTAAGTGATTTCATCCCACTTACCTAAAATTTCTTGTGCGTTTTTAAGTGGTGAGCGGCTAATATTACGTTGTGTTAATTCGCTTTTTGTACGATGTTGATTGATGCTTTCACCGCTAATTTTTTTGTGTAGCCCATACATTACCCCGTTTAACTCGAATGCACACCCATCTGTAATGGACTGCCAACCATGCAAACCTTTCTCCATAAACCAAGCCAAACACCGCGCTCTTGCTGTAATGTTATTACCTACAACTGGGTTGGAAGTAATGAAATATTTTGACACCATGTCACCATAAAGGGTATTGACGCAAAGCTTAAACAGTACGTCTAGCGGTGATTTTTTACCATAACCCTTTTGTGCTTTTTTGCGCTCAATCAATAGGTTGTTGACTAATAAATCACCTAAGTTAATGTCAAACCAAGCGTGACATTCATCAAAGTTCATTATAATCTTTGAACGTCCGTTGATTTTAACCCGCTCGGTGGTATTTCTACCTTCCCAATTATTGTACTTATCTTTTAGGGTTTGTAGACTTTCTGGTGGATTTTCACAACTTATTCTTTGTGAGCGCGGATAAACTGAACTAGCTAGAATTTGGATATTATCCAGCAGTTCATTACGTTGACGTGGTGAACAAATCGCCAGTATCCACTGTAAACCATCATGAGTAAGTGCAGCATTCCAAATCTCATGATTGAAGATTTTTAAACTGCCACACTCTTCGTCAAAATCAACCCAATCTGTTGAAACCATTTCAGTATCAGATTTCATATTTCTGATACTTTTGGCGAGTAAATCAACTCTATCTGCTGATTCAGTAAACCAACTAGCAAAGTAGTCTTGAGGGTATTTTAATCGTTCGCTAGTCTTGATTCTGGCATACCATGCTCCTGGTAGTAGTTCGCCCCAATTATCAGGGTTTTTCCAACCTGTCACATCTTTATCATTGACAGCTTTAACCAACTTTTCAACGTCCACATCGTAAGCTTTTAACCATTCTCTAAGGGTGATGTAGTCATTATTTTTCGTGGCTTTGTAATCGAAAATTTCGGGTACGCCTAAAAAATACGACTGATTTCTTTGTCCTTCTCCATAGCATCCAGAAATGTCAATATCGAAGGGTCTAACCCGTGTGGTTGTCAGGTCGGATTTGCTGCAAAATGCCGGATATCGGCTTTTTTGCAGCATTTTCCAGCAAGAATAATTCTCAATAAAATGGATTAATCAGTTAAAAAAATTACTTTTATGTATTGTTTGTGTACGGATACAAAAAACCCCTACCGATTGCGTAAGGGTGTGGAAGATGATTATATGGGAGCGTAGGGTGGGTTAGTTTTTAGCTTTGGATTCTGTTTTAATTGCTTTCTTAACCCGTTTGTATTCCGCTTCATCCGCGTTTCCAGATGGGTGATATGAGGTTGTTGACACGATATGTAGATCCTGGTATAAAGATATTGGGTTTGAGCATAAAATTTGTGAACTGACCTGAAGTAATAATGTTGGTTTTCATTTGGATAATGTGCAGTCTTGAATGAAAGTTTTATCAAAAGCTGTATTCAAGTTGCACTGCATTCTCTTGCAAATCTTATCAATATCTAGACTTATTTCCTCAGATTGAAAAGAAAAATTTTTAGTATGAGGATTAGTCTCAAATCACCTTCTTAATCGCTCAAAATTGGGCGAAGCTCACAAAAAAAAAGGAAGTTTACTCATGGTAGATACAAAATCAGAGAAAAAGCAAGAGCAAGTTTCTATGAAGAAGTTTGTCGTTCGTGAAGTCGAAAAAGTCACAGCCCCAGCACTTTATGGTTGGTGGTGTTAATTTATACGATTTCTCATTTGCATACAACATATATTAGGTTAGCATATTATGCTCTCCTGTAAAACAATTGTATTTCCTGCAAATGAAAAACGTTATAAAAGTCCCAGTTGAATCTTGAAAGCATATTGAAACTGAAAGGTTTATCTAAATAAGTTTTCAGCTAAAATGTTTTCATAAATCAAACCGGATTACTACAAAATTTAAGCAATTTGCTCAGTGCCGCCATTCTTGTATGGCGGTTCTTACTTTAATCTAAAAAAGTAGCAATGGGAAGGTATACAGCCAATACTCTTGTTACAGTTTATCTGTTAACGCGACAATTTGACGGCGAGGAAATAGTTATTGGTCGTCCAGATACAGGTGTATTTTTAGCATTGCCATCTGAAGCAGTAGAATTGCTGGATTGCCTAGCAGAGGGGAAGACGGTAGGTGAGTCCCAGTTAATTTATCAGAAAAAGTATGGCGAAGTTCCAGATATAGAAGATTTACTGGAATATTTAGAAAGTAAGGGGTTCGTTGAACCTCTCGTAAAGGACAGAAATCAACAATCTAATTTCGTTATTCAGACAACTACTTTACGGCATCCTGCAAATTCGGGAACCGTGCGCTTTCACTTTGCCAATTTCCCGCAATCACTAGCTCAACGAATATTTAGCCGACCCGTGTTAGTTAGCTGTGGTCTTCTTATTGGTTTAGCCTTAATTGCAATCTTCGTTAAACCCTTAATTATTCCAGGATGGGATGCTTACTTTTTTAGGAAAAACCTCACTCTGATGGGTTTAGTTTTACTCCTGATTAACTATTTTACGACGTTCCTACACGAAATGGCTCATTTGGTGGCTGCTCGTGCTGTCGGTGTCTCCTCCCGATTTGGTATTAGTCATCGTATGTGGTATTTAACCCCAGAAACAGATATGACTGGTATTTGGGGATTGCCTAGTAACCAACGCTATCTGCCATTACTGGCTGGGATATTACTGGACGCAGCATCTGCTGCTATTCTTATCCTCGTCTTTTTTGCTCAAAGTTGCGGGTGGTTAACGCTCAATTCAGTCGTTTTTCAACTGGGTCGAGCCATATTGCTAACCTATCTGCTACGTTTGCTTTCGCAGTGCTATTTATTTGTCCGAACCGATTTTTATTATGTTATCGCTAATTTCTTTCGCTGCAAAAGTCTGATGAAAGACACTGAAATATTTTTGCGTAATTATATAGCTAAAATAATTCGCTCAATACGTAAAGTAGATCAGTCCCATATCCCGGCAACTGAGAGACGTGTGATTCGCTGGTATGCAATTGTATGGTTGTTGGGACGTATTGCTGCTTTTGGCTCTCTCATTTTTATTACAATTCCTTTAATTTGGCACTATTGCTTTGTTCTTTTCGCTGTTTTAAATGCTGGATATAAAGGCAATCCTTACGCTTTTATTGATGCATTGTTGATGATATTAATTGTCTTTGTACCTCAGACTTTTGGCTTTTGGCTTTGGATTCGTAGTTTTCGCTATTCATAAAGGTGAAGTTTATGGACTGGCAACACAAAATGCCGACACAACCGCTTCAGTGGAGTGGTCGGGTGATTCTGCTGGAGGCACAACGCGGTCAATCTCGTCGTGATTGCCTACAGCAATGGTTAAACGAGGTTCAATATAGCAAAGCCACCACTTGGCTTTTATCATGTGCTCATGATGAGGGTGGCCCTTGGGCAGGCGTGAAAGATTTATTACAAGATATCGTTGCTGAAGTACAAATCCACGCAGCGGATTTAATTATTAAGCATGATTACGAATTAGTCAGTGTTTTACCAGCTTTGCTGCGGAGCATATCAGTTCGGAGACCAACATTAACGGACAAAGCTGAACTGCTAGAGCGTGTACGTCTTTACCCATCTGATCGGGCATTTCGGATCGTACACGGACTAATCGATTTCCTGAGTACTTGGCATCACCTCTGTAATGGCTCACCGTTGGTAATTGCTTGTGATGATTATGATTACACTGGTGTTTTAGTACAGCACTTCTTTGTTGAACTAATGCGCCGTCGTGCTCAATACTTAAATTTAACTTTGCTTATTGCTACTGACCTTGGCTCTGGTGAAATTGTAGCTGAAAAATTTGACACTAAGTTTTTAGGAGCGTGCGTGCGATTGAACTTGTCTTCCGCTTCAATCACTCCAGTTTCTGAACAAGAAATGACTCACTTGGCTCAAGAACTTGAACATCAGGTGGGGGAAGACGAGATTCAGATAGAACTTAATTTGCCGCAGCTAATCCGTTATTGGTTGTTAAGTAATCAACCAGAGAAAGCTCTAAAATATCAACTAGAAGCATGTTTTATCTGTACAAGACGAGGTTTTTACGAGGATGGTCTAGTCTATGGTGAAGCTGCTCTTGCACAGTTAGAGCGTTACTGCCCAGAGGACATACAAAAGCGTTTTATTCTCTATTCAAAGCTATATGGTTGTTATGCAACTCTAAAACGTCCTTTACAAGCTCTTCAGGTGATAGAGACAGCGATAACAAAGCTAGATGTACCTGAGTACCTCTTTCAAAGCTATTACATGATAGCCATGCTATATGCTCGCCATTTACCCAACCGTGATTTAGCCAAGGCTGAAGAGTACTTACAAAGAGGTTTAGAAGAACTGGCAAGGGCTAACCTACCGAAACATACAAAACTTTTTTATACAGCTTTTAACCAAAATGGGTTAGCGCTGATTCGGCATCGCCAAGGACGTTTTCAGGAGGCAGTAGAACTTTGTCGAAGCTATTATGAACAACTCAACACACAGCTAAAACCAGATGAGCATCTTCTTCATCGATCTGTCTTACTTTATAACATTGCTCAAATCTATGCTTCTATTGAACCTTATGAAGAGGCTATTACTTACTTCACAAATGCAATTGCAATAGACCCTAATTACTCTGAGTATTACAATGAGCGCGGGAATGTGTATGTGAAGATGGGCTATTTAGAGAAGGCTTTAAATGATTACTTAAAGGCTATTGAGTTAAGTCCACCTTATTCGGAGGTCTGGTCAAATTTAGGGCGGTGTTATCGAATGATCGGACAAACGCTAAAAGCAATTGATGCTTATTCCACTAGTCTCGATCTAGACCCAAAACAGTTCTCGGTTTGGGTGGCTCGTGCTGAAGCATTTGAGATATTAGAGCAACCAGATGCAGCATTGATAAACTATAATGCAGCGTTAGCACTGGATGGCAATCAACCTCTCGTGCTGGGAAACCGCGCTATATTGCACTATGAGGCAGCACGGTATCAGGAATCGTTAGCTGATTTGGAGCAAGCGATCGCTTTGTCTCCAGAAACTCCAGATTTATATCAAAACCGGGCAGTTGCTTTAACCGCTTTGGGACGCTTGGAAGAAGCAGCAAGGGATCTTAAAACATACCTTAATTTTAATCCTACTGCTGTTGATTATTCCGAAGTAGAAAGTACCCTTTAATCAGGACAAACGTATCTAAAAATTAAGCAGACTGCGGTGTAGCCGCTGCCGCGCCCATGCGATCACAATTACTGGTAGCCAATATTAGTGCGTATACAAAGTGCTATCAAGAAATTTTTGATAGATTTCCTAAATATGTGCTAGATAAAAATTTCAAATTTGATTCACTTTCTAAAGAGCAACAGGAAAAATTATTACGGGCTATATGGTTTTACTTTGACTAGATCCCGATTATAAAAAGTCTGTAAAAATCTTTTACGATATTTTTCATAATCATTAGTAATTTGTTGGACTGCATTACTTCATGTCTGCATTGTATCATATCTGCGTTAAACCATCTCTGCATCAGACTGGTTTATGTGTGCAGCGCTCCACTCCCAACTACCTCCCTCTGACTACCCATTGACTACCCCAGTCTATTCCTCGCCTAACTCCAGACCCTGATGATTACCAATTGACAGAAAAGAATAATTGTGCATATTCTTCGAGCCTTGACCCTCGACTTTCACGTCTGCCGTCACTGTGGTGCCAATGGTCTGGGTAGTGCGATCGCTTTCAATTAGTCTATTTATGAACCACCACGAGCCTACCGCTGCCCAACTCCAGATTCCTGATTCCTGATTCCTGATTCCTGACTCCTTGTTCACAAGTGTGGCATCTATTCCATCTCAAACTACCCTTGCCTACCCTTGCCGCCACTGTCCTACTGCTCACTACGCGAGTGCCGACGGGCTGCGCCGTCCTACTGCTCACTACGCGAGTGCCGACGGGCTGCAAGGTCGATTCAGCATGAGTCAGATCGCGCC
>CAXTSI010000475.1:0-6960 GCA_964246695.1 uncultured bacterium
CTTAATTTTGACTTATTACCTTAGCTTTTGAATTTCCCCGAAGGGGGCGTGACTGATGGATATCCTGTTTATCCTTGTTTTATCAGTAATGAAGACCATATTGTAAGCAAAACTTAATTGACTTGAGTGGAAGGAGAAAACAGCCGTTTAAGACATTACCTGGCTCGATTGCATCGTAAGACTTTTTGTTACTCAAAGTCAGAGGAAATGCTTAGACATTCAATTCAATTAGTAATATATTATCTTAAGTATGGTTCGGCGGCGCTGCGGCGGCAACGCCTCGCAAGCTTAAGGCGATCGCCTAATTCATACTTTGATTCAGCAACGCCGAAAAATGAGTCTACCGCACCTGACACGTCTGCAGAAGATTTTTCAATAGATACTCAATATCTACTTCCTGATGGGAGAAACAATAGGGAAAATAACTAGGAGAGAAAGCACCCCACCAGCTTATTTATCGAAAATTTTGGGTCTAAAACCGTTAACCTAATGCCGATTTCGTGGATGAAGAGACTCAAAGTATTGTCATTCCGTTCTTGGGGAATGAGAGTCGGGCGGCAATTAATCAAAACTTATACGTAAGTCCAGCTACAACCCCCATAATTTCGTTGAAGGTCAGAAAATCATCAACCCTACTTATGATAACGCAAATTTAACCGGAGGCAGGTCAATACGGTTCGGTTAACCATGTTCATCCTTGAAGATCCCCCCTAGCCCCCCTTAAAAGGGGGGTTGGGGGGATCAAATCTTATCCGAACCGTCGTATTGGGAGGCAGGTATAATAAATAGACCGAAAAGTTTGGCGATCGCCTTGGAAAACAGACTCAAAATCAGACTTCTGTCTAATTAACTGTATTTTTGAATACTTTTTTTCAAAAATCTGAAAAAAACACATGATAAGCAAAGCTAATAAATAAACTCCAGAAGCAATGCCCAAAATATGCACTCTGGATGCCAGTCGCCTTTCGGCAACCTGCACCCTTCATGAAAACCAAACCACCAACTCAAGGCGTAATACATTGTGCTGTTGACGCATTGTCAGGATGAACCATTTGCTAACCCATAACGGGGAATTCCGTGCAATTTTGTTAAAAAGTATGAAAACCTACGACTGGATTGTTGTTGGCGGCGGGATGACAGGTGCTGCACTCGCCTATGAACTAGCGAAAACAGGCTTTGTCGTACTTTTGTTGGAGCAACATAGAACACCACAGAACGCAACTCGCTATAGTTATGGTGGGCTTGCCTATTGGTCAGGAACTACACCGCTAACTCGCCAACTTTTTGAAGAAGCGATCGCACGTCACCGCGTCCTATCTCAAGAGTTAGATGCCGATACCCAATTTCGTGAATTAGATTTATTGCTAACTATTTCCAACGTTAGTGACCCACAAGCAACCGCTGCATCTTACGCTCATTTTGGCATTCCACCTCGTTTACTCAGTGTGAAGGAGGCTTGTGAGTTGGAACCACTGCTGAATAGAGAGGCGATCGCTGGCGCTTTGACTGTCAAACATGGTCATATCAATCCTGAAAAAACAGCACAAGCCTACATACAAGCCTTTCTGCGTACTGGGGGTGAAATGCAGATTACTCAAGTACTGCAAGTACTACAACACGGTGTTAAAACAACTACTGCAACTTACCACAGTGCTAACGTTGTGATTTGCGCGGGTGGACTCAGCAGACAGTTACTAAAATCATCTGGTATTCCCCTCAAGCTATATTTTACCCATGCAGAAGTGATTGAAACCTCGCCCACCGATCTCAGGTTACGCACCTTAGTTATGCCAGCTAATGTGCAACGGTTTCAATTACAAGCCCAATCTATTCAAGTTGATGAATTGTGGGATCAACCAGGTAACGAGCTAGTACCACCTATTTTAGATGCAGGTGCGGTTCAGTTTCAAGATGGTAGTTTGCGCTTGGGTCAAATTAGCCGCGCCAAGAGCGATCCTTATGGCAAGGTAAACTCAGAGGAAAGTGAAAAGTGGCTGCGCTCAAGTGTCGCTCAAGTTTTGCCAAGTTTAGGTAATTTACCTGGAACTTGGTATCATTGCTTGGTAGAATTTAGTCATAACCCCCTCCCCTTAGTTGGCGCTATACCTGGATTTGAGGACGTTCATGTCTTCACCGGGTTTAGTAATGCTCTATTGATCGTACCATTATTGGCACAGCGCTCTGCTAAATTTGCAACTGGTAAGGAAGATGAAATTCTTGCCGAGTTGTCTCCTAGGGCGAACGCATCTTAATTGTTTGTCAGATTCGCATTGTTAGAAAGCATACAATGTGTACAGATTCTCACACATATAAAGATTGCATCATGACTCAGAATTATGAACACGGCAAGTTATACACCTCTGAGACAGAACCCAATCTAGGAATATCTTCTAATCACCTTCAATCTCGGTTGCCCAAACTAGCTTTTGTATTCTCTGGCATAGGGTCGCAATGGTGGGCGATGGGGCGTCAGTTATGGTCAGAGGAAACTGTATTTCGGGAAGTTATCAATCAATGTGATGATTTACTGCGGTTGCACGGGAGTTGGTCATTGTGTGAGGAACTGACAGCATCGAAGGAGCGATCGCGTATTAATGAAACCCAAATTGCCCAGCCAGCTATCTTTTGTGTGCAAATAGCTTTGGCTGCTTTGTGGCGTTCTTGGGGAATTTATCCAGATACTGTTGTTGGTCACAGTGTTGGCGAGGTTGCGGCTGCTTACGTAGCCGGAGTTCTGAGTCTGGAAGACGCCATTCAAGTCATTTTCTATCGTAGCCGTATCCAAGCGCGTGCCGCAGGTCAAGGAAGGATGTTAGCCATCGGACTGTCAACAAACGAGGCTGAGCGCCTATTAATGGGATACTCAGAAGAGGTATCTATTGCAGCCATCAACAGCCCCAGCGCCATCACCCTCTCTGGAGATAGCACCGCCCTTGCAGAAATTGCTCAATCTTTAGCGCAGAAACAGATTTTCTGCCGATTTTTGCGGGTTCAAGTACCTTATCACAGCTCGAAGATGGAGCCATTAAAAGCAGAATTATTGGAGTCTCTGCAAGAAATTAATCCTCAACCAGCGACTATTCCCATTTTTTCCACAGTCACAGGTCAGCAGGTCTTGGGTCCAGAATTGGATGCCGCCTACTGGGTGCAAAATATGAGGAATCCGGTGCTGTTTGCCGCAGCAGTGAATGGACTCATTCATGCAGGTCATGATATCTTTATCGAGATTAGTGCGCATCCAGTGTTAACCAATTCAATCTCTCAATGCCTTGCCCATGCCAACAAAGTGGGAACAGTGCTTCCGTCCCTACAGCGTCAAGACTCGGAACAAGCCACCATGCTGGCGTCTTTAAGTAAGCTCTCTACCTTGGGATATCCAGTTGATAGAAAGCTGCAAATCTCACAGGCAAATTAAAGTATTGCAAATTTTTCTCAACCATTGTTGCAGATAATATCAATATATTGAGAATTAGAGCCAGCCGAAAATATCAGAACTAAAGTAGATACATTGCAATTAAAGCAACTACAAAAAATGGGAGTTGATATTATGGCTATTTCCAGGATGCTTGCCGGGATTATGCAGTATATTTCTGAAGCTGTGATGCGGAGTTTTGCTCCTAATAATGATGTTTATCCTTATATTGGCGTACAACCTTTTACAGGTGAGCCTTATCAGGAAGGGACAAACGAAAATTGGTAGATGAAGAGATAAAATGAGTCAATTCAAATTAAAGTCGGTGGATTAGGAAATCCTAATCCACCGACTTTTGTATTTTTCCTTTAAAAGTGACTGTGTAGCACACAAAAAGAGGGATAATATCGAGTCCGGTTGATTAGTCATTAATATAGTCAGACTAAATCATTCATGAAAAATTTTAATTAGTGTCGGGGAGCCACCAAGAGTGCGCGGTGAGACAGCCCGCCGATGAGTGTTTCCGATGCCAGTTGCCTGCACTTGCCCCCCTCGAACTTCTGCCTTTCTTTGTAAAAACTTGAGAAAGTGGCGAAGCTATGTTAATGCAAGACTACTTTACGTCACGCGGGTGCAGCACTTGAATTCCTGGGTAGCGGATAAAATCTTTGACGTTGAACGTAAGAATACTTCTTACACCATGCACGTTTATTGCGGCAACAAGTCTGGCATCGTATACCTTCTTACCAGAAACAGCGTGTGTAACCACAAGCTGCCGCCACTCATCGTAGATGTCAGGTGTCTCTCAGTAACGGAAAGATGCTTACTAGCCTTGACAAAATCCGATCTGCATGTGTGGGTAAAAGCCCCAAACCGTTGCTCTCCACCGGACGAGTGCATAAAGCCCACAGTTCAATGAGGATCTGCGGCACAAGACATAGGCGATCGCCTCGTGATTGCAGCCTATTAATTGCCTCCCGCACCTCCCGGTGTTCTGGGTGATTACGCTGGATGCGGCGAAGAACTATATTAGTGTCCCCAAGGTAATCCATTACCACTCATCTTCACGGGTGTAGATACTTTCACGGCTCATCGCCTGTTCGGAAAGCGGAGGGACGGCGGGAATACTTGCTGCCAGTTCTTCGAGGGCTTCATCGATCTCCTTAGCACTCATCGGGCACGTCTCGACTACTGGGGCATGTTCAATGAGGTAGTCGCGGATGAAAGTGTCTAAGGAAACCCCTTTCGCTTGTGCCTGAACGGCGAAGCTTGCTTCCACTTGTGGTGGTAGTTCGATGTGAAGCGTCACACAAACCTCCTCTTTGAAAGTAATAAACCGATCCTATGTCAGTTTGATGGTCCTGTCACTGATACACACCGTTTCATTTTGCCTACTAACCCAAGTTGCAGTTGCTACTTATGTGATGTATGGTAATTGGTAATTGGTAATTGGTAATTGGTAATTGGTAATTGAGAAAAAGTTTTTTCTGACCATTACCTATTACCCATTACCAGCCCTAATTATATAACTAGCAACTTACGTTAATAAGATATAATGGCAAATCCTCTGGGATGGAACAGTCGTCACCATACTACTTCGGGGCTACCAGACGAACCGCGTTTTTTAGGTGTAGATACAGCCTGTTCGATGAGAGCAATACCCTTGATTAATCAAAAGTTGTTGATTCTCTTTTTTGAGCTTGGTAAATATTAACAAATGATTAAGAGTTTTCCGTGCATCAGAGTAGCGATCGCCAGGAACTCTCTTCACCATAATATTCGTGGTATGCCTTTTCTATAGGTTATAGGCTTCTGTCTTCCCCTATGCAGAAATTAGCCTTGATTTTTCGTTTCACTGCGTAAGTCCTAATAAGCGCCATCTCACAGTAGGCATTTCCTAGCTCTGCGAGAGGAGAAGAAATTAGGAGTGTGAAACAATGTTTTGGAAGTTATTGGTTAGTGTTTTAATATTGCCCAGTTGCCTAGGATTTGAGATAGCTGCAGCAGCCATCAAAAATGGTGTTCAGACTTTGCCATCCGAGGAATTAGGCTTGAGTCCGCAACAGACAAAGGCAAATCGAGATGTAGTAAATTCCTCACTGCTTCCGATCGCAGGATCTTCTTCAATTCAGGGAGATCGGGAAGCTGATACTGAGGAACTGACGCACACAACATACCACCACCCTTACCTGCTCGCTCATCGGCATTATCATCATAGTTCCTGTCTGCAAGGTCACAGGTATTACCTTCGTGGGTATTACTATCCCGAGTCTGCTGGTTACCATCGGCAATATTACCATAACAATAGGTACTACCGTCACAGGAATTATTATCCCCAGTATTACCGTTACGGGGATTACCATAATAATAGTTACTATCGTCATGGATATGACAATCAGCGGTATTACTATAATAATGGATACTACCGTCACGGGGATTACTATCCTGGGTATTACCATAAGCGGTATTAAAATAGAAATTGCGTGATGGCTCGTAGTTGCGATGAGCGCGAAGACAGCGCAACTACAAGCCTATCGACTTATGAATAATTAGCTGAGTTAAGAAAAAAGCTAGGGCTGCACTACCTAAAGGAACTGTTAAATTGTCAACACCCACAAACGAAATAGTTTCTAAGCCAGTAGCGACTAATGCCACTGCTAGTGATATCACCCAAGTTTGCCAAATGTTGCCTTCGACACCAATAAAAATCATAACACTGATAAAAAAGCTAACAATAGCCATTGCCAGAGAGCCTTCCCAGCTTTTTTGTCTGCCAAGTAAGTTGTATTTATGTTTACCAAACCGCTGCCCAATCAGTGCTGCTAGTCCATCCCCCCACGCCATAACCAAAATTCCCAGTGCTGCGTACTGGGGTTGTTGCAAATACCAGAAGCAGGCAACTAAAACACCAATACTAACGGAATAGAAAAATGTCCCGAAACTTTTGCGTCCCACACTATTAATACCAGGGAGAATGGGAAATAGATAGGACAATAAGGTAACAGTGCTCGCTAAGATCGAAGCTGTAATGCCCACACTTGCTGGGATATCTAACCACCAAGCAAGCAGAATCACATTGCCAGTGCCAATATGAACTATCTTCCGCACTATTTCTGGATCGTCTTTGGCTTTTGCGTTTACCACCCCTGCAATCAGGAGGATAAACGACAGCCAAACTGCAACGCTGGCAATTTGCAGCCATAAAAGGGGAATCGACTCTAAATCAGGAAATGAACTCAGCAAAGAAGTAACGATATAGAAAAATTTGACCTTTGTTATCACTTTATTCGATTTAAGCCACAGCAATGAAACTATTGAAACTATTATTAATTTGGCTGATTCAGTTCTACCGAATGTTTATCTCTCCCCTATTGCTCCCTACTTGTCGCTTTCAACCAACTTGTTCTATGTATGCTATGGAAGCAATTGAACGATTTGGAGTCTGGCGCGGTAGTTGGTTGGCAATTCGCCGCATCTTACGCTGTCATCCATTTCATCCAGGAGGCTACGATCCAGTGCCAGAGGAGAGGGGGAGTGGGGAGTAGGGG
>CAXTSI010000476.1:0-6958 GCA_964246695.1 uncultured bacterium
TTGAATTGGAGCGAAGCGACGTGCCCCGCCCTGACAATGTGGCACGGGTTCAATTGAAAACTGCTAGTCATTAAGCAAGTTAAAAGTGAATTAATTGCAATTAGTAACTAGCTTGATTGTTGCTGTGCAAGCGTAATTTTATCATACAGATGCAAGAGAAGCATCCGTTTTCGGTCAGATAAAGCTATTTCTAGATTTTTGTTTGTCTATCAGGATTTCAACTCCAACTTTACAGATTCTTTAATAATTATTTCGCATTTATACATGTTAACTTCACAATAGCTGTTTGAAATCATTATGAATATATGTATATTAAGTTCTGTTGGCAAAATAATTTAATGTGCATAGCAACAATTATAACCCAGGACTATCCAATGCTAGAGAATTTGAGGACTATGTAGTCTACTACACCATGTAATGTAACAGAATGGAAGTATAAAATAGGTGGAAAAGTAATTGTGGAATGTTTTCATTGCAGTGCATCGACAAAATGTCAATAAAAACACTAGACTTCATACGTAGGCAAAACGGTGTTGGTAATTTAGGGTATGAAAAGCTCACGCAAAGACGAGGGCAGATGCCCAACGTGATGCCCTTGTCTTGGCGTCTTGACTGGAGACGAGCGATAAAACTTCATTCCTAAATGATGCAACGCTGATTATTAATTGGGTTGAACCAGTAGGGTTGGCTTGATCGGCAGATGGATTTATTGATAGCTTTATACTTGAAGTTACGTAACTCAAAGACCGAGGAACCTTTGTAAGGTCAAAAAAAACGAAATCTGCTCGGAACGGCATTGAATCAAGGGGCAACAGTATTTTTAGCGATTGTTTTAGAAGGATTAAGAGTGCAGACATCAAAAGTTTGCGGCTTTAAGACATAATGTGACTTGACTAGATCGGCAAACCTTTGTCACTCAAAGGTTTAAACCCCTGCTGCATTACCGGAAATTAGATTCAGCAGCGACCTAAGTGTAGATGATTTAGCTGGTCACTAAAAACACCTTACATTCTTAGGAATACTTTGTTTGGTAGCGGTATGAGACAAGTTAATTTACTGAATTTGACCATCCATGACATCACATTGGTGGAGTTGTTAGAAAAGCTACGAAGGGGTGGGGTTGTCTTTACCCCTAACGTGGATCATGTGATGAAATTGCAGAGAAATCAAGATTTTTACGATGTCTACCAAGAAGCGGACTATAAAGTTTGCGATAGCAAAGTCTTGATGTATGTATCAAGTTTTTTGGGGACACCTATACAGGAGAAAATTTCAGGCTCAGATTTGTTTCCGGCTTTTTATACTCATTACCAGCATGATGAAAACATTAAAATCTTTTTGCTGGGTGGTGAAGAGGAAGTAGTTAAGACAGCTCAGCGGAAAATTAATTCCAAGATCGGTCGGAATATCATTGTTGCAGCCTACTCGCCCTCCTTTGGCTTTGAAAAGAAAGAGGATGAGTGTCAAAAAATTATTGAGATCGTTAACTCTTCTGGTGCTACAGTTTTAGCAGTTGGTGTAGGGGCTCCTAAACAGGAAATGTGGATTGCAAAGTATAGAGACCAGTTAAAGAATATCTTGATATTCTTGGCTATTGGTGCGACAATCAACTTTGAGGCAGATCATATCAAACGTTCGCCAAAGTGGATGAGTGAGGTTGGTCTTGAGTGGCTATACAGGCTTTTAAGTGAACCTAAGCGGCTTTGGAAGAGGTATCTGTTGGATGCCATCCCGTTCTTCTACTTAATTTTTCAACAACGGTTTCAGCTTTACGAAAATCCGTGGACAACAGTTAGTCGCCGTGAGGTCACTAGCCTTAGGTCTTTGATAAAGAGTATGAGGAAAATGTAAAAATTATCCTCTGAAAAATCGATTTTAGACTTCAAATACGCATTCTACCACTAGGCAAGTTGTATGGATACAAAAGGCAATTCCGAAGATATAGATGTTCAAAAATATTGGCTAGTTCTGAAACGCCGCTGGCTGGTAGCAGCTGGAGTGTTTACAGCGTTTGCAGGGTTAGCTGCGCTGAGTTTGCTCTTGCAAAAACCAGCATACGAAGCGAGTGGAAAGCTTCTTTTCCAAATAAACAGAACCTCATCTCTGACGGGATTTGGAGTAAAAATCGGGGATCTTGAATCCCTTAAGCGTGAGGCTAACCCTCTCGACACACAAGCTTTACTTGTACAATCTGTGCCGATCGTCCAAGAGGTGATCAAGACTCTGAAGCTAAAAGATAAAAATGGTAATCCTCTCAATCCAGACTCAATTGCAATCAAGGCTGATACAGTTGTAGGTGCTGATGTACTCAAAGTGGCTTTCGTATCTGAAGATCCTGAATTGGCTAAAACAGTAGTCAATCAGGTAATGAAATCTTACATGGCGAATAACATTGTGTCTAATCGGGCTGAAGCTACAGCAGCAGGTTCATTTATTGAAAAACAATTACCACGGGCTAAAGCAGAATTAGACCAGATAGCAGAATATCTACGTCAGTTTAAGGCTCAAAATAAGATTATTGAGCTCAAAGAAGAGACAAGCGGCACAGTTAAAACTCTCATCAGTTTAGATGAAGAATTAAACAATTCTCAGTCTCTACTAGCAAATTTAAGCACTCAGAAAACAGAAATACGTCGTCAACTAAATTTGCCTGAAGATCAAGCTGTAGATATTGCTTCTCTAAGCCAAGCATCTGGTGTCAAGGTGGTTTTAGGTGAACTGCAAAAGGTGCAAACTCAGCTAGCAACTCAAAGATCCTTCTTGAAAGAAGTACATCCATCTATCATTAAACTCAAGAGCGAAGAAGCAAATTTAAATTCTTTATTGCAGGCACAAACCTCTCAGGCTTTAGGATCTCAAGTAAAAATTGCTTCGGGAAAGTTGCAGATGGGGCAGCTTAAGCAAGACCTAACTTCAGCGTTTGTGAAGTTAGAGTCAGAATGCTTGGGTCTACAAAGAAAAATAGAATCTTTATCTAAACTTAAGGAGTATTATAAGCAGAGAGCTAATGTTCTCCCAAACTTAGAGAAAAAGCAAGGAGAACTAGAGCGAAGTTTATCAGTTGCACAAAAAAGTTACGAAAACCTTTTGACCAGACAACAGGAAATCAATATAGCAAAAAATCAAACTGTTGGGAATGCCCGCGTGCTTGAATATGCTAAGGTCTACAGCAGCCCAGCGGCAATGAAAAAGAAGCTTGGGGTCACAGTAGGCGGCGGACTTGCTGGGTTACTACTTGGTGTGGCAGCTGCTTTTTTGGTTGACGTAATTGACAGAAGAGTGAAGACGGCTAAAGAAGCAGAGGAACTTTTCGGCTATACTTTGTTAGGGCTAATTCCTAGCTTTAAAACTGATAGTACATCGACTCCTCTTGATCCGAGCTTAGAGGGAGTCTCTCCGAGAGTTATTGTTGCAACCACTCCTCGCTCGGTGATTCATGAAGCATACCAAATGCTTCAAGCAAATCTAAAGTTTATTAGCTTAGATAAAAAAGTTCGCACAATTGTGGTCACGAGTTCTGTACCTGGAGAGGGGAAATCAGAAGTTGCTGCTAATTTAGCTGCAGTCATGGCTCAAGCAGGACGACGAGTTTTATTAGTGGATGCAGATATGCGTCAGCCATGTCAACATCACCTTTGGGGTCTAATAAACTCAGTCGGTTTAACTAACGTCATGGTTGGTGAGAATGAATTTTCCACAGCGGTGCAAACAGTCACAACCAACTTGTCTGTACTCACAACTGGAGTTATGCCTCCTAATCCATTGGCATTGATTGATACAGAGCGCATGACCTCTTTCATTGAAATGTTGTCTCAAAATTATGACTGCATTGTAATTGATACTCCCCCTCTAGTTGGAACTGCTGATGCAGCAGTTTTGGGCAACATGGTAGATGGAGTCTTAATTGTAGTTCAACCTGGTGTTGTAAATTTAACTAGTGCTACTGCAGCTAAGTCTCTAATAGCACGTTCTGAGGCTAACATTTTAGGAATCGTTGCCAATGGTGTAAATGTAAAACAGGAGCCTGATAACTACTTTTACTACAACAGCCCCCGAACTGAACCCAGTGTTGACGTAAATACTGTGCCATCGTCCAGAACAGCTAACTGAAATAGGAGCATAATTATGGATGCAAAACTGGAGTTGACAGCAAATGCAACTGAAGCGGAAGTTGCGGCTTTAAGTCTTTGGCAACAGATCAAAGAAGATTGGATTGCTCACGGAAAAGATTGGACTAAGCCTGGATTTCGAGCAGTAGCAGTTCTACGTTTTGGAGTTTGGAGAATGAAGATTCAATCCAAACTGCTTCGCGCACCTTTTAGCATCTTCTATCGGATGTTATATCGCAAAGTTCGCAACACTTATGGGATCGAACTGCCTTACACTGTCCAACTTGGTCGCCGTGTGATTATTGAACACCAAGGAGCGATCGTGATTCACGGAGATTGTGCGATTGGCGATGACAGTATTATTCGCCAAGGCGTTACTTTAGGAAACCGTTATCTAGATCGTCCTTTTGATGCACCGAAGTTGGGTAAATGTGTCAATGTTGGTGCTGGTGCGAAAATTTTTGGCAACGTCACTATTGGACATGGTGCAAATATTGGTGCTAATGCTGTAGTTCTCTGCGATGTTCCGGCGGGAGCAACAGCAGTTGGCATACCTGCAAAAATCATCAATTCCTCAAAGGTTCAACATGTCTAAACCTCTTCGGATTCTTTATGCGGTCGGTCCTGAAGATGTTATCGAAGCTTATAATTATTGGATTCAGGACCAGGATGCGCCTTCACAAGTATCAGTTACTTTTTCAAGTCAGTTTTATGAAGTTTGCAGAACTCTAGATGCAAAGGGTTATGTAATCGCCCAGTCTCACAAGCAGGAATTTGTGCAAGACGAGCGATTTATCGTTGAGCGTCGTCCAATTCCATTACCCAGAGCATCAGGAGTCTTGTATCACTTAAGACAAATTTGGTCTGGATTGAGTTTATTGGCTTCTGCGATGCGCTTTCGAGCCAATGTTGTGGTCGCAGATAGCGGTACAACATATTGGTTTGTTTTGTCTTTATTTTGCTGGCTAGGGCTAAAAGTTATTCCATCGCTGCATTGTATGCTGTGGTGCAAGTATCTGCCTCCACGGTTAGTAGATCAACTGAATTTGACACTCTCGCGTCATTTGTTTGCTTCTGATTGCAAGGCAATACTAGTGGCATCGCAGGAGATCGCTGAGCAAATTTCTCAGTTGACGGCGGGTAAACATCAACAGATTTTTGAATTCTTTTCTACTTATCGTCGAGCAGACTTTGCCAACTTGGCTGAACCATCGCCTGTACGATCGCCCTTCTGGGTTCTATTTGCTGGTCGGGTTGAGCAAAATAAGGGCGTGTTTGACTTGTTAGAAATTGCGAAGCGTTTTGCAATTGAGGGTAGACAAGATATTATTTTCGATATCTGTGGTGAAGGTTCGGCACTAGAGTCTTTGCGTCTAGCTGCAAAGCAAGCGATAGTTGATGGTTCGTTTATCTGTCATGGATATTTGAACAAGCCCCAAATGCGGGAAATGTTTAGTCGATCGCACGTTGTGATTGTACCCACGAGAACAGAGTTTATCGAGGGTTTCAATCGAGTTGTCTGTGAAAGTATTTTGTCAGGTCGTCCGGTTGTTACCTCAGCAGTCTGTCCAGCTTTGTCTTATGTTCGGGATGCTGTCGTCGAGGTTCCGCCCAATGATGTTAAGGCTTATGGTGATGCGTTGCTGGCGCTATACGGCGATCGCCAACTTTATGAACAAAAGAGACAGGCTTGCCGTATAGCGCAAGAGCAATTTTACGACACTAGTAAAAGTTGGGGAGCAGCCCTTAAAACTATCCTTCTCACAATTGAGTCGGGAAAATCTGCGGCTGACTCCTCCGAACTCAGGACTCAGGAATTGTTGCGAGGCTTACATATAAAGTAATCATGTATGACTTGTCCAAGTTGCTCCGCCGCTAAAGAAAGCTGATTGTCTTTAAGGTCGAAAAACTCGTAATCCAGTTGCGCAATGAATTCAAGTACTTCCCAGGGGTCGTGCTTCAGCTTCCGAATCGCGTTGTGATGTAATTCCAAGAAAATTATTGGGCGATATTTCCTCAGAGTTTCTTCAGCTCCCTTAATCGCAAAACATTCATACCCCTCAATATCCATTTTCATGACTTCTGGGGCAAAGTTAAATTCTGAGCAAATATCATCAATTTTTTTGGTTTCAATTGCTACTAATTCTGTGGACTGCTCGTTTTGCTCGGGATTTACCGCTTCCAGATGATGCCATTTTTGTACAGCTTGCATAAAACCTGTACTCTCACCAGCAGCGACAGGTACTACCCGAACATTTTCTTCGTCCAAACCATTAAGAGCGAGGTTTTGTTTTAAAACTTTCACAGCTTCAACTGATGGTTCCACAGCAAGTACCCGTGCCTCAGGATTTAAATGGCAGAATGTTAGAGAAAAAATGCCGTGGAGCGCACCAACATCCAAAAAAGCTGTTTTCCCTTGACATATTTGTAAAAAGCGGTCAAACTCTGTGACCATTGAAGGGAAAATCCAGCAAAAAGCTTCAAAAGATTCAAAGGCTTCTTGAGAAACGTTAAAAGTGATGTTTGGTCGCATCACTATTTTGCTCTTAGGCAATCCTTTATTTCGTTCTTTAAATTCTGCGCGAAGTTCCTCTACTTGATAATTGGGCGGCTTTAATAAACCAGAAGGTGATAAAACACGACGCAGAAACATTTCAGCTTCAAATGGGAAAAGAGGTTTGATGATTGTTTTTATTTGTGTTCCTATTGTTGTCATTGTTCTTTACCTTTGTAATAGCTAGCTGAAAAATACTTGATTTAACTTCTTTTTTTAGGATAATACATAGCTATATAACTACTGGAGTTTAGACTAAGCCATGCAAAACAACCCAGTAGGACTGAGTTAATTA
>CAXTSI010000477.1:0-6957 GCA_964246695.1 uncultured bacterium
ATATAGGATTCCTATTTTATTTTTGAAATACACGTAGGGTGGGCATTGCCCACCATCACCCGGATATTGTGGGCAATGCCCACCCTACTTTGCCAAACACGTGTGTAACGGGTGTCCGTTCCGGTGATGTGAAACCTTACAGCACCATTAAACCGTAGGGGCGCGGTCTCCGCTTCTGGTCAATGTGGCACCGTTTCAATTGAAAGCTGCTGTATATCATAACAACTACCAAACATGATCTAAAATCCCCACCGATAGCTTTAACTGAACGGTATTGTAATATCAACTCCGCACCGGACACCTGACGCTGAAGATTATTAAGTGATCCGTATTGTGGTTGGGTCTTCAGGTCCGTGAACCGCATTAGAGTATAGTAACTGAATAGGAACAGTTCCTTGACCATTAACAAGAGGTTCGTACCAAAAAGCCAAACTGTCTCTCCCTAAATCGTGTGCCTCGTTAATTGGATAGTCGCCCACTTCTCCTATTTTGTCTGCGTACCAACCTAGCAATTTACGGTTGCCAGTTCGATTGCTTTCTCCTACATCCGGATCGGTTCTGGCTTCGTTCAACTCGTGGTAAGCTGTCGCCACAACATTCTTCCAAGGCTGGTCAAAATTGGTGATGCCGTTTTTAACTCCTAAATAGGAATAGTTCTCAGCGTAAACACCTATCGCATAGTAAGCTGTCTTCTGTTTGCCATCTGATCCCTGGAAGTGTACTGACCCGTGGAATCCGCCAAGACCGTTTTGAGAGTCATCTTTCCCTATGGTAAGCGTTGCGTATTGAGGTAACATAAAATCAAAGACCGTTGAACTGAGGTTAAAGCTATTAAAACCTCCTTGATTGCCTACGGCGGTGAGCAGTGTTTCAATATAATCTTGAGATACTGTAGTGGGAACAGATGCTTCTATTATGCTAGAGCCTAAGAAATTAGTAGTAACTTGCTGTCCTGGAAAATATTGGGACATAATACTGTTCAAACGCGGATCGGACATGGCTTGTGATAGGGAGTTATCGATATTCTGAATCTCAGTCTGGGACCAAGACTGGGAACCACCAAAGTAGAGATTGGCATAAGTGAGGTTGGGAATGGTTTTGCCGCCACGATAGACCAAATCGGCAGATGGAGTGGAGGAGAAACCGGACTGAATTTTTCCAGTCCAAAGATCATATCCTTGATATGATTCTCGCCCCTCCTGCAAACCATGCAATTCAAAGTGATCCAGCAGTTGGGTATTATTCAGTTTGGCTGCTACCAAATCGGAATTGTGAGATTTATAGTAATTAATATTAAAGATTCGGGAAAACTCGCGTCCCTCCGCCACCCCATAATTTTCGAGATGATTAAATAGCTGTTCGTTGTTCAAGCTTGCAAGGTCTTTGTTGTTAGCACGATAGTAGTCAAGGTCAAAAAGTGGAGAAAAGATACGTCCCTCAGCTACCCCATAATTTTCTAGATGATTTAATAGTTGGCTGTCTGTGAAGTTTGCTAGGTCAGAATAGCTAGCCCGGTAGAAACTCAAATCCACAAGTGGTGAGAAATGACGATGTTCGTTTAAACCATAAGCCTGAAAGTGTGATAAAGCTTGAGCATCATTTAAACCAGCTAAGTCGGAATTGGCAGCACGATAGAAATTGGCATCAAAGACGTTGCTGATATTTAGAGACATATCACCAAACCCCTTAATTTAGGTGTTTATACTTTTGATTTCCTCATTTTCCCAGCAAGGCATGCCATGTTGTCAATGCAGAAAACTGCACGTTTTTAACAGTTCCACAATGGGGTCGCCCTTGTGCCAGCGATGCAGCGCCACCTGATACACTACGCACATCGCCAGTGGTTGATGGCAAGGCGATCGCGCCCTGACCTAAACGTTCGTGTTCATTTCCGAGAGTCAGTGTATAATTTCAACTAGTTATGACTTACGCATTAACATAAATAGTTAAGTATGATTCTGGATTTTTCCGGCAATTCGTAAACCACAATTTGACCGTAGGGGCGGGGTACCCCGCCCTGACACTTTGTAGCTGGAGATACTTTTTATTGTCCACTGATTGCCGTTAGAAGAAGCTCAAGGTTTTTTGTTGGGGATTTGCATTTCCGTCGTTAATTCGTTAGCCCTAATGATTACAATCAGAAAAACGCCTAGGCGATTCATTTACGCTCTTTGTTGACCTATAACAGTCCTCATTTAAAGTAGAAAATTTGCGACTTAGGTGAGCATTGCCTACCCTACAAAATCATCTATTGTGTAAGAACGATTGCAAATGGTTGTTTGTTTATTACAATAAGGAAAGCTACAGGAGAAAACATCTATGAATACTTACAAAAAATACATCACTATTGAAGACCCTAATTATGTCGTTTTGTCTGATTTACCGTTTCAGGCAGGACAACGAGTAGAGGTGATTATCTTAGCACAGAATAATGAAAGAGCTGTTTTAGCACAAAAATTACGAGAGCTATTGAAGGAGACACAAGCATTACATGCAGATAATCCACTGACGGAGGAGGAGATAGTAGCAGAAATTGAGGCTTATCGTCGCGGAGAATGAAAATAGTTCTTGATACTAATGTTTTGGTTTCTGCTGTAGTGACCGGGAGAAATCCAGAAGTAGTTATTTTGTTTATTGTGGAGAATCCAGATTATGAATGGGTAGTGTCAAGAGAGATCCTCACAGAATATAAAGAGGTTTTGAGTCGAAGTCGGCTAAAGTTAACACAAGAGCAGAGGGAGAGATGGTTTAACATCTTTGATGCTGCTACAACATTAATTGAAGTCAATATTGAGATTGATTTTCCAAGAGATAGGAAGGATGCAAAGTTTCTCGCTTGTGCTACTGCATCAAAGGCAGATTTTTTGATTACAGGAGATAAGGACTTTACTGAAGCTCAAACTTTGGTGAATACTACGATTATTTCTGTGTCTCTTTTTAAGAGATTGGTTTGTGATATTAAGGAATGATCTTCAGGGTAATTTAGGAGCGATCGCTTTAGAAAAAATTTACTCCGAGCATTCCCGACTCAAAACCAAATGCCCCGAAGGCAAGCGATACAAGCCTTGCGGTTCCACAATGGGGTCACCCTTGTGCCACGGACGCGACGGGGCACAGCCTGGTATAGAACGCACATCGCCAGTGGGATAGGTTGAAAGTACCGCATCCCCAGGACGGTTTGGCAAACCACCAGTACCCGTAATGGTGAAAGTACCTTGTTGCTTACTACTGCGGGCAATGCAACTATTGGCAATCAGGACGTTGGGATTGATGAGATTTTGGGGTAACTCAGTCAGGCTGTTTTGGATAAAGCTGATGTCAGGCACTCCGGTAATCGCTCCCGACTCCTTCTTGTACTTTGCTGAAGACACCGCTAGGATTTCTGTTGCCTTCTGTGCTGTCGGCGGCTGTGCCATCAAAAGTGATGGTATCGCGAGCATTAATCGTCACATTACCTGCTTTCGCTCGTCCATAAGTAGTAGACACAAATAAATCATGGCAACGGATGTTGTAACGGATGTAGCGGATGAGTGATCTTTCATCCTCATAAATATTCATCCTCATAAATAAACTATCCGTTATATCCGTGACAACATCCGTTGCCAACTTTGTACCACGGACGTGATGTGCGATCGCCCTACACTTACAGCACCATCTCCCGATCCTACACAATTAGTGCAGCTGAGTGTTAATTCATCCTCATAAATAAACTATCCGTTATATCCGTGACAACATCCGTTGCCAACTTTGTACCACGGACGTGATGTGCGATCGCCCTACACTTACAGCACCATCTCCCGATCCTACACAATTAGTGCAGCTGAGTGTTAATTCATCCTCATAAATAAACTATCCGTTATATCCGTGACAACATCCGTTGCCAACTTTGTACCACGGACGTGATGTGCGATCGCCCTACACTTACAGCACCATCTCCCGATCCTCCACAATTAGTGCAGCAAAGAATTGAGCGCTACCAGGTCGTTAATTTTGGGATGTCAGAACCATTTTCAAAATATCAATAAATTATTATACATAAAAAATTTACATTTATTGTAAAATCAATAAAAAATAATATATCTTGCCAATAAATTCAAAAAGCAAATAGTTTAAAAAATAAAAGTACAAATTTATGAAAAGCCAACCCTGCCGCAGATCCCGTATCCGTAATTTTCTGTTAATTCTATTTTTGTGCAGCCTCGTATTTTGCTTGTGGCTGGGTCAATTTGGACAAGTAGTTATCGCGCAATCTCCCGATGCTACGCAATTGGTGCAGCAAGGAATTGTACGCTACAAAGCTGGAGATTTTAGAGGTGCGATCGCACCTTGGCAAGCAGCTTTAAATTTCTACCACAAAATTAATAACCGCGCCAACGAAGCGATCGCCAACGAAAATTTGGCAAGGGCATATCAGCAACTGGGGGAGATTGAAGAAGCACTTTCGCATTGGGAACGGGTCATCGCCTACTATCGCTCTTCTGGTGACTGGCAAAAGTTGGGAAAAATGCTCACAGAAGAGGCGCAAACTTATAGTAATTTGGGGCAACCAGGGAAGGCGATCGCACTTTTATGTGGTGACGCCAAATCTCAAAAAGAGCCAGTTTGTCTGGATGGAAGTGCTTTGCAGATTGCTCGCAAGCAACAAGATAAATCCGGCGAGGTTGCGGCGCTAGGAAGTTTAGGAGAAGCTTATCGCCTTTGGGGTAAGTACGACGCAGCAATTAAATATTTAGAGCAAGCAAAACAGATAAACGAACCAATTTATCAGTCGAGAGTGCTGAATAGTTTGGGCAATGTTCATGTTACCCTGGCACAACTGGAGAATATTCGTGCTAATTCTGCTGAAAAATTGAATATTCCCAAGAAGAGTGAATTTAAGCAAAAAGCTATTGAACACGACAAAAAAGCTTGGGAATCTTTTCAGATGAGTCTGCAACTTGCCCGCAAGCAAGATGACAAACCCGTAATAATGCAAACTCTGCGAAATTTGATTCAGCTTAATTACCGTCAAGGCAATTTGCCTTCTGGGGATGCGATCGTGCAATCTGCTATAATTTTACTTGAACAACTGCCCAATTCTCCTGATAAAGTCTATGCGGCAATAGATTTAGCTAATCTACCTGTAAGTTCTGTAAATATCACTTCGTCATTAATCCCATGTTCTTCAAATCGGAGACTACCAGATTCACAGGCAAAAGAACTACTACTAGATGCAGTGAAAACTGCTCAAAATCTTGAAAATGCTCGTTCTGAGTCTTTTGCTATGGGGATGCTTGGTCATTTCTATGAATGTAGTCACGAATACAAGCAAGCTTTAGAATTAACCAACAAGGCGCTGTGGGCGGCTGACCAAAAGTTGAAAGCTAAAGACAGCATGTATTTGTGGGAGTGGCAAGCCGGAAGGATTTTGCAAGAACAGGGGAAACAAGAAGAGGCGATCGCAGCTTATCAACGAGCATACACTACTCTAGAACAGATTCGCAGCGATCTTCTCCTAGTAGAGCGAGACTTACAATTTGACTTTCGGGATATTATTCAACCTTTATACCGTGAGTTAGCTCAGTTAAGACTAGAAAACGCTGATCCAGCAGCAATTAAGACGGAAAAACGTAACAAAGAGTTAACTGACGCACTCAAAACCATTGATTCTTTGAAACTAGCAGAACTACAAAATTACTTTGGTAATGATTGTATATTGACAGCTATCAACGACAAAAGTGTAGATGAATTGCTAGGGAATGACACTGCTGTTTTTAGCTCTATCATTTTAGACAAAGGCATTGCCATTCTACTGAGTTTACCAAACGGCAAAAAGAGGTTTGAGTGGCTCAAGACAAATTCTGCAACTGTTATCAAAGAAATCGAACAATTTCGGGAAGGACTAGTGCATGGAAGACTGGATATCAATTACGATCCTACCTTAGCTGGTAAACTGTATGACTGGATGATTCGTCCTTTTGAGAAAGATTTAAATTCACAAATAAAAACGCTTGTTTTTATCCAAGATGGCATCTTACGCACTGTGCCGATGGCTGCACTTTATGACAGCACTACCAAGCAATTTTTGGTAGAAAAGTATGCCATTGCCACCTCTCCCAGTCTGAGTTTGACAGATCCTAAAAAACTTAATCGTCAAGAAAATCGAGCTTTAATCTTGGGTCTTACCAAAGAAGCAAAAGTCGATGATAAACTTTATCCTGTCTTAACAAACGTACCCTTAGAAATTGAGGCAGTTCAGCAGCAATTTCCAAATAATAAACCACTTTTAGACCAAGCCTTCAATCCTCAGAGCGTAGCAAAAGAACTCAACCAAACAGCTTACCCAATTATTCACATTGCCACTCATGCTCAGTTCGGCATTATTCCAGAGGATACCTTTATTGTCACCGGAAATAATGGCAAACTCACTATCAATGAGTTGGAAACTGCACTTCGTCAAATTAATGGCGGGTCTAATGCAGTGGAATTACTGGCGCTGACGGCTTGCCAAACAGCTTTGGGAGATGACCGTGCTACTCTTGGTTTGGCTGGTGTCGCCTTGCAAGCTGGCGTCAAAAGCACCTTAGCTTCTCTTTGGTCTATCTCAGATGAATCCACCTCAAATTTAGTCACAGAGTTTTACACCAGCCTGAAATCAGGAATGAGTAAAGCAGAGGCTTTACGTGCAGCGCAGCGAAAACTCATTAATGCTAAGAAAATATCAGGAATTAATCACAAATACGATAATCCTGCCTACTGGGCACCGTTTATTCTTATAGGGAATTGGCTGTGAAGATTTGTTAGTGGAAGCATAAGTTGTCTGCTAAACATTGTTTATGCTTCCAATTTAGTTCAGACAACTTATGCTTCCAATTACTAGATTTGACGATGAAACTTAAGTCTGTTTCAACAAGACAGCTTATTTGTCACTGGAACGATAACTTGGCAGTAAAGGACATTTTATGCTTCCAATCAGCT
>CAXTSI010000478.1:0-6918 GCA_964246695.1 uncultured bacterium
ACCCATTCCCCATTCCCCTCAAGGAAAACCCCTAATTTGTAGAGACGTTGCATGCAACGTCTCTAGACAACCTAGCCGTTCAGCTTTTTGTCAATCAATTCGTTTGTCAGCTTGGGATCGGCACGTCCCCCAGTTTGTTTTAGCACTTGCCCAACAAAGAAGCCCTTAAGGCTAGTTTTGCCACTCTTGTACTTTTCGAGTTCTTTCGGATTTGCAGCTATGACTTGATCGACGATCGGTTCAAGCACACTAGCATCGGAGATTTTCTCTTCCCCTTGAAAAATTTCGTCAGGACTCCGACCATTAAGCAAGTCTGGTAGCTTGTCTTTAGCTTGTTTATTGCTGATCGTGCCCGAGTCGATAAGAGTGATTGTCTTAGCTAGATTGGTAGGTGTGAGGGCAATTTCCGTAATGCTGAGTGGTTTGTGCTTGTTAAGATAGGCAGCGATATCTTGAGTAATCCAGTTAGCGGCTTGTTTGGGATTTGCTTGGGCTTTGATCACCGCTTCAAAATACTCAGAAAATGTGTGATCTTCTGTCAACACCCGCGCATCATAAACCGAAAGCCCCAACTCATTTTCATAACGATTTCGTTTCTGGGCTGGTAATTCTGGTAGTTCACTGCGCCACTTTGCTAATTGTTCATTACTAACTTCAATTGGTCCTAAATCTGGTTCGGGGAAGTAGCGGTAATCGCTGGAACCTTCCTTAACACGCATACTAATTGTGCGTTGAGTGCCTTCTTCCCACAAACGAGTTTCTTGCACAATGCGTTCCCCAGCTTCTACCGCTGCGATTTGCCGTTCAATTTCGTATTCAATCGCCCGTTGAATGGCGTTGAACGAGTTCATGTTTTTGATTTCTACTTTTGTGCCAAACTTTTCTTGTCCAATAGGGCGCACGGAGATATTGACATCGCAGCGTAGAGAGCCTTCTTGCATGTTGCCATCACTAACACCGAGATAGCGTACAATGCGGCGCAATTCTTGGGCATATTCAGCGGCTTCTTGTCCAGAACGGAGATCGGGTTCTGAGACAATTTCCACTAATGGGACACCTGCTCTGTTGTAGTCTACTAGAGAATATGTAGAACCCGAAAGGCGATCGCTACCGGCATGTACTAATTTTCCGGCATCTTCTTCCATATGCAGACGCGTGATGCCAATCTTTTTCCGCATCGGGTTCCCGTCAGCATCAACTAATTCAATTTCTAACCAACCATGTTCAGCGATCGGCAGGTCGTATTGAGAAATTTGGTAATTTTTGGGTAAGTCAGGATAAAAATACTGCTTGCGGTCAAATTTGCTATATTTGGCAATTTGGCAATTCAACGCTAAACCTGCTTTGACGGCGTATTCTAGTACCTTTTCATTCAGGACAGGTAACACCCCAGGCAAACCCATGCAAACCGGATCGATGTTAGTATTGGGGTCAGCACCAAATGCAGTAGAGCTATTAGAGAAAATTTTGGTTTTGGTACTGAGCTGACAATGGGTTTCTAGACCAATAATCGCCTCGTACTCTGTTTTTACTAAAGCTGCAGAAGTCATAAAATCGCAAGTTGTGGCTAATCCTCGTTTAGGCTACTATTGTAGTCTGGTATTGACTGGCTCTAAAGGCGGTTATTAGGGTGAGTAATGCCTACCCTCATTGAAAATACATGGGACGGGCTGTCCGGCACATCCCACAAGAAAAATTAATCTATTTATTGTGGGGTGGGCGTCTCGCCCGCCCAGTTTACTAGTGCAAGAAAAGAAAATCATCACATAATCGTGCAATGCGATCGCCCTGTCATTTCCTCTCACCTGTGATGTTTGCTAAGGTGCTGAGGTTGTTAGGGTCTACTTCATAGGCAGCACCAAAGCCGATCACAAAACGACCTTTGCTAGGTGTAAGCTGAAAAATGCGGAAGTCAGGCAAGTCGCGCAGCATCTGAATAATTTCTCCGAAACGCGCTTCAAAGCGATCGACAATTTGGTTCCACAACTGTGCATCGCGATCGACTAAGCTGGCTGTACAGTCAAACGTTAGGCGGCGGCGGGCAAAGATTTGCTTAGTCTGAGACTCATCTTCAATAAACAGTACACTTACCCTAGGGACAGTATAGAGATTTTGAGTGTGGCTAGAAAGACCACTGACATAAATGTAAATATTTTTACTTTCGTCAATAATAAAGGGAGCATAGCTAGCATTGGGAATGCCATCTTCGCTGACGGTGCTGAGAACAACGCTTTGGAAGAGGTCAGAGAAGCCTTGATAGGCGGCGAGGGCGGTTTCAAATTGCGACATGGAGGAACCTATTTAAAATTTTTTCAGCAACTGGTTTCAGTCAAGGCAGGTAAAATAACAGTAAATTAAAATTTATCGATAAAGCCATGCAGTTAGAAGATTATTTTGAATTTTTATCGCCTGATGACATCCGCATAAAAGGACACCGCATTGGCATTGACAATGTGCTGGATTATTATCTGGAAGGATATACACCAGAAGAAATTGCCGCTAATTTACCTACCTTAAGCTTAGAGAAAATTTACGCCACTATTACTTACTATTTGCATAATCGTCCGCAAATAGATGCCTATTTGTTACGTTTGGCAAAGTGGCGCGAACAGCACTACCAGGAATCAATAGCCAATCCTTCACCATTGGCGCAACGTCTGATAGCAGCGAAAGCACAACGAGCTAAAGAACGGGGAAATCTTTCGTGAAGGTGCGTTTTTTACTGGACGAGAATTTGTCAACTCGGTTGAAAGTGGCTGTTCTCCGTCTCAACCCGGCGATAGACATATTGCGTGTGGGCGATCCTAATGCACCACAACTAGGAACACTCGATCCAGATATTTTGCGTTATTTAGAGTTATCACAACGGCTCTTGGGAACAGACAACCGTACTAGTATGCCAGAGCATCTGGAGGTACACTGGACAGATGATGGACAGATTTGGGGGTTACTCTGGGTTCGTCCCAAAACATCGATAGGGGAGTTAGCAGAAGAACTTTTCGTGATTTGGGAGACAACGGAAGCTGAAGAATGGATTGATAAGCTCGACTGGATTCCGTTTAAGAGAAAAGTTTAAAGCAACCATAGAGGTTATGGAGTTGCAAAGATGTCCGAGAAAAACCGTAGAAGAGTAACAAGAGATTGATCGGCAAGTGAATTTGAAATACTATCATCAACAACCATTAGCCTTCCCCAGCAATTACCTGAGCGATTTGTCGGGAGAAATCCAGGCTTGCCCTTACTTTGCTATTAACAACCTCAACCGAGACTTTGTGAATACTAAGGGATTTTCTGTAGTGTTTCAGCGAACAGGATTGGCATCCGTGGAGCAGCAGTTCCCCTTTTTTAAACCTTATCTGAATCTGGCTCTCCAGCCGACTTGTAATGCTTTTTACCTCAATCCTTTACTGCTAAAAGAAGGCTCCCGTGTCGATCCACACATCGATCGCTCTTTGCGTTCCTACGTTAAAACCATTGAACCGCCTGAGATCGTCAGTGTTCTCTATGTTCAGGTGCCATCGGATATGAAGGGGGGAGAATTGGTACTGCACACCCGGAAACGCCAAGTTGGGCAGATTAAGCCGCAAATGAATACTTTGGTTTACTTTCAGGGTGATTTAACCCATTCTGTCAATCCTGTGAAAACCCCAGGAAGTCGCTTGAGCCTAATTTGCGAACAGTATAATTTGAGTGAGGCTGAACTCCAAGAAATTCCGCAGTTTACCGTGGAGTCAAGAGTAACGGGATCGACAACAAAGAAGAAAAAGTAGATACCGCCAAGTTAACATATCATCCGAAAATTGCTGTAAGTCGGCGTCAATAAACACAACTTTCTGTTAGGGCTGTTAGTGAGCCAGCGCGCATGAGGAGGGTTTCCCGACAGAGGCGACTGGCGAACCCGAAGGGTGGTTAGTAGTTGGTTGTTAGTAGGCTTGAAGCATCTTAACAGAAGTACTTGTTAGGTTTATTTGCGCCAACCTACTTAGTGTAACGCACCTTCAACTAGCGATGTGTTACTGCACCCAGAGTTCTCTCATAGCCGTCATGCGATCGCGCCAACTCTTCCTTGCACAATTTCTAGAAGTAACAATGCATATAGAAATCCTATTTGAATTGTGAACTTCCGTTGCCTCAGAAACCCGGTTTCTTTAAGAAACCGGGTTTCTCTACGTTTACGAATTATTTAGGATTGCTATATATGCATGACAACGCAGACTTGGGTGATGTTCAAATCTGTGTGCAGCGCGATCGCCTGCTTGCTACAACGATTACCGCACTATGGTTGCTTTATTTGCGTTCCAATTGCACTAGTACATGACGGCGGAAATAACGCTACCATCTCAAACAGCCAAAACCCTTGTATTTCAAGCTTTTTACTTTTTAATTTTTAATTTTTAATTCCGCGAAGCGGTACTAGCCTGAAAAAGTAGTTGAGGGCGATCAGTTATCAGATAAAGGGGAAATTGCTCTAAGAAGTGTTCGGTTCTACGACTTTCACTAGTACACAAATGCCTATAACCTCGTAGATAGTAGTGAAGTGCTTGCCTAAAACGCTATGAGTCGCTCTTCAATCAAGGGGTGAATATTTGTGTACAAATGGATCTTACCGAGTCTAAGGGAAATTTTAGCCCATAGTCAGTTAACTGCGGCTGAATGTTCACATGCTAAAGCAGAGCGGCAATGGCATGTCAGTATAGGAGCAACAGAACACCTGTTACTAAAAACTGACGTAACGGGTTCACCAGACGCCACACAAGGGTTGGTTTTAGCTTCACCAGTACCTGTATTCAGCGATTCTAGACTTACTCAAAGCCTGCGGACGGTTACTTTTACGGCAAAGCCATTCAACCCCCTGGCATTGATGCCATTTCAAATGCCTGTTGCTATGGATCTTACAGATGAGATTGCTCCTCATGAATTAATAATGCCTTTGCTGAGTACAGATCCATTAGCGAAGGAGCAGTTTTGCCTTGTTTTTACAGATAAATTTACATTAGTCTTGGTTTTAGCAGAAGACAACAATGGTGAAAAGGCGTTTTTATTTTCGTTTGAGCCAGAGGTAGTTCAGCTGGCATGGCAGGCGATCGCAGCGCGGGTAAAGTTGAGTAACCCAGATTTGTTTGCCGATTTGGAGGAATTGGTACAAAAGTATCTTTTCGTGACACCAGATTACCGTATTGTCATGCAGTTTAGCCAGTTGTTGCTGGCGCAATTGCCAGAACCAGAAGCGGATAAAGAGAAAAGATCGGGGGGAGCCGAAGTAGCGAGTTCCTCCCCGGCTTCCCCTACCTCCACTACCCCTCGTATACCCCGTCACGATTTAGAATTGCTCCAAGCTTTTGCTCACGAAGTTCGCACCCCCCTGACAACAATTCGCACCACCACCCGACTGCTGCTAAAGCAGCGCGACTTGTCCGTCAACGTTGTTAAGCGCTTGGAACTTATCGATCGTGAGTGTACCGAGCAAATTGACCGTATGGAGTTGCTGTTTAAGGCAGTAGAACTGGAAACATCTGCTTCCGTAAAAACTACAAACACTCAACTCACGCCCATGTCTTTGGATCAAGTGTTGCAGCAGAGCATTCCCCGGTGGCAACACGCAGCAAATCGGCGTAACTTGACTTTGGATGTTGTTTTACCCCAGCAACTGCCAACAGTAGTCAGCAATCCGACCATGCTGGATCAGGTACTTACTGGTTTGATGGAGAATTTCACCCGCAGCTTACCCGCAGGCAGCCATATTCAAGTGCATGTCATCCCTGCTGGTGACCAATTAAAGTTACAATTATTACCTATAGTCCAATCGGAAGACAATAACATTGCTACGGCATCTCCTTGCCACCCGCCAATTCGCAAAGCTCTTGGTCAACTGCTGATGTTCCAACCAGAAACGGGTACGATCAGTCTAAATCTCGCCGCAACCAAGCATTTATTTCAGGCGATTGGTGGCAAACTTATTGTGCGCGAACGCCCACAACAAGGGGAAGTTTTGACGATTTTCCTCCCCATGCAAGAATAGAGGCAGAAAAACTCAGCCTCTGCAAGACAGATATTTAGGTTTTTAACCTGTTTTAAATGGGGTGAAAGCGTCGATTCAAAAACTCACTAACTGATTCACCCGTGGTCTGCCGAAGCGTTCCCAAGCGCTACCGCCACGCAAAAATAGCTCCATCCAACGAATGGAGTTTGACTGATTGGGGACTGACCAACCAGAACTACCTGGAGAAAAAGCTAGAGTTCCCTCCGGGACTTTAAAACTACCATCTGAGTATACAGCATCACTCACTACATCTCCCACACGGATAACCACTTTGGCTTCCGGTTTCAAATTGACAGTATGTGCGGCAATAGTAGTCTTAATGTTACCGTAGCCATCAATCCAGGCAACGCGATCGCCTGGTACATCCGGGATAAAGCTTGGGTCCAAACTTTCTCCCAAAAGGCTCATGTCGCCCTTGGCAATAGCCGCAGCTGCACTAGGAAACACATCACGAGAACGGAACTGCGATCCGCCTTTAGAGACATTGACTATGTGCAACATTTGAGAGTCGTCTTTGATAAAGGAGAGAGTGTAACCAGCATTCACACCCACCACTTTCACACCATTATGCAGCAAAGCATAAGTTAGCCCCTCGCCTTCATTGTCCCGCCTAGGTTGTTTATCATCTTGGCGGGGCGCGCAGTTATGATAAATTAAACGCTCTTGGGGACCAGGGTTAAGACCAAGCTGAGCAATCCAAAAGCCAGTTGCTAGGGTACTGAAGGCAGGCACTGAGAGTAAGTTTATTTGAGATTCAGGCAGTGCCATTAATAAACGCTGTGTGACCTCAGCAAAAGCCGGGTCACCGTTACCATAGTCTGCGATTAAGGTGATGAACATGTTAGTTGTTGGTTGTTAGTTGTTAGTTGTTAGTTGTT
>CAXTSI010000479.1:0-6895 GCA_964246695.1 uncultured bacterium
CTCCCTCATCTCCCTCATCCCCCTCATCCCCCCAAGTGGAACAAGCCTGTAGGAAACTTGTGTGGCCTGAAGACAAACCTATTCAGGAAATAGTTTTTCCCCAGTTGCTGAACACAGAAGTGGGAAGCGTCGCGACGCTGTTGTTGATGATGTCTCAACAAGAGATAAATGGCTACGCACTTTCTATCCGTTACAACCAGTTTATCTTTGTCACATCTCCCTACCCGATGCTGCTGTGGGTGACTTTACTTTACAATCGCAAATTAGGTCCTAAGTGGCTACCTTGCTATCTGGATATGCAAAATCCCCAAAACCATAGGCTTGTCTGTTCATTGGCTGAAAATGAACACTATCCCTTGATTTTGTTTCCTCTGGAAGCACCGCATTCGGGTGTCAACGTTATCAGTAGTCGTATTGATCCTTATCAGCGGCAGATGTTGAAAACCTGGGTAGATCAAAGTAAGAGCCTACCACCCTGTTCTGGGTTCCAGTTGAGCAAAAACTTGTTAAGGCTGCAGTATCAACAAATGCAATCCCGGATGCTAGCCAATTTGGGAAGATAAAGTATCGACGTCCAAATACTTTTTCGACTTTTACTAAAACAGAATATGGAGAAAATAGCCATTAGAAAGTAGGAAGCAAATATCTTATACATGCAGCTACTAGCTGCATGTATAAGATATATATATAAATTGTACGTAGTTTGATTAATTTATTATATTTAATTGTATAATTTTATTTATTATATTGAATACTATGTATTGTGTATAAAGTATAATTTATGCTATATATGAATTATCACCTATAAAAGAAAAAGGTAGAAAGCTAGGACTAACGCATTGTAAAAATTGAACATTATGTGTATCTAACTAATGGGCGTTTCAGATTAGTAGGGGCGAAAAGCAGTTCGCTACCTCAGTGTGGGCTTACAGATAGTTTTCATTAGTGGAAAAATCAAACGTTGATTAGCTAAAAATGCATATTGCATAGCTAATGACTTATGTTAATGCGTAAGTCGTAAAAGCCTCAAGCGTGAATATTAAGCTAGGAGATCTGGAACTACTATGTGCCTCGTCACAAAAATTCCTTGATCCACTCATTTTAAGAGTATATAGCGATCCACTCTTTTTTCTAGCAAGTTTTCCTTTGGAATAAGGTAAGCCTTTTTTTCATATATGCGCCTACTTGGTTATATGGAAAAGCATAAATAAATTATAGAGTCAGTGTATAATTTTAACATTTCGACTCTAGGGTAATATCAGCGGTGCATCATTTTACATCTTGGTAAACAAAATGAATACAGTAATGGCTCTTTTGTCATCACTGTATTCATTTTGTAGTCGATAAGCTTTTGCCTCACTACCTAATTTCATGTATGAATCAACCGTCTGATAAAAAGCAAGTCGAGCAAAAATTGCATCGCCAACAAACCAAAATCAGCAATTTAACAATAGATAACTCAGAACAAACAGCAAGCCTTCAAGAGTCTCCTAGTTCTTCAAAGCAGAAATGGAGCTTGAAGACCAAGGCAATGGTTTGGGCACTCGCCGTCAGCATGCTCCCTGTGCTGGCAGTTGGGACAGCCACCTACTACTTAAATAGCAAGTTAATTAGCAAACAGATTTCCCAGGCTAGACTTGTAGATGCTACAGGTCTAGCCGAAACTGAAGCACTACAGGGACAACAGTCACTTTTGTTAGAAGGAACCGGGGCGACGGCACTGTTGGTAGGTGCGGTCGCGGCAATTCTAGCTAATCGCGCCATTCGTCCAGTCCTGAACGCTGCTAGAATATCCACCACTATGGTAAATAAACTACGTAGAGTAAATGCGGGTACTGATCCTCACATTGTTAGCAATGATGAATTGGTTGTCTTAGAGACAAACATCAGCTTCATTAAAGAACAGCTTCCAGATTTGCTATGGAAACAAGAAGTTGAAGCCGAGTACTTCCATATGTTGATGAACATTACTCGCCGCATTCAAAAATCGCTTAATGAAGAAGATGTTCTCAAAACTACCGTAGAAGAAGTTCGTACAGCCTTAAAAACTGACCGTGTGGTCATCTTTCGCTTCAATTCCAATTGGGAAGGAACCTTTGTAGAAGAATCAGTGGCATCGGGTTTGCCAAAAATGTTGTGGGCTACAGTCTCAGAACGCGATTTTGAGGGAGAGTATATCGAACGATACCGTCTGGGCTGCGTCCGTACTATTGATGATATATATCAAGCTGGTCTTAGTGATAGTCATATTGGGATGCTGGAGCGATTTGGTGTCAAGTCTAGTTTAATCGCGCCGATTCTTCATAATAACGAGCTATTCGGCTTATTGATTGCACATCAGTGTTCTAGACCTCGCGTTTGGCAGCAGTCAGAAATTGATTTATTGCTTCAGATAGCTACGCAAGTTAGATTCGCTCTCGATTATGCCAAACTGCTAGAACGGGTAGATACGAAAGCCGATCAAGCTCAGGCATTTATCGAAATCACCCGCCGCATTCGGAAATCACTCAACGAAGAGGATGTTCTCAAAACCACTGTTGAAGAAATCCGCAAAGAATTAAGCGCTGACCGAGTCATTGTGTATGGCTTTGACGCCAACTGGTACGGAACTGTAATTGCAGAATCAGTTGTTCCTGGTTTTCCAAAAGCGTTGCGAGCCAAAATTAATGACCCCTGCTTTGCAGAAGGCTATGTAGAACTGTACCAGGCAGGTCGAGTTAAAGCTACTAACAACATTTATGAAGCTGGTTTGACCGATTGTTATCTAAGCCAACTTGAACCCTTTGATGTCAAAGCAAATTTGGTGGCATCCATTCTCAAAGACGACCAGCTATTTGGCTTATTAATTGCACATCAGTGTTCCGGACCCCGTGATTGGCGGCAGTCTGAGATTAATTTGTTTACCCAAATAGCTATGCAAGTGGGATTTGCTCTTGACCATGCGCGGCTTCTTCAGCGAATTGATGCGGAAGGTGTGCGAACTCAGTTGCGTGTGGACATTACTCGCCGCATTCGGGAATCGCTTCACGAAGATGATGTCCTCAAAACCACTGTTGAACAAGTCCGCAAAGCATTTAGCGCTGACCGAGCACTCGTTAATGGGTTTGACACGAAGTGGTATGGAACTCTGATTGCAGAATCAGTGCTTCCAGGTTTTCCGAAAGCGTTGGGGGTTGAAATTAAAGATCGCTGCTTCCCCGAAGGCTATGTAGAAAGGTACCAAGATGGTCGAGTTAAAGCTACCAACAACATTTATGAAGCTGGTTTACCCGATTGTTACCTTAGTCAACTAGAACCATTTGCTGTTAAGGCAAATTTGGTTGCGCCCATTATCAAAGACAATAAGCTATTTGGCTTATTGATTTTGCATCAGTGTTCCGGACCCCGTGATTGGCAACAGTCTGAGATTAATTTATTTGCTCAGATAGCGACACAAGTGGGATTTGCTCTCGACCACTGGCGGGAACAAATGATCCCAGCCTATCAACTGTCCGAATTGCTGAGCTACACCAATCCACTACTAGAGCTACACTCTGACCACCCTTTAGTGGTGGATTCCTCGCCGGATGTTCAGCCTGAGCCAATGTTGGTAATTAGCCAAGGTCAGCAAATGCTTGCTTTAGAGTCAGAAGTTGAGTACTTGGTTACGGAACCTGAGCTAGTCATTAAACCCTTTGAATTTGAGAATCCGCTTCAGAGCTATGTCTATGGCTATACCATTTGGAAAAACCGTCTGATCCAAGTCATTGATGTTGCCTCACTGCTCAGTCAGACGATTGGCAAAAGTCAAACGGCTTCCGCCACTGCTAAATTGTCTGATTCATTCGGTGCTGCTGTGATTGACAAAGCTGCAACGGTCCAAAAACCCAGTGTTCTGGTCGTAGATAATTCCAAAGCTGTGCGACAGATCGTCTGCCTGACTCTACAACGAGCCGGTTACCAAGTCTTGCAAGCACAGGATGGGCAAGAGGCTATTGCAAAGTTGCAGCAAAATTCAAGTATTCAGCTAGCGATCAGTGGTATTGAAATGCCTAATTTAAATGGCTTTATGTTTCTTAGCCATCGCCTCAAAAACCCGTTACTGGCAAAAGTACCAGTGGTCATACTTAGTAGTTGCCGTAGCAATAAGCATCGCCAGTTAGCAATGCAATTAGGAGCTACCACTTATTTTACAAAACCCTACATTGAGCAAGAATTTTTAGCTGCAATCAAGGTCATCATTGAACAGAAATGTTGACCGCAGTCCCCACCTCGCAGCTTTGTGACGGCGTTTATGCTCGTTCTCATGCTCTGCATGAGAACGAGAAACGAGCATTTTATATTATATCAAGTCCGATTGATTAGACATCTGCGAAAATGATTGTAGAGACGTAGCAGTGCTACGTCTCTACAAGGGTTTCAGATAATTTAAACTTTTCCCGAAAAAACCCTTGACAAGTCGCCAAAAAATTGCAATACTAAGAAAGTTGCCAGTTGAGGGATCGTAGTTCAATTGGTTAGAGCACCGCCCTGTCACGGCGGAAGTTGCGGGTTCGAGCCCCGTCGATCCCGTTAAAGAGTTTTGGATTTTGGATTGAATCTAAGATCTAAGGCATATCATTGATATTTTACATCAAGACACAATCTACTGTGACACCCTTTGACCATTGTTCAGCTAGAAATACTAACGTGGAAAAGGCTGTCATAAGTTGAACTAACCAATCCAAAATCACGCCACTTCGCTCAACGGGGGAACCCCCGTACGCGAGTGACTCCAAAATCTAAGGCTCCAAAATCGGTATGACTGTTAGAGTCCGTATTGCCCCCAGCCCGACTGGGAATTTACACATTGGTACAGCAAGGACAGCTGTATTTAACTGGTTATTTGCCCGTCATCACGGTGGTCAGTTTATCCTGCGAATTGAAGACACAGACCAAGAGCGATCGCGTCCAGAATACACGGAAAATATTTTTCAAGGACTGGGCTGGCTAGGACTAAATTGGGATGAAGGTCCATTTTTCCAAACCAAGCGCCTAGAACTTTATCAGTCAGCAGTACAAACCCTCTTAGATCGGGGATTAGCCTATCGCTGCTATACTACAGCAGAAGAATTAGAAGCGCTACGAGAAGCCCAAAAGGCTAGATCCGAAGCTCCTCGCTATGACAACCGTCACCGCAACCTAACACCAGAACAAGAAGCAAATTACAAAGCCGAAGGGCGCAATTTCGTGATTCGTTTCCAAATTGATGATGACCGGGAAATTGTCTGGAATGACTTAGTACGCGGACACATGAGCTGGCAAGGTAGCGATCTCGGCGGTGATATGGTTATTGCTCGTGCAACAGCAGAAGGTATTGGTCAGCCACTGTATAATTTTGCGGTAGTGGTTGATGACATGGATATGCAGATCACTCATGTCATCCGAGGCGAAGACCACATAGCCAACACTGCCAAGCAAATTCTACTTTATGAAGCGATGAAGGCAAAGATCCCAGAGTTTGCCCACACACCACTGATATTGAATATTGATGGGCGCAAGCTTTCTAAGCGGGATGGGGTCACCTCTATTTCGGATTTTAAGCAAATGGGCTTTACCCCAGAAGCTTTGGTAAATTATATGACATTGCTAGGTTGGTCACCCCCAGATTCAACTCAAGAAATCTTTACCTTGGAAGAAGCAGCAAAGCAGTTTAGCTTTGAACGAGTGAATAAAGCCGGGGCAAAGTTTGACTGGGCAAAACTGGATTGGCTCAACAGTCAGTATTTACACGGCATGTCGGTAGATAAACTGACAGATTTACTCATACCCTACTGGGAAGAAGCTGGGTATGAAATTGCCGGAGCAAGAAATCGCCCCTGGTTAGAACAGCTAGTAGTTTTGATTCAGCCCAGTCTGACTTGTTTGGTGGATGGTGTAAGCATTAGCCAACTATTTTTTACAGAAACAGTTGAATACAGCGAAGAGGCTAGTACACAACTAAATCTGTCAGGTTCTGCCACTGCACTCCAAGGCATTATCTCGGCTTTGGACTCGGCGTCGCAACTGAGCGAAAGCATTGCCCAGGACATCATTAAACAGGTGGTTAAAGAGCAAAACGTCAAGAAAGGCTTGTTAATGCGATCGCTGCGAGCAGCCTTAACAGGAGATCTGCATGGTCCTGACCTAATCCAATCATGGTTATTGCTCAATCAGATTGGTTTAGACAAGCTGCGTTTGACTAAGGCGGTAGAAGGTAATGGGTAATTGCTAATTGCTAATGGCTAATTGCTAATAGTAACAATTAGCCATTAGCGATTAGCCATTAGCCGTAGTCAAATACCCTGGGTTTGGGAACATGGCGTGTAAAATTAATGTCATTTATAATACTGGGAAAATCATGTAATCAGAATGCCGATAAAATTGGTAAACCGAGGGATAAGATTATCGTTGTTGACAATTACGCTGGCGATCGCCTCCGCTCTTAATGCCCAAGTTTATGGGCAGGAGGCGCCACTGCCAATGTTTTTTGGAGACCTTCACATCGATCGCAATTTTTCCTCAGACCACTTGATAGTTCGCGGCATCAGTGGCGGTTCAATACCAGCGAAGGAGATCGCCCGTAGAACAGTAACTCCTACAGGTCACTGTACCGGATATTATGATGAACAACCAAACCACACCTTGGAGTTAGCAAGTAAACTTGACTACCTAAAACTGCTAGTAGACAGTCCTAAGGATACCACCCTGATTGTCAGTGGTCCTGGCGGCATTTGGTGCAACAACAATTTTGACGGCAAACATCCCGGACTTGTCGGTGAATGGCTTTCGGGAACATACAACGTTTGGATTGGTTCTTACAAAAAAAACGAGTATTTCCCTTACACGTTAGAAGCTATAGAAGATCAGTAGGGGGAGTGGGGAGTAGGGAGTGGGG
>CAXTSI010000480.1:0-6873 GCA_964246695.1 uncultured bacterium
CCCCACTCCCTCATCTCCCCCCACTCCCTCAGGGGGACGCATCTGGCTTGGACTCAGTGCTTTAACTCAAAGCCTCCGTTCCTATCCAACGCTCACTACAATTTGGGATATGGTTGCCCGCACAGCCTTTACCCAACTGAACTATTCGCCATTTCTGCTACTCTTAACCTTAGTCGGCATGACATTGATTTATATAGTTCCACCTACAGGGGCAATCTTGGGTGGTTTAACAGGAAATTGGTTGCTTGCGGCTACAGGTTTATTGACATGGGTATTAATGACATTGGCTTACTTACCAATCATCCGCTTTTATAAATGTTCTCCTTGGTTAGCCTGTTGCTTACCAGCGATCGCATTTCTCTATTCGCTGATGACTCTAGACTCAGCTAGGCGCCACTGGCAAGGACGAGGCGGTGCATGGAAAGGACGGGTTTATTCTGGCGGATAAGCGGTAAATTTTGACAAAAGGGGGTAACCCCGCCCCTACTATCTGGTCAATTCTGTTTGAGGGCGATGCCCCAAATGGGCTGCTGCACCTTTATGTGTTCGCTCTTCCGTCTGAAACGACCCAATTCCGTTATACACATGATGCGGTAGAGCGTATAGTGCGTAAGTAATATGATATTATAATGAAAATAATATATAGTGCTAGCCACCAAATAAGATTACGGTGTCGTATAGCGATTTTAAAACTCTTGATAAAGCGATTAATGACTTAAACCTTACCCTTGAGGAAAGTCATAACCTATTTGCTCAAGTTGTTCCAGTTCAAGCATCTCAACGATTGAAAGAAGCTTTGGAAGAGACACTAGAGTTAGCAACTAATATCAGTACCGAAAAAGCAAGGTCTGAATTAATTATCACTCCGATTCTTCTAGAAGTTAGAAGAATTTTTCAAGGCAAAATTGGTTATTTCTCAGGAACTTCATTTAACGTAGATGAAAGTAGAGGACTCAATGGTGTATGTGATTTTATTCTTAGTGCTTCAGAAAACCAGTTGTTGATTACTGCCCCAGTCATTACACTAGTTGAGGCAAAAGACAATGACATTAAGCTGGGTTTAGGACAATGCGTAGCTGAAATGGTAGCAGCTCAAGTATTTAACGAGCGTAAAGGACAATCACAGACAATCTATGGGGTAGTATCAACTGGTACCCTGTGGAAGTTTTTAACACTCGAAGCGCAAACCCTAAAAATTGACAGAACTGAATACTTTATTGCACAAATTGAAGAAATTCTCGGAATTTTAGTTGAACCATTTAGGAATTTAACGAAAACGTCGTAATTCCGTATTCACTGGCGCTTTTATTGATGCAGCCGATCGCTTAAGTCCGGCTAAAGCTTTATTTGAGAAGTTTAATAACTTTAATTTATCAATATAATCAATAAGACTATTTGATTTTATCGATATTGCTGGCTAAAGTGAAATTATCTAGAAAGCTAATGGCTAATATAAAACTGACTAACAAAGGGGTGTCTCATGGCTGACTGCAATCAGGTAGACAAAAACAACTTTCTCTACCATCGCTTTCAATACCAGGGTAAATTCAAACCAGAAAACCTTGTATTCAATGCTAACCTTCAGGAATTTTCTCAACGGGTCGGCTATATTTGCGCTTTAGAGACTAGGGGTAAACTTTCTCCCCAAGAGTCCTACGAGCAAATAGAGATTCTTTGGGAGCAGTTAACAAAGAGCTTCACAGCACTAGGTATGAGAAAAGATGCAACTAATGACTGTTGACATCTGCATGACAGACATAGATAAACAGAGGGTGAACTGACACAAAGTATTTCAATCCCCGATCGGAATTCATACTGTGAATCCCCGGTCATGACACTTTATATACCACATTTATTAATGCGAGGTGAGAGGAGCGCTCGTTTGAAAACTACAATAACTGCTTACTCAATGAATGGGCAAAGACCTACAAAGCAGCTTGACAAAAAAATTTTTTGCCTTATAATTATAGTATAAAATGCACATATTTACAAGTACCCTTTTTGAGTACTGTTATAAAGTTAGTAAAGCAAGCAAAATAGATAGGCGTTGCTAAATTGAGGTATAAATCCGGATGTAGAGATGTAGCGGTGCTACGTCTCTACAATGATTTTGGTCCGCACGTAAAATCATTTTCATAGATGGAATCAGCAACGCCAATAGATAAATTAGTAAATCAGCCATGTCTGTCTGCATAAATCATTCTCTTGAAATCAGGAATAATGAATAAGACTGCCACATGTCTAATTATCAGTTTTGCAACCCCTTGTAAAAAATGGACGATCAAGCGAATCACCATCAACCTGGCATCAGATGAAGCCAACAAGCTTGACTCGTATTGTAACCAGACAGGGAGAGCAGCAACAGATGTCATTCGGGAACTCATTCGAGGGTTGCCCGTAAGCTGACTTTTGACGCCTAGTTTGAAAAATCAGAGTTTAGGTTGAGCTTTTCTGAGAAGTATTTGGTCGGTTAGCTTAAGAAAAGACAGTATTTTAGCTAGCTCCAAGCCTAAAATAGACAAATCAGACAAGTGATACTCGACGAAACGATAAGTTAATAGTATGATCGATGATCTTAAATAAGAAATGCCCCAGCGCAAGCTGGGGCTTAGTTGCTTAAACGTTTCCTAAGTCACTATAGTGACAACTGTACCATTAGGGAAGTGGGAATCTTACCTAATAATATTTGTAGAAAAAATAACCCCAGTGTGAGGTTATTTTTTTATTATAACCAACAGTAGCTTTGCGGCAACTCGCGGCTAAGTGAATCTTGAATTAATTACTATATAAGGCTTGCACCAAAATTTTGTTTTGTCTCCACCCAGAGATTAGCACCTAGGTCCAATGCTAGGGAAGCTGATATAAAATGTCAAATAGTGAATAAGTTGCCTGCTATTTCCTCGCCTAAAAAAGTTTAAATTTTACAAAGTAAGGCAACACAAAAAGCTCAAGCATTACTACTAAAACATCAAACAGCTATTGTTTATCTGACTGACAGCAGTTTAAGGGTTGAATTGACCACACGATCATCAAGGGCGGGGTTTCCCCGCCCCTACGGTGAGTCCAGCCCTTGCAGCTTGTTTCCCGCGCCCTGGGGACTGGTGAAGCAGCGCGCATGAGGAGGGTGAGCCAGTCCCAGGCGACTGCACCAAGCTTTATGGCGAACCCGAAGGGTTATATTGTGGTCGATTTGGTAATTCTGAAACTTGGAAGTTGTGGGAATGCCTAGAACTTATGCTTGCCTTCTTATTTCAGGAAATCGGAAAACTGTGCAAACAGAGTGGCACAACTAAGTACAATTTCTTACGCTATAAAAAGAATATGAGAATCCTTAAAAAACATAACGCTCTGCGTCAATCAATGGCGGTATTCCACTACAGTGGGCGAGCAATCGGCTTGGTGTGGACTACTAGCCGATCTCTTACCATTTTCTTTGGTATTTTAACTTTAGTGGCTGGTCTTTTACCAGCTGCTGTTGCTTACATCGGCAAATTAATTGTTGATGCCGTTGTTGCTGCTTCTCAAATTAATGCACATAAGAATGATTTTGTCAATAGCTATCGTCCGCTGATGTATGTAGGATTAGAGGCTCTAGCTGTAGTCATACTAGCAGGTAGTCAGCGATTCCTGACCGTTTGCCAGTCACTGTTGCGGGTGCTACTCGGTCAGCGGGTGAACGTTCTCATCCTGGAAAAAGCGTTAAAATTGGAGCTTACCCAGTTTGAGGATTCAGAGTTTTACGACAAACTGACCAATGCACGGCGAGAAGCATCCACTCGTCCCCTTTCACTGGTAAATCGCACCTTTGGCTTAGTGCAAAGCGCCTTGTCACTCATAACTTACGGCGTTTTGCTGGTGAAATTCTCAGTTTTGGCAGTGATCGTACTGATTGTAGCTGCTATGCCTGCATTCTTTGCAGAAACGAAATTTGCGGGGGAAGCCTTTCGCCTGTTTAGCTGGCGATCGCCAGAAACTCGTCAGCAAACCTACCTGGAAACGTTGCTTGCTAGAGAAGACTATGCCAAGGAAGTAAAACTCTACCAGCTGGGGGAAATGTTGCTAGAACGTTACCACGAGCTGTTCAATAGACTTTATGGCGAAGACCGCGACTTAACTCTGCGACGAGGGTTGTGGGGGTATCTCCTCAGTTTGCTTAGTACCGCTGCCTTTTACTTAGCATACGCCTGGATTGTGGCGGAAACCGTTGCAAGTAGAATTTCCTTGGGAGACATGACAATGTATCTCATTGTATTCCGCCAAGGGCAAAATACGTTTGCTGGTGTTCTCACTTCTATTGGGGGTATGTACGAAGACAATTTATATCTTTCCACTCTCTACGACTTCCTAGAAGAGGAAGTACCAAAACCAAGAGGTAAAGCCACCATCGGTTTAAATCCTAAAGATGGCATTCGGTTTGAGAACGTATCATTTACCTATCCCGGAAGTTCGCAACCTGCATTAAAAAATATTTCGCTACACCTCCTCCCTGGAGAGAAACTAGCAATTGTTGGTGAGAATGGTTCTGGCAAGACGACTTTAATCAAATTGCTGACGCGACTTTACACCCCAAATTCCGGACGCATCTTACTCGATGGCTTGGATTTGCAGGAATGGGATATTGATGTGTTGCGGCGACGCATCGGTGTGATTTTCCAGAACTTTGTCCACTACCAATTCACTGTTGGTGAGAATATCGGTGTGGGCGATGTGGATCGCATGGAAGACAAAACCCGTTGGGAAATTGCGGCAGAAAAAGGAATGGCGCAACCTTTTATTGAAGATTTGCCCGCAGGTTTTCAGACTCAGCTTGGTAAATGGTTCAAGGGAGGACAAGAACTTTCTGGCGGTCAATGGCAGAAAATTGCTCTTGCCCGCGCTTTTATGCGAACTAGTGCCGATATCCTGGTTTTAGATGAACCGACATCGGCAATGGACCCCCAAGCTGAGTTTGACATTTTCAATCACTTTCGCACCCTTACCCAAAATCAGATGGTATTTCTCATTTCTCACCGCTTCTCCACAGTCCGGATGGCTAACAAAATTGCAGTTATTGAAGCTGGGGAAGTTGTGGAACAGGGAACCCATAAGGAACTGTTGCAGGCACATGGACGCTATGCGACACTGTTTTCATTGCAAGCTGCTGGTTATCAGTAGTTAGTGGTTAGTGGCTAATGGCTAATTGCTAATGGCTAATTGCTAATTGCTAATGGCTTTTAACAATTAGCAACCAACAACCAACAACTAACAACTAACAACTAACAACTTATGGAATTCATCATTGACCCACCAATTCCTGTGAAAATTCAAACATATGAAGGAACGGGTGCGGTGGCGGTCAGAATTAATGGAGACTTTTGAGGATGTTGTCGGAACTTGCGATCGCAAAGTTGCAAATTCACTGCTTTTTGTTGGTCGTCATGGTTACGCTTCAAAAAAGCGAGTTCCCTACTCATTTGTACGGATTGATGTTCAAGATGGTCGCCCACCCAAGTTTATCATCAGACCGTTTATTACTGAGCAGGTTCAACGAGAGTGGTACAATCACCACCTGAAACCGGTTGCAATCGGCGCGTAGGGGCGGGGTCCCCCCGCCCTTACAATAATAGGAAAATTTTGAATTTTGCTCTGCACATGAAACATAATCCGAAATATAATTTTTTACTTTATCTAAAGGTTTGCACAAAATGACTCAGAGGCAAGTCCGAAAAGAAATGCAAGCTGTCGGTTTGGTTTGGCGTGAAACCAAAAACTTATTACCGCAGCAGCATTTAATGGTGTTTGAGAAACCGCAGATGCACGCGGATGAAGTTTAGATAATTACCTGCGTGCTGCGGTCAAGATTGAGGTGGTATAAGGTTAGCGCTTTTTGTATCACTATCCCAAACTATCCACCCATATTTATTATCTAAGTCAACTGCACTATTTGTGACTTTAAAATAAAGCTTTTCGCCACTCCTAGTTTCAATAGCAAAGTCGGCTTGTTCTGCATATATTACCTTGAACCCTTTGTTTCTAAGACAAAACATTGCCCAAGCTTTCAATGATTGCTTGTGTGGTTCATGTGGAATAGGAGGTTTTTTGATTGTTGACTCGATTACCTGAAAGATTTGCATTTGTTGATAGTTGTTAATTGATAGTTGATAGTTGATAGTTGTTGGTTGTTAGTTGTTAGTTGTTGGTTGTCAAAAAATCCCACTAACTACTAACCACTAACCACTAACTACTATCCATTAGCCATGTCTTCGGGATCGCACCGAATCTCAATCATAAAGCCATCGGGATCGTAAAAGTATACGCCTCTGCCGGTGGGACGAGTGACTGGACCGTGGGCGATCGCTATTTGGTTTTGTTTTAGCACTTCCACTGCTTGCTCAAATAACTGCGGATCTATGTCAAAGGCTAGGTGGTAAGCTCTGGTAAAAGAGCGTTCTGGATTTGGATCTGGGGGTGACAAGTCGGGTGCCCAAAATAAATCTAGGATAGTACCATCGGGGGTAACGAAGTTAGCTACTTTCCCTTGTGCTACCAAGTCTACAAGGGTGGCGGGAACCTCTTCGTCTTTCAATTCGTGCAAACCAAGGATAGTACTGTAGAAGTGCCGGGAAGCTTGCATATCGTGGACATTGAGGGCGATGTGGTGTACTCGCCGTAGACGAACGCTGCACAAAGCAATGCTTGGGATTGTGGAATGAAACAGCATGGCAGAACTAAATCGACATACATACTAGGATAGAAGAACGCCTAGATTAATGGAATGATACTAAGGCGCGAATAAACATGTAGGGTGGGCAGTGCCCACCAACTTGTGCAGAAAGTTGGGCGGGGCCACCCGACAAAAAAAAAAAAACAACAAACAACAAAAAACAAAAAAAA
>CAXTSI010000481.1:0-6865 GCA_964246695.1 uncultured bacterium
AACAACTAACAACTAACAACTAACAACTAACAACTAACAACTAACAACTAACAATAACTAATCTTGACTTGCTGCCATTGCTCGAATAACATCACCACGGGTGAGGATACCAATGACTTGACCCTCGCTGTCAAGTACTGGCAAGCGGTGAACGTTGTGATCTTGCATGAGTTTGGCAGCTTCTCTGACAGTTTTGTCAGGGGAAACAGTAATGGAGTTTTTGCTCATAACTTCCCCAACAGTTTGCCCCAATGCCTTGTGTAGGTCACGTTCATAGGTGGCAGGATTTTGTAAATAGATGACGCTATCAAGAAACATGATATATGCTGGAGGAGTCACACCAGTTTCTTGCCACATCAAATCCGTTTCCGAGATAATGCCCACCAATTTACCAGCGTCATCCACAACAGGTAGCCCGCTAATGCGTCGTTGTGCCAGAATTTGAACGGCTTCATTCAAAGGAGTTTCAGGCTTGACGACAATCGGGTCACGGCTCATTACATCGGCAACGGTTTTCAGCATTTGTTTGCTACGAACTTTTCTCTACCTTTCTGAAATTATTTTATTCTAATATTGGTGACTCTAATCTTAAATTGAGCATTGCCTGTTGTATAACTTAATACTCTAATTCTTCAATAATTTTAAATAAGCGATCGTAATTCCACATCTATAGCAATCCTAAAATAAGAGCGTGAACGTACCAGAAACCCGGTTTCTTAAAGAAACCGGGTTTCTAAGGCGCTTAATTTTCACAAATCAAATAGGATTGCTATAGATATAAGATTAATTTCAAGAAGAGATATCAAAATTTTTACTTAAAAATCACATAATAGGTTGACAATATGCAAACTGTATCCATACCCAAGCCAAACACCCCTCAGCTACCAACCTTTGCTTCCTTTGAAGAAGAACGCTTGCATCACAAGCAGCGACTAGCAGCCGCATTCCGCCTGTTTTCTCGCTTTGGGTTTGATGAAGGGATCGCAGGTCATATAACTGCTCGCGACCCGGAACACCCCGAACATTTCTGGGTCAACCCCTTCGGAATGCACTTTGGTCTGATTCGGGTAAGCGACCTCATCAAGGTTAACCACCAAGGTGAAGTTATTCAGGGTAACCGTCCAGTGAACCAGGCGGCTTTTGCGATTCATTCCCAAGTTCATGCAGTTCGTACTGACATAGTAGCAGCAGCCCATGCTCACTCAATCTACGGCAAAAGCTGGTCTAGCCTGGGTCGCCTCCTCGATCCCCTCACCCAAGATGCCTGTGCATTCTACGAAGACCATAGCCTCTTTGAGGACTATACAGGTGTGGTTCTAGAACCAAAAGAGGGCAAGCGTATTGCTCAAACTCTCAGAAAAAATAAAGCCGTCATTCTCAAGAACCACGGCTTACTGACAGTAGGTCACTCAGTCGATGAGGCTGCATGGTGGTTCATCACAATGGAGCGCTCTTGTCAAGCTCAATTGCTGGCAGAAGCTGCTGGCAAACCTAGCCCGATCAAACCTGAGTATGCTAGTTTGGCACATTCCCAGGTGGGTTCAGATTATATGGGTTGGTTTAGCTTTCAACCACTCTACGAAACGTCCTTTAGAGTAAGGCGGATCTGGGGGAAAGGCTGTTGTTGGATTGACTGACCCTCCGGAGATATTGAAAGTATTGCCGGTATCAGAAATACTATCGCCAAATACATAAAGCTTGTCAAAATCCGCAGCTGTTGCTTTAAGCGGCGACATCAAAGAGAAAAGGACAAATCCTGCTGCTACAAATTCTTTTTTCATGCTTTTTTAGCCTTAGTATTTTTTTATTTACTCACATCTTGCACCATTCTCAACAAGACCAGAAAAACCGGGTTTCTTAAGGATAAATTAAGGGTTCCAGACTTAACGACTTGCAAGAAACCCGGTTTTTGACCTTGGTGCAAGATATCAGTTTAGCGACCTTGACAAATAGGAAGGTTGAGGATATGATTATTTTTTTATTCAAAAAATCAGCATTATTCGGTTTATTTACGTAATTATACCCAAATTATCTCAAAGTGTTAATCAATAATTGTTACTTACGTTTTTATTTTTACCTATTTTTTATAATTAGCGGGTTTGTGACAAAGAAACTGTGAAGCTGAAAGGCAAAAAATTGGTTAGGTGGGTAAGCATCCATTGGTGTCAATTTAAGTTTGAAACCCTTGTAAAATGCTCGTTTCTCGCTCCCATGCAGAGCATGGGAATGCAGTCAGTGAGGCTGCTGTCTCATTGCTTGGAAATTGTTGAGCCTGCATGATGTGAGTTGATCATTTTTTTTCTACAAATTAAGTCGGGATTTGGATGGAAGGCGTTGCATGGCACTTCGTTGCTTTCCACTCAACAAGACTAACCCTTAGAATAAAGAGGCGAACACCTGCACTTCCAATGGGGCAAGACTTATGGCATACAGCGATTTCACGGTTGGTAAGGTGAAGCAGGCATTTGGAATTCAGACAATTGAAGGAACCGCTTTCTTTCCGACGATCTCTCCGGTTGCACCAACTTCCACGTTGTTGGAGGTGCTAGAAGAAAACATAAACGCTTGCGGTTGCACTGCCGAGTGAGAAAGCAAAATCTGAACTACTGATTAGCCCGATTTTGGTTGAAGTCCGGAAGCATCTCAAGCGTCAAGTGAGTCTATTTTCAGGGCAGGACTTCACGGTTAATGCTGAAGTCGGACTCTGTGGCATTTGTGATTTTCTGATTAGCCGATCGCCCGAGCAGTTAGAAATTGACAAATCAAACTATAAATTTTTTTTATACCATAAACTAAAGTTTTTGTCAAGACTAATTTAGATGCGTTTGCCCTGCCAATTCAATTTTTTGATACGACGTTGCACATCCGCTAAGCCTCTGATGTATTGAAGGGCTGGTGCGGATTATCTGCTGTGGCTTGTGGCTGTCGTGTTACATTAATTACGTATAAGCAATCACTAAAAACTCCATCCGCAACCACTTAGATATATTTACTAAAAAATATTGCCGGAGAAAAATCTATCTAAAGATAGATAGTCTAGACAAAGTGCAACAAATTAGTGTAATCACAGTTAGTGTATTAAAAGCTGCCTAATAACAGCTTACTTGCTTTACTCTTAGGGTGCCACTGAATTTATTTGCGTTGCCAATACTTACTCAAATTCCTACTGCCATAGGAATACCTTGAGTTGCTTGATGCCAACAGCAAAGTTTTTTTAAGTAAATTCAGACCACTTCCCCACATTCCGCACCCTCATCTGGCACAATCGGTTTTTACTGCTTTTTACGGCGCAACCATGCTATCTAAAATACTAATATTACTGACAATAATTAGTCAAAACTACATTTTTCTCAGTACTTTAGCATAACTAATCGCCCTAAAAAATGTTTTTTGCAAGTAATTATGCTGTGTGACAGTCCAAGGTGTGGAAGGTGGGTTCTATCTCTGTCAACCAAAAATTACACGAGTAGAATAAAATGATCTTACCGGGGGATGATTCCGATCATCTAGATCAGCCGACCTTTGGTTTTCAATCTGGATACCAAAAGGTGACACAGGTTTTTGTGGGTGGGTTCAACCGTTTTTACATAAAAATCGCCGAAGATTTTTTTTTGTTTTGCGAATTTTTTTGCCTTGACCCTGATGATCTATCTGCATTGGACCAATTCTATCAGTTTAAGCAGTTAGCAAAGATTATAAATGGGTTTTCTTTACAACAATTAACGAAAATGGTTGTTCTGGGATGGAGGCTACCAGGTGATTGGTGAGTTGTCACTGATACAAATAAAACCTCGCGCTCGTTTCTTCATCAAGATATTATAGGTTAATTATGAGGAAAATCTGTGGTCAGAACGTTTGGAGCGCGATCGCTCTAAACAAAGGTTAGTCTGGTAATGGTGCGTTACATTGCGAATGGCGCACCCTAACTGCGAATTGAAAATTTACTAACCAGAACGCCATCAGTTTTACGATCGCTTTAACTTCAGAGCATCTTGAGCAGATACTCCTTCGCTGAGAGTACCGAAGTACCACAAAGCCGCCGCCGCCTCGGCGCGAGTAACTGGTTTCTTAGGCTGGAAAAGCGTTGTATAGCTAAACACCCGACGGATATTCGATTTTTCCCCATTCTGAAAATCTGCCAAAACTGCTCGTAACGCCTGGGGGTCAATTTTCCCTGCATCCTGAAAACCCCAAGTTTGCTTTACTGTATCTAAATTTGCTGCTGGTAAAGCTTGGCGAGTGTCAAGAGGTATCTTCCACAGAATCAACTGTTCCCGTGTTAAGGGTGCATCTGGACGAAACAGAATTGCTGTCGAATCTCCAGATAAAGGACTAGGAATTAATCCTGCTTCGGCTAATCCCTGAATTGCGGGAAAATCGGGATTTGTTTTTGGCACATCACTAAAAGCTGGTTGAGAACTTTCCGATGCTAAGCGGATCTGCTTAGCTGGATTGTTGGCATACATACTATTATTTGCAGCAACTAGCCAACGAGCGTATTCTTGGCGCGTAATTGTTTTACTGGGTTCAAACTGGTTTTTTGTGATGCTATTACTCTTAGCCGCATTTGATTCTAGAGGCAAAACTCCCAATGCTGCCAAGTCCTGTATGTATTGCCGCAATTCTTGCGGTGCTTTGTTAATATCGCTAAATTCCTGAGTTACAGGTGTGGGATTTTTGGCATCATTCGTGCTACTTGGTTGTGTTGCTGAGTTTGCTGTCGTTGGATTTTTGGGATCGTTCGTACTACTTGGTTGTGTTGCTGAGTCTTTTGGTGGCACGGGACCAATAAACTGTGGTGCGTCTGGTTGTGCAGCAGTATCGTTAGTAGTTTGGGGGCTAGGAGTTGGGGTAGTTTGTGCTGTAGTAGTGGGGTTGCTCCCGTACTCAATCAAAAGTTCAGTTGCTGTCTGTGGTTGATTAGATGCAGGATCGGTAACTGATTTCGGCTGAATGGAAACCTTCACCTGTAAGTCATTGCGTCGTGCTGACAAAATGCCTCCCTGTTGATCGGTTGGCTGTTGCACCTGCCAGTTATTTGCTTGAAATTGTTGTAGGTAATAGCTAGCAATTATGTTGCTAGGATCGGAACTGAGCCAGCGAGTTGATACAGTACCATCTTCGCCACTATTCGGTTTAACTTCTTGCAAGTTAGCATTTTGATATAATGGGATATCTTTGGGAAAATCAGGTGGCAACTGAACTGTCGCCTCCTTTTGGCGAGCAAGCCCTTCGCCTACTTGATGAGTGCCTAAGGCAACTGGGTTATCTTTCAGTCTGGGATCGGCCGCAAAAGACTGCTGAAGGTTTTTGGCGACTGGACTATTGGCACAGGCTGTTAATGAGGTGAGTAAAACAGCCAAACTCACTAATATAACTGGACTTTTAGAGTACACTACAGGAAATCTCAATTGGGGTGTCAATTCCTACGCTAGCGCAGACACTCAATGAATTCTGACTTTTCACGTTATGTGCAAAAACTAACGTCAATAGATATTAAGTTCAAAAAAAACAACGACCATTACATTAACAACTGCCATTCAATTTTACTTTCTGTAAAGCGTCGCCGATTTGTTACCAGTGCTCAAACATGATGACATGCAATTCCCAGATCAGCCTATTTCTTCAGAAGAACTACTACAACTGTTACTTTTTATCGATGAACGTCCAAAGTCCCGACAACAGGTGCAGCACCTTGGATCTTACTTGAAACAATTGCAGGCTGAGTACAAGTTTGAACTTCAAATTATTGATGTTGGGCAACAACCCTATTTGGCAGAACACTTTAAACTGGTAGCAACACCAGCTTTAATCAAAATTCATCCCGAACCTAGACAAACCCTGGCTGGTAGTAATATAATTGCTGAATTAAAAGACTGGTGGCCTCGTTGGCAAGCTGCGGCAGTAGACGCTTACTCAAAATTACAAAGTGGCTTGCAAGGAAGTGTAGAGGAAAATAGTCGGCTCAACGAACCTAAATCCTCAATTAGCTCAGTTGCTGTTTCTGCCGAACTGATAAAACTCTCGGATGAAGTGTTTCGTTTGAAACAGGAGAAAGAGAGACTTCAAGAGCAGCTACACTTTAAGGACCGAGTCATCGCTATGTTAGTTCACGATCTTCGCAATCCCCTCACTGCAGCAGGTATCGCGATCGAAACGCTGCAATCTAACTATAATTCAGAAAAAGGTGAATTCAAGCGCTTGAAACCTGCGATGGCAGTGCATTTATTCCAACAAGCTCGGCTCCAAACTAAGATAATTGACAGGATGATTACTGACCTTTTGCAGGTAGGTCGTGCTAATGAGATGGAGCTTTCTATTATACCGCAAAAAATAGAATTAGGCAAACTTTGCTTGGAAGCACTGGAGGAATTGCGCGATCGCTACATTGCCAAATCCCTGAAAATCAAAAAAGACATTCCCAAAGACTTACCTTGTGTTTATGCAGATCCAGAACGTATCCGCCAAGTGCTAATCAACCTATTGGACAATGCCATTAAATATACACCCGATGGTGGTATTATTAGCGTCTCTGGTCTTCACCGCACTACTCAAAAAGTTCAATTCAGCATTGGCGATACTGGTCCTGGTATTCCAGAAGAAAACCGTGAGCGAATCTTTGAAAACCATTTTCGTTTGGAACGCGATCGGGCAACAGTTGGCTATGGTATTGGTCTATGTTTATGCCAGCGCATCATCCGGGCGCACTACGGTCGAATTTGGGTAGACTCAGCCCCCGATGGTGGTGCATGGTTTCACTTGACGTTGCCAGTTTATCCAAGTTAGATAATTGCTAATTGCTAATTGTTCATTGCTAATTGCTAATTGTTCATTGCTAATTGTTAAAAGCCATTAGCCATTAGCC
>CAXTSI010000482.1:0-6802 GCA_964246695.1 uncultured bacterium
TTCTTAATCTTAAATTTTTAATTTTTAATTTTTAATTTTTAATTATTTTGGTCATCAGGAATTCGCTGGTTGGCTTGCCCTGCTTCTTGTACCGTTAGTACATCGTGACCGAATTGACGCAGTAGTTCCGTAACCACCTTCGGAAACCCCTCATCAGCATAAAGCTTATCCACGCGCTATGCCGCCTCTTGCCGTGCGATCGCCGCTTCAATCTCTTCAGGATAAGCTTCTGCATACAGCCATGCATTCACCAAATCAGCAGCGGTTAGCGTCGGGTAATCTTCTAACAAATAGGCTTCACTTACCTCTTGATCGCGCAAGCTAACCAACAGCCAAACCGGAATCCGAGTCTGTCGAATACAGGCATCGCCCCCCATCACCCCCGGTGTTTTCTCAATGCCAATCCACCCATTGCTGAGGCTTGCCGCCAAAATCTGAATTGCCTGTGCTTTTTCTTCCAAAGACAGGGCTAAAAGTTGAGGTTGTAGCTGCCACTTTAATGTTTTAGCGATTTCTGGCAAAATTAGAGCGTCTTGAGAAGATCATACTGAACTAGCGGTTTCCAAACGCAGCTTCTCGTAGCCGCTCCACATCACGCATCGGTGGTGCACCAAAGAGCCGCTTGTACTCCCGGTTGAAGTGCGAGGCGTCGTCATAACCCACACGGTAGGCAGCACTGGTAGCGTCAAGGCTCTCCCCCAGCATCAGACGACGAGCCTCCTGGAGCCGCAATTGCTTCTGGAACTGCAAAGGACTCATTGCAGTGACAGACTTGAAGTGATGGTGAAAGCCTGAGACACTCATTCCAAGCTCTCGTGCGATGCTTTCAATACGAAGCGGCTCCTTAAAGTCTTTACGAAGTCGCTCGATAGCCCTAGCCATGTGGTGGGTGTAGCCACCTAGAACTGCAATATGACGGAGCCGACTACCTTGCTCTCCCATCAGGAGTCGGTAAATGATTTCCCGTGCGATCAGTGGCATCAGAACCCTAGCTTCGGCGGGAGCGTCCAGAAGCCTAATGAGCCGTACTATGGCATCCAGCAGAGGCGCATTTAATAGACTCACGTCTATCGCTTTTACATTGGCACGGCTTTGTGGTGAGGGATAGCCTGCCTCGACCATGACTGAACCGACAAGGATGGGGTCGAGATCGAAACGAAGGCTAAGATACGGCTGCTCTTTGGACGCTTCAAGAATTTGACTTACAATCGGCAGTTCGACCGTAGCAAGCAGATAATGCATTGGGTCGTACTGATAGCGGTCATTGCCCAGAAAAACTTCTTTGCTACCCTGAGCAATCACACAAAAGGCAGGGACAGAGACACTATGACAGGGTTCCGAAGGAAAGGAGGAGCAGTTGAAGTGCAATCCTTTGTGCGGCTCAATCGTCCCATCATGACGAATAGCCTGTGCAATACGCTCAGTCAGTTCGTCTCTATTAGCTTGCGCTCTGGAAGCCTCGTATTTTGTCTGCTGGTCGTTCATTAAATCCATAAATCCATATCGGACTTTTCACTCGTTTTGGCAGTGTTCATTTCTAAAGTTGCAGGATTATTCAACAATTTTAGATTATCGTTCTATTGCTTGCCCTTCAAAATTCTTAGAATGAAGCTAAAGCACTGAAAAATGATTCTGGCTGCTTGTAGGGATTCTGGATTTTTATTCAAGCAAAAACTCAGTTTTGATTGGACAAGAGATTCACCTACTGACAACCAAAACGTTCGAGGCTAACCTTGCTTCTTAAAAAATTCCCATCCCTACTAATAGAGCAGGCGATAGGTGTTCAATCGTAGAGATTGAGCTAGCAACCAAAGTGGCATCAAGTGAAGGAATAGTGACGAACAGTACCAGATGCCAAAAGTAAACAAATTAGGAGCATAAATCCATGTATAACGCGAAGGCTTACTCCGCTGCCAGTGCGACATCGTCCCTGGACTCCGACACGATCGCACGGCGCGATCCAACTGAACACGATGTTCAGATCGAAATCCTCTTCTGCGGCATCTGCCACTCCGACCTCCATTCAGTGCGTAACGAGTGGAGCAGCATCATGCCCACTGTCTACCCGATTGTCCCCGGTCATGAGATCGTCGGTCGTGTCACCAAGGTCGGCTCGGCAGTTAACAAGTATAAGCCCGGCGATCTCGCTGCGGTCGGCTGCATGGTCGAGTCAGACGGTACTTGCCCCCATTGCAAAGCTAATCTTGAACAGTTCTGCCCAAACCTGACCCTCACCTTCAACTCCCCGGACAAGCACTTGGGAGGCGTCACATATGGTGGCTACTCCGACAGCATCGTCGTCGATGAACGCTTTGTTCTGCGCGTCCCTTCCAACCTTGATCTGGCCGGAGCCGCGCCACTCCTTTGTGCTGGGATTACAACCTACTCGCCCATGCGCCACTGGGGCGTCACCAAGGGCAAGAAGGTCGGCGTGGTCGGTCTCGGCGGACTGGGCCATATGGGCGTGAAGTTTGCTCATGCGCTCGGTGCCCACGTCGTTGTCTTCACCACCTCGCCCGATAAGAAGGAGGATGCGCTCCGCCTCGGTGCTGACGAAGTCGTCGTCTCCCGTAATGCCGACGAGATGCAGAAGCATGCTGGCAGCTTCGATTTCATCCTCGACACCGTCTCCGCCAAGCACGACATCAACGCCTATCTCAACCTGCTCCGCCTCGATGGCAACATCACCCTTGTCGGCGCTTCCCCGAACCCCCTGGAAATATCGGCATTCAGCCTCATCATGGGTCGCCGCAGTCTCTCCGGCTCAAACATCGGCGGCATCGCCGAAACCCAGGAGATGCTCGACTTTTGCGGCGAACATAACATTACCGCTTCGGTCGAAGTCATCCCTATCCAGAAGGTCAACGAAGCCTACGAGCGACTACTCAAGTCCGATGTGAAGTACCGCTTCTGTATCGATATGGCATCCCTTAAATCTGAATAACCGAGGTGATTCATCGAAGGAGTAACAATGCAAAAACGAAAACTTGGAAACAGCAACCTGGAAGTATCGGCAATTGGGCTTGGCTGTATGGGTATGAGTTACGCTTACGGCGAAATACCCGACAAAAAAGAAATGATTTCTTTGCTTCGTTCGGCTGTGGATCGCGGTGTTACGTTTTTTGATACCGCCGAAATGTATGGACCGTATACAAATGAAGAACTGCTGGGCTTCGCCTTAGCACCATTACGTGACCGAGTGGTGATTGCCACTAAATTCGGTATTAAGTTGCAGGATGGAAAACAGGTGCAGGACTGCCGCCCCGAGCAAATTAGGCAATCCTTAGAGGGTTCGCTGAAACGCCTGAACACTGAGATTATAGATTTGTACTATCAGCATCGTGTGGATACCACTGTACCGATTGAGGACGTAGCGGGCACTATAAAAGATTTGATTCAGGAAGGTAAAATCAAACATTGGGGACTTTCCGAAGCCGGAGTGAAGACCATTCGCCGAGCACATGCCGTACAACCTGTTACTGCTATCCAAAGCGAATATTCTCTTTGGTGGAGACGCCCCGAAGAAGAATTGTTGCCCACACTTGAGGAACTCGGCATCGGCTTTGTGCCGTTCAGCCCTTTAGGTAAGGGTTTTCTCACAGGAAGATTTAATAAAGAATCTAGATTTGACAGTTCAGATTTTCGGAGCATCGTTCCCCGGTTTACTCCCGAGGCACTCGAAGCCAACCAGGCTTTAGTAGATTTACTTAAAAAGGTAGCTGAACAAAAAAAGGCAACACCAGCCCAAATTGCCCTTGCGTGGATACTCGCCCAAAAACCTTGGATTGTGCCCATTCCGGGAACTACGAAACTCAACCGCTTGGAAGAAAACATCGGAGCTGCGAGCATTACATTAACCTCTGAAGAATTGAGCGACATTAATTCTGCACTTGAAAGAATCAAAGTAGTGGGTGACCGCTATCCGGAAGAATTGGAAAAAAGAACCGGGCTATAAGGAGATAAAAAGGCAGTTATGAGCACAGAAAATCAAAACGCCATTTTCCCAAAAGGCGAAAAAGGTGCGGCAGATTATTTTACGGGAACGGCATGGGTAAATATTTTAGTTCCGCAGGATGAAACGGGGAGTTATTCAGTTGGTGATGTCGTGTTTGAACCCGGTTGCCGAAACAACTGGCATACGCATGCAGCAGGACAAATCCTGCTCGTTACCGATGGCAAAGGCTATTATCAGGAAAGAGGCAAACCTGCAAGGTTACTTACCAAAGGCGATGTGGTCGTTATTCCGTCTCATGTCGAACACTGGCACGGGGCAGCGCAAGATAGTAGTCTCACCCATATTGTTATAACCAATAATGCCGCAGAAGGCGTCGTTAAGTGGTTGGCACCCGTAACCGATGAAGAATATAATCGGTGAATCAAATTCACATCCAAAAATATTTATCGGCAAACTGTTTTGGTGATTACTACACCAGAAAAGGACTAGATATAAAAACAAGAGAGCTTCTAACGCTTTCTATGCTGATAGCCTTGGGCGGAACTGAACCCCAAATTAAAGGACATATCCAAGGCAATGTGAATGTCGGTAACGATAAAGGAACATTACTGAGTGTCATGACGCAATTGCTGCCTTATGTGGGATATCCAAGGACTTTGAATGCAATAAGATGCCTAAATGAGGTAATTCCGGAGAATTAGCTAACCAGAGAAATAAGGTATCGTAATTAAAATTTAAACAAACAAAAAACGAAAATTATGCCTCTGCTGTTCTCGATTTAACCGTCGATCTCAACGGTGTCACTGCTGCCCTGTATTCCCAGTAATTTTTGGCACTTCTCTTGATACTGAGAATGCAAATCTGATGACCATCGTAATTGCGGCATACAGATGCTGATGCAGTCAGCGCTACTGAAAAAGAGAGTAGTAATAAACGTATTTGATCGTGCTTAACACAGGGCAATCCTCAACATATCCCGGTGCATCAGCGCTCGATCCACCAAAGACTGGATTGTTTCTGGCGACAGTGGATCGCCATTAGCGTAATGCTCAATCCAAGTCTTACTAATCAAGTTGGGATCATCTGGCAAAGTTGCTAAATCCCACCCTGGCATATCCAAATCTTCCATCAACCGATTGATCTTCGGGTCGTAACTAAGAGCAAAACAGCGACATCCTTCAGATGCTGCCATAATCAAGCTGTGTAGACGCATGCCGATCGCCATTTCCACGCCGCGAAACACTCCTTTTAAAAGTTGCGGCTCTGACAAACACATAATTTGGCTAACATCTTTAAGTTGCGGTTGAATTGCTTGGGCTATGGGCAAATCTTGGCGTTGCTGAAATGGCAACAGTAAAATAAAAGTTTGTGTAGCTTTTTGAAAATCAACCAATGCACGAGTTAAGTTAGCAAGACGTGTTTCTGTTAACTGGGGATGGGAGCGCAATGTCACCGCGACTCTGGGAGCAGGTAAATCCCAAAGTCCTGGTACTGGCTTAGCCTCCAATGCCCAAACTGGATCGGGAGCGAGAAGACAAGGAATATTCCAATCGGCAAGCATTGCAGCCGAAGCGCGATCGCGAACGCTGATGGTACAACCACCAAAAGTTTGCCGCGCTAACCAACGAGTAACAGGACGTTTCAATGGACCAATTCCCTGCGCCCAAGCAATGGTTTTCAATCCCATTCTCTGGGCTAATGCCATCATTCCCCCATAATAAAATGGACTAACCGCACTGGTAGCATCTTGAATTAAACTACCACCTCCCCAAATTAAGGCATCGCAGGAGCGCAAAGCTTGTAGTACGGGTAAGAGAGCCATGCGATCGTATGCTTCCACGTGATAGCGATCGCGGGTTTCTTCTGGATTTCCAGAGAGCACCACAGGGATGACATGAGGTGGTAGCATTTGTAAAAGCGTTGCCAACAAAGCCTCGTCCCCACCATTTCCTTTACCGTAGTACCCTGACAATAACGTCCGCATTGATTTCATTTTAGATTGCTAATTGCTAATTGCTAATTGCTAATTGTTCATTGCTAATTGTTCATTGCTAATTGTTAAAAGCCAGTCTTCCATTAGCCATTAGCAATTAGCCATTAGCAATTAGCAATTAACCAATAACCACTAACCACTAACATTAACTCTTATGCATGCCCTTTCGATTCCCACCTGGATTATTCATGTCTCTAGTGTTATAGAGTGGATTGCTGCTATTTGGTTAATCTGGAATTATGGCGAACTCACTGGTAATCGCGCTTGGTGGGCATTGTCTTTTGCCATGTTACCAGCTTTGGTCAGCGCTATGTGTGCTTGCACTTGGCACTATTTTGACAATGCAGAATCTCTAGAATGGTTAGTAACGCTGCAAGCTGCTATGACTCTAGTAGGTAATTTTACGCTTTGGGCAGCTGCGGTGTGGATTTGGCGATCCACTAACTCTAAAGACGTTTCATCACTTTCTATGCCCCAGTCCCATGAGGGCGGGGGGACCCCGCCCCTACGAGAAAAATTATGATTTCTCAAGCAACGCTGTTTGCCCTTTCACTGTTTCCCTACTTGGGTTTCTTGTGGTTTATCAGCCGCAGTGCTCAAATGCCGCGTTTGGCGTTGTATGGATTTTACGGCACTCTCGTATTTGTCGCTGTCACCATCCCCGCCGGGATTTATGCCCAAGTACATTATGGTGAGTCTTTGGCAAATGTTGATTGGCTACACGGGAGTGCAGAATCTTTTTTAACGCTTTCTAATATCTTGGTTGTGCTGGGTTTTAGGCAAGCTTTGATGAAAGGGAGTGGGGAGTAGGGAGTGGGGAGTGGGGAGTAGGGAGTGGGGAGATGAGGGAGATG
>CAXTSI010000483.1:0-6795 GCA_964246695.1 uncultured bacterium
TGCTAATTGCTAATTGCTAATTGCTAATTGCTAATTGCTAATCTTCCATTCCCCATTCCCCACTCCCCACTCCCCCTATGAGTGAGTAGCTTCTCGTGGAGATTTGAGTTGAGACTCAATTAAGGGAACTTTAGGTGCGAGAAAAAATCCAATCAAACTGGCAAAGAGAATTGGAGTGAAAGGACTAAAGTTGGTCAATTTCGACAGTAGCAAAGTCGTACTTACAGGTGTGCGTGTTACGGCTGCATTGACAGCCGCCATAGTACAAATCATGGCAAGGGTAGGATTGAGTCCAGGAGTTAAGGCTGCTACTGCTTTGCCAACACAAGCACCAGTGAAAAATAGAGGGATAATAAATCCACCCCTCCATCCACCTGTGACTGTAACACTGATGGCTGCCATTTTACCAAAGGCAAGCGCAAATAAGAAAACAGCAGGAAAGCTCTGGTTGACGACGGCATCTAACTGTTCATGTCCAAAGTAACGGGTTAGAGGCAAGAGGGCGGTAAAAATGCCTAGTATCAGCCCCGCCAGTGTTGTGCGCAGATAAATTGGTCCGGGAATTCTAGCGCATACGGCATCGCACCCACGAAAAATGCTCATAAAGATCCATCCCACTACCGCCCCTACGATCCCGAAAATGATCGCTATGGCAAAATCATCGATATTTTCTAGGCGGTACTGAGGGAAATGCCAGGTAGGCGCAATCCCCAAGTGTGTAATCGCTGCAAACACCAGATAACTAGCGCAACTGGAAATAATGGCTGGCATCAGGGCTTCGTAATACTCCACAATATGCTGATGGTGCAAAATCTCTAGGGCAAACATCGCCCCGCCAAGGGGTGCACCAAACAAGGCAGTGAAACCCGCAGCCATTGCTGCTAAACTCATGGATCTGAGATCTTCTCCTTCCAGTTTTAGGCGATCGGCAACCCAAGTGCCAAAAGAGCCTGTTACCTGTACCAAGGGTGCTTCTGGACCAGCACTACCACCAGCCGATATGCTAACTAGGGAAGCCAGAATCATTGAGGGATTTTGACGAGCATCCAGACGACCGCCGCGAAAATGGATATTATCAACAATTACGGCGATTTCACCCGGATTCCCCAGGAAATGAATTACAAGCCCAATAACTAAACCAGCTATTGGCATTACTATCAGGAGACTCAGACCCTGAAATATTTGCAGTTTGTGAGTTATCACTTCTAGGATATTCCAGTACAACCCAGCAAATAGACCACTCACAGTCCCCACAACAACCCAGCGTAAAACCCAACGTGAGATCGTGAAAGGATTACGCTTTGCTTGTGCAAAAAGTTGAGAGAACGTCCATCGTTGATTTTGATTGGCGCTGTTGCGCTTGTTTGGTAGCACTGCTTACTTTCCGATCGAAGTGAAACTAAAGATACAAAATTTTTACTATTTTTATGATTTATTTCATATACTTTGAGAACAGATTTTTGGCTGAACGGTTCAAAGCAGAGTCTAAGATCGGTACGTGTATAGTTAGGAAAATAGTCATGGATAGCAAGGAAACTGTTCCCTCGCAAGCGGAAAAGATGAATCCAGAAGGGGATGCATCGCAATTAAGTCCAGAGGTGCTTGACAAAATCAAGCACCCTCCAAGCATAGACGATGTACTTCGGGAGCTACCACCAGATGAACTTAGGGGTAATCCTAGTTTAGTACCGGAAATGCTTGATGAACCAAGTGAAGAAATGACTGGCTTTACAAAAGATTAAAATATACTGGTGATGTTCTAGTCCATAGTCTATAGTCGATAATTTTATGACCATTGACTATTGACTAGTGACTATTGACTATTGACTAAATTTATGTTTCCAGTCATCTATTCGGACGAATTTCTGGATCACAAGACTGGGTCTTACCATCCAGAAAAGCCAGAACGCTTGACGGCAATTGTAAATGCCCTTAAAGAAGCTCCTTTGGCTAATGAAATTGAATGGCGATCGCCTACCTCACCGGAGGAGCGATCGCTAATGTCTTTTCTGGAAAAAGCCCATACTCAGCGCTATATATACAAACTTCAGGAAATCGCTCTTGCTGGCGGCGGCTATTTGGATGGAGATACACCAGTTTCCCCACGCAGTTATGATGTTGCCTTGTTGGCGGTAAGTGCCTGGTTAGATGGAGTTGATGCTGTGCTAGCAACACAAAATCCGGCTTTTGTGCTGGCGCGTCCACCAGGACACCACGCGGAAAAAGACGGGGGAATGGGTTTTTGCTTATTTTCCAATGCGGCGATCGCTGCTTTCTATGCTCTAAAACAACCGGGAATGAACCGTGTTGCGATCCTTGACTGGGATGTACATCATGGTAATGGTACACAGGCACTCGTGGAAACTAACCCGCAAATTGCCTACTGTTCTTTGCATCAATACCCCTGCTACCCTGGTACTGGTAAAGCAACAGAGCATGGCTTCCATAACAATGTGCTAAATTTGACTTTTCCTCCTGGCAGCGATCTTGGCACATATCAACTAGTTTTTGAGAAAAAGGTAGTGCCTTTTTTATCTAACTTTCAGCCCGATCTCCTGATTGTGAGTGCAGGTTACGACGCCAACGGCGCTGATCCCTTGGCAAGCATAAATCTGCAACCACAAGATTTTGGATTGTTTACAGATTATTGTCTGGGAATAACTCGTAAAATTCTTTTTGGCTTGGAAGGCGGCTACGATTTACTAACACTTGGACAGTCGGTTGTAGCAACAATTGAACGCTGTTTGGTTTAGTTCCGCCATGGACGTACAGACGTTCTGCAGGAACGTCTCTACTCCCTCTGCCTCTTCATTCCTTGGTGGAATTAGGAATTCTATACTCTACAACATGTAAGACTCTTCCACTCAAATTTGTTTGATCGTATTCTTTGACAATTTGCCCACCAAGCGTTTCTGGAATTCTGCGGCTGGGGATGTTTTCCCGATCGACAGGATAAATGAGATCATCATAATCTAAGTTTGACTCAGCCCATTTCTTAAGTGCTATAACAGTCTCTAGCCCATAGCTATTGCCGTGTGCTGATTTTTTTACCCAAATACCGATTTCTGGATTTTTACGATTAATGTAGTGTATTCCAGTACATCCCAAAAATTCTTGTGATTCTTTATTTAAAATCACAAGTATCAGATGACTTTCGATTTTCATACCAAAGATTGAATCATTAATAAATGCTTCCGTTTCGGCAATTTCTTTAGCTGGACGGGGATACATATAAGTAGTTATCTCATCGGTTAATTCTGCAAATATATCTGCTTTATATGTCATTGATATAGGTTTTAATAACAGGCGATTTGTTGATATTTCGACATTGAAGAATAAATATTCTTGTTTCAGAAATACTTCTATCTGGTTATAAATAAATACAAATAGTGATTTCATCGGTAAATTATCTAAAAATATTTTCTTAGTCTATGTTAGGGTGCGCTCTTGTTACAGTACAACACCGTGTTTGAAGACTTTGGTGCCGTACTTAAGGGCTTTCACATCCTACACTTAAAATTTATTTACATATTTAATGTTATTTGCGCCGACCTACTTAATTTACGGGCAATTATGGGCTAATTTTTACTTATACCAATTTTCTATGACGTTACACTTTGTAGTCAAGAACGCCAGCGAGAGGTGAAATAAGTGTATTTTTTAACACCAAAAAAAGTATGAGCTTACTGATTTGGCAAACAACTCTTGCTTATGTTATGGGGGAAGTAATTTTCACTAATAAATACGCTCAGTGTTTTATTTGGCACAATTATAGTAAAAGTTCATCTAATCTTTAAAAAGAAAAAGTTCAAGCCGAGTTTTGAAAGAGCTAAAGTTTTGTTAAGATGCATATGCTATTCATTTCTCAGCGGAATTTAGGAATCAGGATGTGGAGAAATAAATAGCACTAGCACCATTGAGTTCAGAAGATCAAGCAATGACCACCTACATTTTCTTCGACGATGCCCTGCGGATGCTTGTTAAAGCCTTTTTGATGTCGGTAGTACTGCTTATGGCAGCTTCCGGCATTGGTTTGGCGGTAATCGAAACGATAGAAAAAACAGGCATTCGCGTAGACGCGAAGCGACTTCACGGAGGATAGATTAACCCCTTTGTAGGAGATTCGCACTCTCTCAAGCCAGAAAGTTCACTTTTTGTCGAGAACCATTGAATGCGGGTGTTCGCATGGAGAAAATCCTGGGAACACTAGGTATGAAAGTCTCACAGCGTTGCAGGATTACCTAGCACTCACTCCGGCAGGGGTAACTGTACCGCTATTGGGACGTCAACAAAGGAGCATAACAATGGGTCTATTCAACAAAATGTTGGCGACACAAAGCCAAGTCCAAGAAGCACTCAGTCCAGCGGAAGCTTTCGCTGCCATCAGTCTAGCTGCAACTGCCTCGGACGGTTATCTTTCTGACGAAGAGGCGCGTAGTATTTCTTATATATTATGTCGGATGAAGCTCTTTAGAAGTTATCCTTATGATGTGATGTACAGGATGTTTGATAGACTCCTAGGTATTTTGAGACGGCAAGGAATCGATACTTTGTTAAATACAGCTAAAGAATCCTTACCCCACGACTTGCGGGAAGCAGCTTTTGTGGTAGCTACGGATCTGGTCTTAGGTGATGGAATCGTAACTCAAGAAGAACAGGATTTTTTAAACGATCTGTATCAAGCTTTGGAAGTTCCAGTTGAAGTTGCTACTCAAATTGTGCAAGTTATGTTGATTAAAAACCGGGGATAGTCCTGGGTGGGAAGCAGGGGAGTTGAATTGCCTCAAATCTTGCACCACGGTGACATCTACCAATGAAACAAAATCGCTTTTATGATAGCGGAAGTCCTCTTTCAGAGGACTGTAAAACAATAAATCTCTTGCATAAATAATTTTTTGTCTCACGCCAAGTCGCAAAGTCGCAAAGAAGAATACTAAGAAATTGATTCTCACGGGAGACATCGGGTTTATTTGTTACAAAAAAAAGGGAACAGGAAAAGAAAAAAACTACATAGGTGGGTTTAGAGCCGCACTTGTAAAAAAAGATGTTTTTCGAGACGCATAAGCGCTCTTAAAAACAGTGTCCTTGTTTCAATCCCAAGGATGGACGCCGTGGGATGCACTGTTAAGAGTTCCCTGTTAAGAGTTCCCTCTTAAAAGTATTTATGTCATTTTTGGCAAAAGAATTATATGATTGATAGACTTTTGTGGTCGCATTATTTGCCGACAAAATAGTGCCGGAATTTAATAGAGAAATATTTTATCATCTAAAAAGTCAAGAATTATGTCTTGTTCTGCCACTTTACGCCAGCTGGTTGAAGTTCTTTCTGCCCAGCCTGTAAACTTATCTGCATCAGCATTAGCACAATTGGGTCTCGGTATACAAACAGACACTCGTATCCTCAAACCGGGTGAAGTTTTTGTGGCTTTACGTGGCGAAAAGTTTGATGGACATGACTTTGTCCCTATGGCGTTTGAAAAAGGTGCCTTGGCGGCGATAGTTGATTTTGAATACCAGAATCCTGAATTTCCTGTTTTGCAGGTTGTAGACACTCTCAAAGCATATCAAAAAATCGGTAGATGGTGGCGAGATCGCTTCCAGATTCCAGTGATTGGGGTAACTGGTTCTGTGGGCAAAACCACTACGAAGGAAATCATTGCGGCTGTCTTGGGTATACGAGGACGAGTTCAAAAAACTTATGCAAATTTTAATAACGAAATTGGTGTGCCGAAAACTCTGTTAGAAATTGGTCCACAACATAACTATGCCGTCATTGAAATGGCGATGCGGGGAAAGGGACAAATTGCCGAACTAACGCAAATAGCTCGTCCGACGATTGGTTTGATTACCAATGTCGGGACGGCGCATATTGAGCTATTGGGTTCAGAATCCGCGATCGCTGAGGCAAAATGTGAGTTATTAGCTGAAATGCCAAGTGATGGCGTGGCAATTCTTAACCATGACAATCCGCTATTGATTGCTAAGGCAGCGAAATGGCAAGGGAAAGTTGTGACTTACGGCTTATTGAGCGGCGATATTCAAGGGAAGTTGCTGGATAGCGAAACACTGGAAGTGGCGGGAATGCAACTGCCTTTACCTTTGCCTGGTCGTCACAATGCAGCTAACTTTTTGGCAGCTTTGGCGGTGGCGCAGGTGTTGGGGATTGATTGGTCATGCCTGAAATCGGGTGTGATCGTGGATATGCCAGTCGGGCGATCGCAGCGTTTTGCTTTACCCCAAGATGTGGTATTATTAGATGAAACTTATAATGCTGCACCAGAAGCTATGGCTGCAGCTTTAAATTTGTTGGTAGAAACGCCAGGAAAACGACACATCGCAGTGTTGGGCGCAATGAAGGAATTGGGAGAGCGATCGCACCAACTACATCAGCAAGTTGGAGAAATGGTGAGCAAGTTGAATTTGGATGCAATGTTTGTCTTGGTTGACGGACAAGATACAGAAACTATAGCCAAGAGTGCTGAAGGTATCTCTTCTGAGTGCTTTGCAACTCATGCTGATTTGGTTGCTAGGTTGAAAACGTTTGTGAAAGAGGGCGATCGAATTCTTTTTAAAGCAGCGCATTCTGTGGGATTGGATCGGGTTGTGAGTCAGTTTCGTGCGGAATTTTTGGCAACGGATGTGGTAGCGGATGTAGCGGATTACTGTCCATGTGAACGGGAGAGTTAATTTAGCCGTTAGATCGGTTAAATCTGGGGCGTTTTCCAGCTGAGGTGCGATGGTTGGCAACGGATGTGGTAGCGGATGTAGCGGATTATTGTCCATGTGAACCGGACA
>CAXTSI010000484.1:0-6768 GCA_964246695.1 uncultured bacterium
GTCAAAAGTTTTCCTTTGTCAATTCGCTACGAACTTATGCAAAGCTGTACTTAGTCCGTGGGTAATAGTTCAGTGGCATTCACCCACACAGCAGCAAACCGTTGTCCGTCGGTTCCACAGCCGTAGTGATGCTGAGGGTCATCTGGCAACATTGCGTCAACTAATGCCAGAAGCTGATTTAAAGGTGGTGTTCGACACACCACAAAAATAACGTATGAATGCATGTGCGATCGCGAGTCTTTATAAATGGTGAGTCATAACAGATAGGTATGAAGAAAAAACAAACCATTAGTATCGGAATTGCTCTAGCATTTTCCATTATTACCCTGAAATTAGATAAGGTGGAAGCCAATCCTATAACAGCACCTGCATGTAGAGATTTGCCTTCGTGCGTGGTAACTAGTACGGTAGTAATAGGGGGTATTGTCTACTATGTCATTAAAAACACGGTGACAGGAGTAGTGCATAGGGTGCCAGCAAGCCAATTACCACCATCGCATAGGGTAGTTGAACCAGGAAGACACAATGTAGGGGATAAGGTAACATTAACTGGAAGACTTGTGTCGAGTAGGGAAAAGTGCGAGGAAGAGGCACGTAAATATGGAGAAAGAACTGATGGTGGAGAATGGGCAGTTATAGACTATGAAGTTGTGGGTGGTGGTCCTGAAAGAGTTGATCGCTACGGAAACGTTGAGTACGTACCAATCAAGTTTAGATGTGTAATCCAAAAAGTTAGATAGAGAACGTAACGTATGGCAAATTATCAACCATATCATAACGGAGAGTGGGGGATTGCAATTCAATATTTGAAAGACGGAGTATTGCACATACCCTTAATGGATTTCATGCAGCCTTGGGGCGAGTGTGGTTCTGAAGAAAAAGATGAGCAAGAGATGGAGGACAATTTCAGGTTTCTGCTCAATAAACCTTACTTAGATCACTTTGTATACAGTCCTGTGCCAAGAGAACGTACTGAAGGATTTGTCTATGGTGGGATCAGAGTTAAGCGAACACATGACAATGTGTCAGAGTTCGACCAGATAGATAGGAGTCTCTATAGATATGACCCAGGTTATATCAGAGAAATTTGGAAATATAGCTTTACGGAAACTTGGAGGGGCATTAAAACCTACACCGAACATTCGGATGGTAGGGTTACAGTAGATAAGTCTCCCCTTGAAACTACCAGAAAGTGAGACTTTTTAACTATTATCTGAAATGATAACTCGTGTCAGGCGATCGCTTTCCTTACAATCAGGCGATCGCCATTTATTTATTAGCGTTCCACCATCATTTCTGACATTAATGCATCATTCGTGTTCTTAAATTGCTCCCCAGAGTTCTCTACAATGCGATAGCATTGCAGTGCAATTTTAGTAGATTCTGGCAGAGTAGCAAACTTGTCTATATTATCAATAATTAGTCTACAGCCTATGTAAGGCATAAAGTCAACAAATGGCTGCATACCGGATTTGATCAAAGTTTTAGAAAGTTCTGTGATGGGATGTATTGATCTGTAGTTATCATTACTGCAATTAATCTCTGATGCCATGTATCCACAAAACCAACCGAGGGCATCGATGTCTCCATTTAACAATTTGATAGACACGGACAATACCTCTTCGTTTACATTCATTGGCAAGTTATCAAAAACTTCATCCAAAGCTTCTGGACAACGTAAGTTGCAGTAGTGAACTACAAGCTGTGCAAGGTTTTCAATATTTAGTTGTGATTGCCCGAATCCCTTAAAAGACATAGTAAGACGCCAATATTTCTTCTAAGTATAATGATTGTAGCAAAATTGGCAATGGTTGGGAGGCGATCGCTGCATTCGTCTTTTTTTTAGGTAGGCGATCGCCTACTACAATAAGAGTCGAGAAGTTGCACTCCATAAGCCCCGTTAATGCGACAGTTAATATTCTCACTCATAACCGCGATCGCCCTCAGTACAACACTCACCAGTTGCAGCACCCTGACCACTGACCAGTATGAAGCAACAGCACTTACTAAGTATACTTGGCAAGTTAAGTATGCCAACGACTTAATCAATGAGACATCACCGCGCTTTGAAACCTTTGCTAACACCGAACTACTTAATCGTAATGGCAACAAACCAGACAAAGCAGTCACAGGTCCTGATGACCGGGGTTTATGGTGGTCTGCTCTACCGCCGCGACCGACCGTCGATGAAGTGGAACAACGGAAACAAGGACAAGAAGCAAGCAAGCCCGAATTGTTAAAATCTGTGGAGTACAAGCTGACGTATGGAGTGGGCGAACAACAGAGGACTTTACCCACCAACTATGATGACGAACGACAGGTAGTGAAGGCATATCCGTCGCGTACTCCTTTACAGCTAACTTTAGGAGTAAACGATAATTCAGTTGAAAAGGCTGAGCCAGTTGGCTCTTGAGGAAAATAATGCGCGTCTTGATTTGGAGTGCGCCGTTTTACTTTAAAGTCATCAATTTTTCAGCAATAAACATTATGACCGCCCTTCGGTTCGTCAAAAGTCAAAAGTCAAAAGTCAAAAAAATAAAAAAGGATCAGGTTCCCCTAAATTTATTTATGGAAAATGAAAAATATGTATTTCGAGACACGTAGTGCAAGAAATACTACGTCCTTATTACATGCGAATGTATTTATTTATGGGGCTTACTTTTGACTTGTTACCTTAGACTTTTGACTTCGCCCCCTTGGGGCGCGTGACTTACCAAAAAGAAGTAATTGCCAGGAACATCCATTCTCGTTGCGCCCTGATGACGAAAAGTGAAGCCGACGCAGCGTGTGGGTGTCCCCATTTAGGTGAGGAAATATACAAAACATGGACTGAAACTATGGATGCATCTAACCCGGATGATTTCGACATTTCGGAATTAGTACGGGAGTTAAGCGATAAATATCAAGTTGCTCTTGAAGTCGTTGACGATCTGTTGGAAGAAATTCGACAAATGATTTTGAGCTATAGCGATCCATATGCTTTGCAAGATTACTTTAAAACTAGAAAAGATGAAGTTCAATCTGCATTTCAGGAACACCGTAGAGCTCTCACCGACTTGAATATTGACTCTTTTAATAGCCTACTTAAAGTTAATGTTCCTACTACAATTACTGCGACAGTAGCAGCAGGATTGGTAGCTGCTCCTATAGCTCCGGTTATTGCCGGAGTGGGAATTACTGTAGGTCTTGTCACATGGTGGACTGAAGTGAGTCGAAAGACTAAAGATGCTAACAAGTCTCCTTGGCACTACCTACTTTCTATCAAAGAACTTACTCCTCCTCCGGAAGCTACCCCTATATATATGTATCCATTATTTTAGGTACTTCTGAAATTAACGTCACATTAATTAAGGGGTATCTCATTTTTCATGCTTATTCTTCTCTCGTGAAGTTCTTAGGTCGCTATATATGAATTCCGCTCTTAGATAACCCTAAAAAGACATTTACAGTAGGCAGTAACCAGTAGTCAGTTATCTGTATACTGGTTGCTAGTTACTGTTAATTAATTATTGACAATAAAGAAGTTTGAGGTTCTATATCCGCTCGGACTGACAATCATGAACTCTTCACAATGGACACATTTAGTCATATATTAAGTACTAATATTCAGATATTTCTTAGATCTGTAAACAGTCATAACATATGATTCTTTGCGGAAAGAATTGTTTAGGTTGCGGGATTTGATATTGTTCTGGAATATTCTCCGTCCATCTAGGTTCCATTTCTTTGGACAAAGTTGCCTTTATGGAGTGTTGCTTTGCAATCTTCTGTACTGCTGAATAAACTTGATTTTTTGGCTTTCCGTCGCTAATCATAACATAGCCATTTTCCCTAGCTGCTACAGCTTTAGAACGAACTTGCATACCACATGATGTTATCAGATGAATATCGATAGGCGGAGCAGATTTCCCCTCTTGAGAAGAGTAGTCCTTACAAACTGTCTTTAACACGGTAAGCTCATGATCTAAACATACTTCAAGCCCAAACGTGATATTGTCTACAGTAAATATCCTTTGCTTTCGCTCCTGCCAACTTTCTAGGAAAGGTCTAAAATATTCATTTTCACTTGCAGATGTGCCTACCTCCTCCCCCGATTGGTTTTTCCTAGTTTTAGGTGGTCCATCAATATTTGACAACTGCTTTTTATGCACAAAGTGGAATGGAGCTTTTGGATGCCCTCCCTTCACTACTACTGCTGTGTTCAGATAAGCTCTCTCTTCCGGATTGTCAATAAAAATCTTTGCATCGGCAGGCAGGTTTGACACAACAGACCCTGCCACAATGAGCCAATCACTTAGTGTTGGGTCTGTAAATAAATTTCGCAGACACGATAAGATATTTATCATCGTGTTAAAAGTATAAGAGCCTCCATAACGTGGATCTGCACTATTCTGACCAGCATGGGATTTAAAGTAGAATTCTGGTGCCATGAAGATTTTCAATGTGTTATTGTTACCCAGTACTATGTTTGGGATGTTGTTCCTTGTCCATTTCAACACATCTAAAAATCTTTGCACTCTAATTTTTTCATCGTTACCTTGTAAATGACGTATCGGTGGTGCTAGTGTTGTGTTCGTGGCTTCTCCTGGTTTAGTGTAGTCGAACGTAGGACACTCGTAAGCTATAAACTGAATATGTGTATAAGTTTTGGGTACATAAGTCGTTTCAGGTATCTCTTTTGATGCAGTTTTATTATCCATCATTTGCGACTTTGATCAGAATTTAACAGCTGTAACTAAATTCTCCCATTTTTCACTCTTTGTACCTCTAGCACAAACATACTCTCAAAGAAGTGGCGATCGCATATCCCTTGATACAGAGCGATCCCGTTTGTTCAGACAAGTGTGGTTTTACGTGAAAGTTTGCGCCATTGTATAAAGACTGTGTACCTTCAGATATCATGACTGACAACAGGGAAATCCTCGCCAAAAATATCCACTCTCGTTGCATCCTTATGGCGAAAAGTGAAGCCGACGCAGTGTGTGAGTTTTGAGGTACAACGAGTTGATTGATAGGATAAGCGTGGAATAAAACGTTTTTAACCAGGAGAGCCAACCGATGTCAGAAATTGAAGACATGTCCGTAACTGTAGAAGAGTATTTGGAGGGATTGGCAGCTGGCATCGATGTTCTGGAATTGAAGCGGCTGACATCAAAGGGAATACCAACAAACCTAGCTATGGAGGTGATAGAGATTGGGGAAAAGGCTTGCAATGGCACAGCTACCCCCGAAGAGGTTATCAGAGGATTAATGATTTTATCACCAAAGCTTAGACAACAACTTGAATAAAGGAACTGATTCAGTCTGTAGCGATCGCCTCCGCAGGGCAGATGCTCTCGTTACAACCCCAACTAAAAGTAAATTTAACTAGAGCATACGGACATTGCAGGCAGTCAAATATTATCATCTTAATTATCAGTATTCTGGCGCTCGCCCCCCGCTACAGTCTCGCCTCTATCGCCCGAATACCTACAAAATGTAGTATGCACTACTATACATCGCTATACGGTTGTGCATCGCTAATAAAAAAAATTAATGTTCTAAATATCCCATTTTAATTGTTTGACTTTAAACGGGTCAAGTCACATCTAAATACCTAGTTTCTTAACTCAAGACTCATCGTTGCTTACTACTACGAAGCTTTATGAGACAATGGCATTTAAGCTGGCAAGAACTGTTTGCTGTTGAATACCGTGAAGTCGTTATGTGTAATGGTAAACACAAGCATAGAGCAGATTTGTGCTTACCTCAACCAGATGGCAGCCTGCTCATCGTTGAGTTCCAGCATAGTACCATTAGCGTTGACAATATCCGCGCTCGCGAGCAGTTCTACACTCAAGTTGGTCATTTGCTTTGGGTCTTTGATGCCAGGGCGTTCCACATTCGGCTAGAACCAGCATCTGAAAATAGGGATATTTATAAATTTATTTGGTCCCCACCACGCAAATCGCTATGGGTAATTAACACCTGCTTAGCTTTTGACTTTGGTCATGTAGTATTGCTAATTGCCTCTGCTAACCAACGCCACAGTAAGCGCACCCCCTGTGGAGGTTGGGGCTGGCTTTATCGCAAGCTTGAGTTCGCGCAGTTGTTGCACGAGTTTATAGAGCAGTTCACATTAGACAACAACAAACCCTTGTGGGAGATAAAAACAAAAACGACGACACCACTGTTATTGGCAGCGACAAAGCTTGTTGCCTTTGCTGATTCTACGATTATCGAGTCCGACGCACTACTTGAGTTAAAAAAGCAGTACGATAATGTTAATCCATTGGCACTCCGAGGTGCGCTGGCGGCTGCTTGCTCTGAAGCTGGTTATGTTAAGTCTACTATCAATCAACGATATTCCGCCTGGGTTAAAGGTATTTAGCGATCGTGTTCATTTCTTTGGGCGGTGCAGTCGTTGCAACTTCCCCAGAGGTAAATATTGGCGTTACCAACGAACCAATCGTGGCGATCGCACAACCGCCGCGAAGATGTGCTTTGCTATACGGACAATGGCGCAACGCGTACCCATGTGCGCCTATTAACGTGGGAGGCTCCAAAGAATTCATTTATAGTAAACACCGGGTTATCACTTAGCTTATTTGTCAATCATTACACGTTTTTCCTGACAGAATTGAAAGCGTGAGCGATCTTGAAGTCCCATTCATGTGCGCTACAGTTATCAACATACGTCTGTCCAATAGTTCATCATATAGTGCGACAATGGCTCTTTTCGCACTACTTAGAATGTATAATACTAAGATAAATAGCAGGGGGGCAGAG
>CAXTSI010000485.1:0-6751 GCA_964246695.1 uncultured bacterium
GTGCTGAGGAATGACTGCGGTACTCTTTATTTTTTATTTATAAACACCCTCTCAGATAAATCAATTCCAGTAATTAACGCAGATATACTGCTATGACTTCGACTAAATCGACTCAAACAAAAATGTCAACCTTAACTTTATCTTAATATCTATTTGATGCTGGTTTGGTATGTTCTGTTTGCGTAGTTGAGCGAACTAGACCTGGCTGAAAGTTTGCCAACTATGTTGTCATTTATGTAGGGGTATGTATGGAACACATGCATTTCGAGCGCTTACTGTCAAATAGTTGCAACCGACGGAGATTATTGCAGGGTGCAGGATTCTTAACAGGTTTAGCGATTACTAGCCAATTGCGCCCAGTCGTCGCGCATCCGACGTTTTCCGCTTATCCATTTAGTCTTGGTGTTGCCTCCGGCGATCCGCTGCCAGATAGTGTTGTATTGTGGACGCGGTTGGCTCCCGATCCGTTAAATGGCGGTGGAATGCCCCCAAAAAATGTTCCGATCAAATGGCAGGTCGCCTTGGATGAGAAGATGACAAAAGTCGTGCAGCGCGGCACAGTCATAGCGACCCCGGAATTATCACACTCTGTTCGTGTAGATGTACGTGGACTAAAACCTGAGCGTTGGTACTGGTATCAATTCCAAGTCGGCAAAGAAGTTAGCCCCGTTGGTCGGACTCGTACAGCTCCAGATTTAGGAAAACGAATCAAACAGTTCCGCTTTGCCTTCGTGAACTGCCAAGACTGGCAAAACGGTTACTATACAGCCTACAAACATGTGGCTGATGAGGAACTCGACCTTGTCGTTCACCTTGGTGACTACATTTACGAGTACGGACCGCTACCCAATGGACCACGTCAGCATAATAGTCCAAAAATTGTCACCCTTGCCGACTACCGCAATCGCCACGCTTTATACAGAACCGATCCAAATTTGCAAGCTGCTCATGCTGCCTTTCCTTGGATAGTCACTTGGGATGACCATGAAGTTGAAGACAACTACGCCAACGATATATCATCGCTAAACAACATCTCACCAACCGAGTTCCTTGTGCAACGGGCTAATGCTTATCAGGCTTACTATGAACATATGCCGTTGCGTGAATCTTCGCTGCCCAATGGACCTGACATGCTGCTTTATCGGCGGTTCACTTTTGGTGACTTAGCCCAATTCAACGTACTTGATACCCGCCAATACCGCAGTGACCAGCCTTGCGATGATGGACTCAAGCCCCGTTGCCCCGAAGCCTTCTCCTCAGATGCTACCATGACTGGTCCAGAGCAAGAGCAGTGGCTACTAGACGGGTTAGACAGGTCGCAAGCCCGCTGGAACGTTATCGCTCAGCAGGTGATGTTTGGGGAATATGACTTTAATCCTAGCCCAGAAACACAAACGTTTAACATGGATCAGTGGGACGGCTATGTGGCGGCGCGTAATCGAATTTTGAATTTTCTAGACCAGCGGCAACCCTCTAACCCGATAGTGATTGCTGGAGACATCCATTCTAGTTGGGTACATGACCTAAAGGTTGACTTTAGTAACCCATCTTCAAAGACAGTCGGCACTGAGTTTGTGGCTACCTCAATTACCTCAGACTTTCCAGCCCAGTTCATCCCCTCGGTTCAAGCTGCCTTAAGCAAAAATCCCCACACTAAGTTCTTCGACGGTGCTTTCCGAGGCTACGTCCGCTGCAACCTCACCCATGAACACTGGCAAAGCGACTACCGGGTTGTGTCAACCATCCGCGAACCACAGGCAACTATCAGCACCCTGGCTTCGTTTGTAGTCCAAAACGGTCAACCAGGCGCTCATCCGGCGTAATTGAATTTGTGAAGGTCATTTTTAACGTAACTTAAAAAGGCGATCGCTCTGTTGTTTTATCGATAGAGGGCGATCGCCTTTTTACACTGTGAAAATACTCTCAAGATATACTAAGAGGGTGTTGCTCAAGAATAATACTTATAATAAGTTTAAAATTATTAACACACACTAATATTTGAACACAATTCTGATCTGACCATGAATTACTACGTTATCTACGACGGAAATTGTAATCTCTGCGTTACAACCGTGCAAATGCTGGAAACCTTCGACCAAGGAAAACTGTTTCGCTATATATCGATGCAAGATGCTCAGACACTTTCCCATTGGGGAATTACACCCCAAGATTGTGAGTTGGGTATGATTTTGATTGATGCGGATGCCCCAGAAAAACGCTGGCAAGGCAGTGCAGCAGCTGAGGAAATTGGGCGATTATTACCTTTAGGCAGTGTATTTGTGGAAGCATATCGCGCTTTGCCTGGGGTAAAATGGGTAGGCGATCGCTTTTACGAACAAATTCGCGATCGCCGCTACACCCTCTTTGGCAAGCGTTCTAGTACATATAAATCAGCTTACTGTGCTGATGGTAATTGCTAATTGCTAATTGCTAATTGTGAGTCCAGTCCTGAAGGCGGGTTTCCCGCCGTAGGGAACTGGCGATAGCGCAGCGTTAGCGACGAAGGAGCGTCACCCGAAGGGCTAATTGCTAATTGCTAATTGCTAATTGTGAGTCCAGTCCTGAAGGCGGGTTTCCCGCCGTAGGGAACTGGCGATAGCGCAGCGTTAGCGACGAAGGAGCGTCACCCGAAGGGCTAATTGCTAATTGTTCATTGCCATTAGCCATTAGCCATTACCCATTACCTATTACCCATTACCCATTACCGAATTACTGTTGAACACCTCTAGAATCTGCCTGCAAAACTGTTTTAGCTTTTCTTCTACTTCTTTTGAAGGCACAAGCGTACCAACAAAACTCCAGCTTTCGACTGTAGAAAGTCGCCACTGTTCGCCAAGATGGTTAAATCCAGCAATTTCTACACCTATTGCACGATGTATACCGTTGATGGGATCTTGATAAAAACGGATTTGAATTAAAATACTGCGGCTTCGCCAGGATTTACTGATACCAGGAAAGTGAAAGCCAATGTCTATAGAATCAGGATCGACTAACTCCCTGGTTTCCGGGTCATTTTTCCAAGGTTTGAGGTCCGATCTCGCGTCAGGAAACTCAAATTTGAACAAATTAACTACGGTAGCAATCTTGCTGGCGAATTCAAGGTTTGTTGCCATCTCAGATGCGTTCACGGAAAACACTCCTAATATTGTGTCGGCAAATTTTAGATGTGACGACAGAAAAACCGCCAGAATAATAATTGTATAGTGTTTTAGCTGATCAATACCCTTTTAATGTAGCAACTTAAAATCAGGCTTTCCTCACATTAACTGTCAATGAGTATTTTCAGCAATTATACCTAAATATAGAGAAAGGAAGCTGAAACGGCGCTCTTAGAGAAAAATATTGAGTAACAATAGAAGATTTTAGCCAAAATCCGGCTAGGTAGAAAGATAAATTACACTGCCGATCTAAAATTACACTGTTAATCAGTAGATAAATAAGTTTAGTTTATGGCGCGTCAACGCTCTATCTTGTCATTCATTCTCGTAATTTTGGCAACATTCCTGATCGGTTGTGGTAGCCCTAGCGTCGCCACAGCACCTCCAACTTACACACAGACTCAACTAGAGAAAATTCAGGAGTACGTGCCTGATATTTTAACTGTGCGCGATCGCTCGCGTGAACTAGAACGGCTGATCCAAACCAAACAATGGATCAATGTCGGTAACTTTATACACGGACCGATGGCAGAAGCAAGGTTGCACATGAATTATATTGCTTCCAATCTCCTACCTAAAGACCAAGAAACAGCACGTAAAGTAGCGCGAAATTTATTTGACCACCTGGTTAAAATTGATCAAGCTGCTCAAACAGGTAACTCTCAAACTGCTTTGAGTAGTTATCTTGACGCTTATACAGATATTGACAAATTCCTACAACTGCTTCCTGAAACCAGCACTCAGCCACAACAGAGTTAGTACTTAAGATGGGGAGTGGGGAGTGGGGAATTTCCTACTCCCCCAAAAAAAGCCATGAATGTAGTTATCATCGGTTGCGGTGTAGTTGGGGCGGCGATCGCCTATGAACTCAGCCAAGTCAAACAGCTACTCGTCACGGTTGTTGACAGACAACCACCAGCACAAGCTTCTACAGGGGCGGCGCTGGGTGTTTTGATGGGGATCGTCAGCCACAAAATTAAGGGTAATGCTTGGTTGATGCGACAAAAGAGCATTGAACGCTATGAAACCTTGATTCCAGAACTAGAAGCCCTTACAGGTCGTACAATCCCTTTTAACCGCCAGGGAATTCTCATGCTGTTATCCGATCCCTCCGAGGGGATTTTAGAATGGGAAAAGCTGGTAGAAATTCGCCACTCTCAAGGTTTGCCCTTAGAAATATGGGACAGAGATCAACTTAAAAAAATCTGCCCTCAGGTAGATAACAAAAAAAATATTGGCGCTATTTATTCTCCAGGCGATCGCCAAGTTGATCCACGGACCTTAACATTAGCCCTAGCTGACGCTGCAAAGCATCACGGCGTCACTTTCAAATTTGGCGTTGATGTTTTGGGTACTGGACCCCGTGAACAGGGAGGGGATGAAAATTTTTGCCACCAACTTGAGACAACAGAGGGAAAAATCACGGCTGATTGGTTTGTGGTCGCAGCAGGGCTGGGTTCATCCCCCCTAACGTCACAATTAAAGCAGATAATTGATATCCGCCCTGTGCTGGGACAAGCTTTACACATGCGTTTAGGACATTCTTTAGGGAATCCTGACTTTCAGCCAGTCATCACTGGTAATGATGTTCACATAGTCCCACAGGGAGTCGGGGATTACTGGGTGGGTGCAACAGTTGAGTTTCCCGTCAATGGTCAGGAGATACCACCCAACAAAGAACTGTTGGAGTCTGTCAGACAACAAGCAATTGCCTTTTGCCCAGACTTAGCACAAGCAACTACTATCCGCACATGGTCAGGGTTACGTCCCCGCCCCGAAGGACGCCCAGCACCAATTATTGGTAAACTGCCAGGATTTAGTAACGTCCTCCTCGCTACTGGACACTATCGCAACGGCGTTTTACTAGCACCCGCCACAGCATACGCAATTCGTGAGATGATTACTAACAATACCCAATAAAAAAAATTACCTTTTCAAGCTTGGATAGGTTCTGGTATGGATGGAGTTTCGACGATAGCCAGCCAATTCGTTTGGGCTAATGCTTGGAACGTTAAATCTGCTTGTCCATAAATCTGAATTTCTGCAGCTACTGCGGCTGGTACAAACACTTTTTGATAAAACATTTGCAGTAGATGCAACAAGTCAGCTTTGGTTAGCAAGATTAGAGGAGACGTATCGATAACAGGTGGAATGTCTTCCTCAAACGAGCGCTCAACCATGAGCCAACTCCCGGTTGAGGTCGTCAAAATCTACAAGAAAAACATCAACTTTTTCCCGATCAAGGACTTCCAGAAATTCTTTGCGGTTCAATCCAGCCAGTTGAGCTGCTTTTCCCTGAGAGATTTCTCCACGAGAGTACCAGTAGATTGCGGCAGCAAGTCGAACCGCTTGGGTTAATTCCTCTGGGGACTGATAGCGATTAGGGAAAGCTTCTTTAGGAATGTCTAGTGTAATCCTAGTCATAGCATTTGTCAGTTAATTGATCACATCCTAGCATCACTGCGTTTGTTAGGTTTCGCTTGGCTCACTCCAATCTACAGGCAGACCATCGCCATTGGCTAATTTTTCTTCCTATTCAGTTCGGTGTACGCCTATGGTGTTGCGTTGTTAGGGGCGATCGCATGCACTTGGGCGTAAATTAGGATTGGTATACCCATCATTAAAGCATTTGATAAAACATCGTTTAATCTCTGGATGCACAATATCAAGAGGAATTGTTGTGTCTCAGGTTTAATCCCACTGTTTGCTCCATTCTATATAAATAAAATCTCTCCACGGCTTTGAATGCCCAGTAGGTCTTACAATCTCTTCAGGGTTGGGTTAAGCCTGTTGTACAGCAACTCCACCGCTTCCTTAATAATCCCTTGACGCGGTCTAGACGTCTGTTGCCAGTGTATTGGTCTGAGCGACTGGGGGCAAGTACACGTCTACCCTATACTTTATAAACAAGTCTAGAAAGGCAGGTTATGATTCATGGCTTATTCATGGTTTAAAGCGTTTCACCTTGTCGGCATTGTAGTTTGGTTTGCTGGTTTATTTTACTTAGTACGTCTTTTTATCTATCACGTTGAAGCTAACCAAGAACCGGAACCAGCACGCACGATCCTGAAAAATCAGTATCAGATCATGGAACTCCGCCTCTACAATATCATCACAACACCAGGGATGCTGCTGACGATCGCAATGGCGATCGGTTTACTGACTACTGAACCGGATGTTCTTAAAGAACGTTGGTTACACATCAAACTGCTGTTTGTCGTCTTTCTGATTGGCTATCATCATTATTGCCGTCGTCTGATGAAGCAGTTAGCGGCAGACAAATGCGGTTGGAATGGTCAGCAGTTGCGTGCTTTAAATGAAGCACCTACTGTCATGTTGGTGGTAATTGTCTTGCTGGCTGTTTTCAAGAATAATCTACCTACTGATATTACCGCCTGGGGCATTGTCGGCTTGATTGTTGCTATGGCAGCTACTATTCAGCTTTATGCCAGAAAACGTAGGCTAGATCGGGAAAAGCAGGTGGCAGAAATAGCACAGGTTCCACAACAGCAGGCTTAGACAAGAAAAAGCTCTCTTGGCTTATATCTTGCACCTATAGGCATAAACCCCGAAGATGCACATAAAGAGCACAA
>CAXTSI010000486.1:0-6742 GCA_964246695.1 uncultured bacterium
CCCACGGCAACCCCCACTTCTAGCCCTGTAAGTTCATTGGCAGTACAAGTTATCACGGAGTCGGATTGGGACACTGGTTATTGTGTCCATTTTCAGGTGACTAATACAAGTAACACTGACACCAAGAAATGGCAATTGAAATTCCAGTTGCCGCAGGAGACAATAGCTAGGAGCTGGAATTTAAACTATGTTATTCAGGGTTCAGATTACGTGGTAACTCCACCTGACTGGGCACAAGTCATCCCGGCAAATCAAACATCACCAGCATCGATAGGTTTTTGTGCCGATAAGGTTGGGTCTGACTACAAACCGAAGCAAGTTTCAGCTACTATCTTGTAATCGCGCTGAAACTGATTACGGCACTGATTTGTAGTCAGTAAATAAATCTTCAGTGTAGGGTGCGTTAGGAAAGCCTAACGCACCAAATTATTCAATCATGGTGCGTTAGGTTATATTTTGGTTTACCTGACTGATATTCGCTCTCAAGCGATCGCCATAAATTAAAACTCCAACTTCACACCCCGAATAGAATAATCCAACAACTCCATCGGGTGCATGATAGAAATTTGCTTACCCTGCGATCGCAAATGCTTGCTAATTTGCAAAGTACAACCAGGATTGGCAGAAGCAATTAAATCAGCACCAGTATTGAGCAAATTCTGTACTTTTTGCTGACCCAACTCCTCAGCAACTTCCGGTTGCAGCATATTGTAAACCCCAGCACTACCACAACACAAAGCTGCATCTATTGGTTCCCGCAACTTCACCCCAGGAATTTGCCGTAATATCTGACGCGGTTGCACACTAATCTTTTGCCCATGCAATAAATGACAAGCATCTTGATAAACCAAAGTCAACGGTCGATCGGCAAGGGGCGACAGTTTCGCTGTTAAACCAACAGTTGCCAAAAACTCTTGCACATCTCTAACCTTCGCCGCAAATTCCTTTGCTTTTTCTCGATATTCCGGGTCATCTTCTAAAATATGACCGTATTCCTTCAAAGTATGACCGCAGCCAGCAGCATTGATAATCACCACATCTACATCAGTATCTGCAAAACTATCAATCATCTGCCTTGCCAAAGCCTCGGCTTGTTCTGTTTGTCCTTGATGTTCAGGAAGCGCCGCACAACACCCTTGACTTTTAGGAATTACAACCTCACAACCATTCGCCGTTAAAACCCGCACCGTCGCTTCATTGACAGGTGAGAAAAACAGCCGTTGCACACATCCCAAAATCATCCCAACTCGGTAGCGTTTCTTACCCTGCGCCGGAATGACATCTGGCAAATCAGCTTGAAATGATTTCAAAGTGATATTTGGCAGAATAGACTCCATCGCCGCCAATCGGGGAGATATAAGCTTCAGCAACCCAGTCCCACGCACCAGTTTGTGCAAACCCAACTTTTGATAAACCCACAACGGCACCAGAAAAACTCGTAAACGGTTGGGATAAGGAAACAGAGAAAATATCAACAGGCGCAACAGCCGATCCGACAAACTACGCGGATAATTCCTTTCAACCTGATGACGAGTCGCTCTAATCAACTTGTCATACTGTACACCAGAAGGACAAGTCGTCACGCAAGCAAGACAACCCAAACAAGAATCAAAATGTTGTACTGTTGCTGTATTCAGCGCAATCTCACCCTCATTAATCGCATCCATCAAATAAATACGCCCTCGCGGAGAATCCATCTCCTTGCCAATCACCCGATAACTAGGACAATTCGACAGACAAAACCCACAGTGAACACAAGTATCAATCAACTTCGGTTCAGGCGGATGACTGCCATCAAACCCCTGCAAATCCTTCAAACTAGCCGTCTTCTTAAAAGAATCTTCTGAAACTTCCATATTATCCTCTCTATCTCTGTGTCCTCGGCACCTTGGCGGTTCGTTTCCTAAATCCCACCCACAAACCGACCCGGACTTAAAATATTTCCCGCATCAAACTGTGCTTTGATCCGACGCATCAACGGCAAAGCATTGCCAGTGTAGCCCCAAACATCCAGTTGTTGCTTAACCTTTACTGGTGCTTTCAAGATGCTCAAAAATCCCCCACCAGGAACCAAGTCATTTCGCATCTGCAAAACCTGGTCTTGACTATCGAACTGCAACACACCTAAACCACTAGCAATGTGAATCAAACCCATGGACACTTGAGTCAAAACCTCAACGGCAGCATTAGGTAACACTCCTATTTTGCAGGTAATTGCGGACTCAGTAGTAGAAGAATGTATTTGTTCTCCCAGTCTGCGCCATAAATCACCTTCATCGACTGCTGAATAAATTGTCCCATCCAAACCGAGTTGCTGTCCCACTTCCAAAAGTCGGTTTGACTGTTCTTTGACACTCTCAGCAATACTTTGGAAGCGAGCAATTAATCCCAGTCCTTTACCCAACCCCAAGCTAGACACCAGTTGAGTTGATAGCAAATCAGCTTGGGTTGGTGTTAACGCCGAACCTCTGAGAGTATCAGCAGCTTGGGATACAGCTTTTGCCTCACCAGTAAGCACAACCGTCCCCGATATCTCTGGCATTGGATAAACGCGAAACGTCGCTTGACTTATAACTCCTAATGTGCCATAAGAGCCAGTAAACAACTTCATCAAGTCGTACCCGGCAACATTTTTCACTACTCGCCCCCCAGCCTTGGCGATTTGTCCATCAGCACGCACAAAAGTAATGCCTAGTAATTGGTCACGTACACTACCATAACGTTGCCGTAGTGAACCTGTATCACTGGTAGCGACAATACCGCCGATGGTTGCCGATCGCAGTGCAGTCGGGTCAAGGGCGAGAAATTGTCTGCTATGCGCCAATATTGGTTGAAGATCGCAGAACTTCATCCCAGCTTCTACGGTGACAGTCAAATCACCGACAGCATGTTCAACCAGTTGATTGATGCGTTCTGTACTCACTACAACATCAACATTTTTAGCTAAGCCACCCCAGTTGAGTTTACTACCACTACCGCAGGGTAAGACGCGCCACTTGTTGTGGTCAGCTTGGGTGATGACTGCGGCTAGTTGTTCAGTAGTTTGGGGATAAACGATGCAACTAGGAGGTTTTTGGGGAACAATCGCTTGTAATATAGCTTTTTGTAAATTGAGTGGTATATTTTCCCAAAGGCAGATAACATTTTCTTCGCCGACGATAGATGCAAGACAAGAAGCGATCGCTTTCATCAGTTTATTTTTTACTCCCTACATCTACTCTACTAGCTTTCATGCTAAAGGTAGAGGCTAAGGGTAGAGACAAAGAAAACTCCCTTTTACCCTGACCCCTGATTAAGTATTAACCACGAGGCGATCGCATCTATTTTAACTTAACCTAGCAACAGGAAACAGTCATTTCCCAATTTCTTACTCTTAACAATAAATGATTTAGACTTTAATATAATTAAAATGATACTTAGCTACAACATCTAGGTAGCCTTGATAAATTGCAGTTATGCTCCTGATAAATCATACCATACCAAACTCAATTCTGACTGTAGATGCCGATACTTTATTAGTAGAAGTCATCGTTTATATCGGGCAGTTAGAAAATGAAAATCTTCGAGTTTCAGCCAGTAGTAAGCTGCCTATTGATTGCGTATTTGTCATGGATAATTCGCGGTTAATGGGCATACTGACGCTTACAGATGTAGTGCGGTTAATTACTTCTGGGATGAATTTGGTAGGAGTAAAAATTGGGGAGGTAATGAGGGAGCCTGTTATTACTGCCTCGCCAAATTTTGATGTTAATACAACATACAAGTACATGATTCAGTATGGCGTACATCATCTAGCAATTGTGGATGATGAGGTCGGGTTAGGGATTTTGACGCCAGAGAGTATTGCAGCAGGATTGCAAGCAGAACTCTTAAAGACAAAAGAGCAGTTACAACAAGAAATTGCCGAACGCTGCTCATTAGAAATAGCATTAAAGACGGCTAATTCTGAGTTAGAAAAGCAGAATTCACGAACAGAGGAATTGGTCAAAGCTAATAAACTTTTGCAACGAGGAATATGCGATCGCATTGCCACAGAAGGGCAACTCCTGCAAACAACTTCTGAGTTGCAAGAAATTTTTCAAGCATTTCCAGATATATACTTTCGATTGAAGAGTGATGGCACAATTCTCAGTTGCCACGGCAGAGAAACATCCGATTTGTACTTGCAACCAGAAAAATTCTTGGGCAAAGCAATGCAAAATATTCTGCCAACTGATGCCGCTAAGCAATTCCAACAAGCCATTTTTCAGGTAAACAAGACAAACTCTTTAGTAGCGATTGAATACTCGTTACCCTTAACAGCAAAAACAAAAAGTTTTGAAGCCCGACTATTACCTTCTATTGCTAACCAAATTATCGTCATTATTCGTGAAATTACCGAACGCAAGCAGGCACAATTAGCATTGCAAAGAGCTAAAGATGAACTTGAAATTCGAGTTGAGGAGCGGACTTGTGAATTAAAGAATACTAACGATCGCTTGCGGCAAGAAATTGTTGAACGCAAGCGGGTAGAGCAAGCGTTACGAGTTAGTGAAGATCGATATATACGAGCCATTAATGCCGGAAAAGTGGGGATATGGGAATGGAACATTCAAACGAACGAAATTTATATAGATCCTAATTTGAAAGCTATGCTTGGCTATACTCAAGACGAAATTTCCCGACACTTTAATGATTGGCTGCTGTTTATCCATCCCGATGATATTGAATTAGTACGCGCTGAATTTAATGCTTATGTAGAAGGTCTGATTCCCAAATATGAAATTGAACATCGTATGCTCCACAAAAATGGTAGTTACATGTGGTTTCTCGCTCGTGGAACTCTTCAGTATGTCAATGACAAGCCCTGTTTTCTAGCTGGTTCAAATACTGACATTACCGTTCATAAGCAAGTAGAAGCCAAGCTAAAAGCATCTTTGAAAGAAAAAGAGGTACTACTACAAGAAATCCATCATCGTGTTAAAAATAATTTGCAAGTCATTTCTAGTTTGCTACGTTTGCAAGCCGGATATATCAAAAATGAACAAGCTCTTGATATTTTCCAGGATAGCCAAAATCGTGTCAAAGCTATGGCAATGATCCATGACAACTTGTATCAATCTAACGACTTGGCAAGAATTGAATTTTCTGATTACATTTGCAACTTAACAAATAACTTAATGCGTTGTTATGGAGTTAATCGTCATATTCAAATCAAGTTGAATATTGATAAAGTTTTCTTGAGAATAGATACTGCTATTCCCTGCGGTTTAATTATCAATGAACTTATTTCAAATTCAATTAAATACGCTTTTATTAATAGTGAGTACGGAGAAATTTCTGTGAGTTTTTTATTGATAGACCAAGGTAAATATTCATTAACTGTTAGTGATAATGGTGTAGGAATTCCAGAAGATATATTTTACAATAATCAATCACTTGGTTTAGAGTTAGTCTGGAAATTAGTAGAACAATTAGAAGGAACAATCGCATTTAATACCAATTCTGGTGCATCATTTAACATTACATTTTTAGAACAAAATTAAAGAATAAAAAGAAAATGAAAGAGAAAATTTTGGTGGTTGAAGACGAAAGAATTATTGCTTGCGACATTAAATATTGTCTCGAAAAGTCAGGATATACTGTTCCTGCTATTGTCGCATATGGACAACAAGCAATTGAAAAAGCAGCAGAATTACAGCCAGATTTAGTTTTGATGGATGTGATGCTAAAAGGTAATATGAATGGCATAGAAGCTGCTGAACAAATTATTAATCTTTTCAATATTCCTGTGATCTATCTGACTGCATATTCAGACGAAATCACTCTTAAAAAAGCAAAAATTACACAACCATTTGGTTATATACTTAAGCCTTTTGAAGAAATACAATTAATTACCACGATTGAAATTGCCCTAAACAAATCTCAAACAGAAGTAGCCATGCGCCTCGCCTTAGAAAAAGAAAAACAAATGAGAGATATGAAGTCGCACTTTGTCTCGATGGTTAGTCACGAATTTCGTAATCCATTAAGTACTATTTTAACTTCTACTGAATTACTGGCGCATCACAGTCAGCGATTAAACGAAGCCAAAAAAAGCGAATATATCGATCACATTCAAAATGCTGTCAAACAGATGACTCAGTTAATGAGTGATGTTTTGGTGATTGGTAAAGCAGAAGTCGGTCAAGTTAGTTTTAATCCAGCACCATTGGATGTAGAGAATTTCTGCAAAGATTTAGTAGCAGAAATTCAATTTAGTGTTAGTGAGGAATACAAAATTATCTTCGCAATGCAAGGACGCTGTACTAAACGAGAAGATAATAGCGTCCTTCAAGATTCCCAACCTCTGACTACAAAAACCCGACTACCTTACCTAGATGAAAAACTATTGCACCACATCATCTCTAATTTACTAGCAAATGCTATTAAATATTCTCACCCTGGTGGTATAGTGCGTTTTGACCTTTTTTGTCTTCAAGAAGAAGCCATTTTCCGTATCCAAGATGAAGGTATTGGTATTCCAGAATCCGATCAAGAAAACTTATTTAATTCTTTCCAGAGAGGCAGTAATGTTGGCAAGATACCGGGACATGGTCTGGGACTTGCAATTGTTAAACAATACGTGGAGTTACATGGTGGGGAAATTACCTTTGTCAGTAAAGTTGGCGTGGGGACGACGTTTATCGTTAGTTTGCCGTTTCATAATTGTTAGTTGTTAGTTGTTGGTTGTTAGTTGTTAGTTGTTAGTTGTTGGTTGTTA
>CAXTSI010000487.1:0-6709 GCA_964246695.1 uncultured bacterium
CAACTAACAACTAACAACTATCAACTATCAACTATCAACTATCAACTATCAACTATCAACTATCAACTATCAACCAACAACCAACAAATACTGATGACTACGACCTTAAAAGAATTTTTGTCAGCTTGCCATACCCTCGGAACTTTACGTTTAATTGTGACTAGCAGCGCTGCTGTTTTGGAAGCACGGGGTAAGCTAGAAAATCTGTTTTACGCGGAATTACCTAAAGGGAAGTATGCGAATATGCACACTGAAGGCTTTGAGTTTCACTTAAATATGGACAAAATTACTCAGGTGAAATTTGAAACGGGTGAGTCAAAGCGCGGTAACTTTACCACTTATGCAATCCGCTTTCTGGATGAGAAAGAGGAAGCAGCTTTAAGTTTGTTTCTTCAATGGGGTAAGCCAGGAGAATATGAACCAGGTCAAGTAGAAGCGTGGCTTGCTTTACAGGAGCAGTATGGGTTAGTGTGGTCGCCAGCACCAGCAGAAATTTGAAGAGTGCTAATTGCCAATAGTGCTAATTGCTAATTGTTCATGGCTAATTGCTTGACTACGATTAGCAATTAGCAATTAGCGATTAGCAATTAGCAATTAGCAATTAGCAAATTTTACTTCAATTCAATAAACTCAAATACATCGTGATTGCCACCACGAAGCACCGATTCAGTGTGTTTGCCTTGCAAGCGCTTACCGATGGTCTGCTCTAATGCTCCCCAAACAGCACCAAGCGTGTAAGTACATTTACGCGGGGAACCTTGGGTTTCACCTGCAGAACATAAGGTTTCTGTAGTGTAAACCTTGATCAGATCGCCGTCTTGGATCATCTTCTCAACTATACATAGGCGAGTGCCGTCTTTACCTAAAGCTAAGCTGAGTTTGTTGGTAAGCTCATCTAAGGACAAGTTTGACCCGACTAAACCTAATTCTTGTGCGAGATATTTGCCACGACTACGACCTGCAGAAGTCAACGCGATCGCTGTCGCCTTTTCACCTAAAGCATCTTCCATGCCAGTAATTGCTGACTTAAAACAGACAATACTACTGAAATCTCCTAGTGTTGGACGTAACATAAATAATCCTCCTGCAAATGAAGTTATATGGGTGTAGAGATTTTAGATTTTAGATTCCAATCCAAAACCCAAAATCTATGGCTCCAAAATTGGTTGACTTCTAAGCCAATAGGGGAGAAATTCTGCCAACAACCCGTTTAATTTCCAGAAATAATATGCCTTGCTTGACACCAGCACTGGCGAGAACTAACAAAACTGCCTCTGTACCACAGCCTACCAATACCCCATAACCTTTCTCACCTTCCACAACAATACGGTCAACATTACCGCGTGCTAGTTCGTGTCCGATGCGTTCGCCCAAGGAAAGCATAGATGCAGACATAGCAGCAGTACGCTCTTCATCCATTCCCATAGAAAGTACAGAAGCTAGAGCAAAGCCATCAGGGCTGGCTAAAACTGCACCCTGAACCTCAGCGCTACTAGAGACAAAGTTTTGCAGTTCGTCCTGTAGCATAGAAACGTTAATCATGAATTTTTCCTCCAAAATTGTCTGTGAAGTTGTTTTAATATTTCCCGGTGTTGTCGCTAACGGCGTTGGTTCCGTTGTCGCCAACTCTAATGTATTTGCAGGCTGAGTAGGCATTTCCTGAAATGCCCTGAAAATTTGCTTCACGAAATTGCCCAAAGACATTATTCAGTGGCGTTTTGGTAGTATTTAGCAGCTGATTTAATGAGTTCAATCAGCGCTGCTGACACAGAAGTGCGATCGGTAGCATTCACTGTAATGATTTGCGGTCGAGAAAGCTGATCCACCAGCCCCAATGCGATCGCCACATCTTCCTCTTCCCAAGCTTCTGGACAGTCGGTATGAGTCAGCCCGATCAGATATGGAATTTGCACCCGTTGGTTGATGAAGTTGAGAATCCGCCGTCCATAGCGCAAATGCTCTGGGCGGTGTGCATCTACTAGCAGGATATAGGCATGGGCTTTTGCAATCAAAATCTCCCACATAAACTCAAATCGGCTCTGTCCTGGTGTGCCATAAAGGTGCAGTGATTGATTTGGTGCAATGCTGAGTCGCCCAAAGTCGAACGCTACGGTGGTTTTTTCCTTTAGTTGCGCTATTTCATCTGTCGCTGTTTTGTCAGTATCCACCACTTCTATTTCACTGATTGTGCGAATCAAGCTTGTTTTCCCTGCTCCTACGCCTCCTGTCACTACTATGCGTAGGATTTCCATTTATACCTCCGCAATATTACTGTCATGAGCTTTTGCCTTTTATGTAACAATTATATACGGTATTTCGTACCCTGTATCAACATAAGAGACGTTCCGCCGGAACGTCTTCTTGAATCGTATTGCACCCTGAAATAGAATTATCTGTTTTTGCGATTTTACACCACTAATTAATTAGTTTACAAACTTAATAGCCTTACTTTAGACATTTGACCTTCGTGTCCTACTTCCCAGTAAGCGGTTAAAAAATATTTTTTAACCACGTAGACGAAAAGAGCAAGGCAGAAAAACCGGGATGCCAACAGAGGTACGATTCTCACTATAGTTAAGCTTTACTCTTTAAAAACCCAACCAGATTTTGTAGAAATGAAGTACTTACCTTCAGGGTTTCTGGTGCTTTGGATTTTTGGGAGCCAAAACTAGGGGAATTTACTAAACTGCCATCTATTGAGTAATTATTTATAATGGACGTGGATGTCACTACGGGAACTTCTTCTACTAAAGCAGCAACCATCAACCGCAAAGCTGCTTGCTGGACTAAAGCTATTGGTTGATTGAGTTGATTCGCGATCGCATGAACAGAAACATTACCATTAGCAAACTCCCACACCTGCCACTCTAAAGGATGTAAGTGAAGCTGTGGTTTGTGAGGAGTTATACTTTTTATGGCAGAACCTGGATCGGGGAGGACATCAGCCAGTAATTCCCAGTTTTTCAGTATTCTCAAAGCCATCAGCGCCACTTCCGTCGCTTTTAAGCTTAATCCTGTCATCTCACCCCAAGGTAAGGTTGCCTTGCTATCCAGTTTAAATACACCTTTTTGGATTTCAAAAAGTTCGCGAATTTGCTGGAGTTGGCTGGCAAATAACAGGTTTAGCTGCTCAGCACTCAAAAATCCTTGAGTTTTTAAATGTAATCCCACAGGCGTGATGGATACTTCAGTAAAAAGGTTTTCTATAACTCCCTGCTTTGCCCAACCCCGTTTGATTATTTTGCCGATTAAATCTTGACCATTTAGACGATTGGTAGCCGCCACAATACGCCCTTGTTTAAACCAAATGTAGAAGTATTGGGATTTAGATTCAGGAGCATGAAGGTCCGGTAAAGTACAGACAGTTAAACAACCTGACTTTCGTCCTTGGTCAATTAATTGGAACAGTTCAGCTAAGGAAAAATCTGTAAAAGAACTAGATAGGCTCATTAGTTCAACGATTATTATACAAGCACTTCACACAAACTTGCACCCTCTGTGCAAATTTGATACTTTAACCACAACATCGCTACTTAAGCGTTTAGCTTTAGCATTATTCATAAGCATAAGTATACGATTAAATAATTAGCATAAGTAATTTTCCTGATAAATAAATCTAATGTTTTTTGCTAAGTTAGTATTATTTACTGAAATAATATATTTTATAAGTATTTATTAATACATTTTTCTGTACAGTTGCGTAATATTTAGTTTTAAGCATTGCTATTAATCTCGCATTAAACGGAAAATTCATCGGACTTAAACACTGTCTGGTTGTGTTGTATTAAGTGAGATTTCATGTCTGGTGGGAGTTTTAGGGTTGCACACTCAAGAACCCTTGCCTGTGGAAGAAATTGAGTTGGGAGGTGATGTTTTTGTTGAGTTTATTGCTGTAAAGATTAAATTTAGTGAAAAAATGTAACAATTCCCTTTATACTACTAAAGAATGATTTTTTAGCGATCGCTATTGACTATTTTGTAGCACAAATGTAGTATAAAGGCTGGGAGCTATAAGCTCGCACTCTATACAGTGTGCATCATGGCGAAATTCCAAGATATTATCAATTACTTTCGTCCATACTGGAAGCTGAGTATTTTTAGTATTGCAGCATCCAGTGTTGAAGAGATTATTGATTTGGTTGTACCTTATGCGATCGGGCAGATTTTAAATATTTTGTCTGGTCAAGCGTTAGACAAACCACTTCAAGGGGCGATCGCAACCTTTGCAAACACCATCAATTACCCAGTCAGCCAACCTTTATCTTTAGGTGTATTACTGGGTTTAATTTTCGTGGTAACCGTATTGAGAGCGCCGACTCAGCCTTGGTTAACCAGTTGGTTTCACTGGGATATAGCCTTTAGGGCGCGTCGAGATCACAGCCAAAAAGCTTTAGAAAAAATTCTCACCCTACCACTGGAATTTTATGACGAAAATAACCCTGGGCGTATTGCTGGAAGAGTAGCTAGAGGGATCACCAACCACACTTTCACCTATCCGGAAATGGCTGGACAGTTGATTCCTAAATTTTTCCGGGTTTTGGGAATTTTTGTGTTTATCTGGCTTGTGGAGTGGCGGATTGCGATTTTCTATCTGATTTCCTTTGTAGTTATCCTTGTCTTTACCTTAAGGAAGTTGCAGCAGCTCGTTTGGCACGATAACCGCCTGGATAAATACATGGAAGACACCGACAGTCGCACATCGGAAATCATCAGCAACATCAAAACAGTCAAAGCATTTGCCACAGAAGCAAATGAACTCAAACGGCAAAAGCGACGTTTAGCACGTGAGTTCACGGTAGTTGATTATCGCATCCACAAAGGTTATATCCAACTAGGTACTTGGCGGAGGAGTGTCATTCAGTTATGCGTGTTTACGATCCTAGGTTTGACTTTAGCCGCGACATTAAAGGGCAGGATTTCCCTAGGTCACTTTATCATGACATTAACTCTTTCTAGCATGGCTTATGCCGAGTTGGAACCTATCAGCATCCTAGCAGAGATTTTTGCCCGTCGCTATCCTTCAATGCTGCGGTTTCACGAGTTCTTAAAACAGCCATCTGGAGTTGATTCAGTTGGTCTTTTAGAAGAACGACACGAGCAAGAAATGCCACTACAATTTACTGGCAAAGTCGAGTTTTCTCACGTCAGTTTTGGGTATGACGCCAACCGCCGAGTTTTGCATGATATCAATTTACTCATTGAGCCATATCAAACCGTGGCGTTAGTAGGGCGATCGGGTTCTGGTAAATCGACTTTAGTGAAGTTGATGTTGCGATACTTTGAACCCCAAGCAGGTCAAATTCTGATTGATGGTCAAGATATTCGCACTTTGGATGTAGGTAAATATCGGCGAAGGTTAGCCATAGTTCACCAAGAGGTAGACGTTTTCAACGGTACCTTGCTGGATAACCTTAAATATGGCAAGACTAATGCCAGTTTTGAGCAGGTTGAGGAAGCCTGTAGAATAGCCAGACTTGACGAAGTCGTGCTGCACCTACCCAAGGGTTACTACACTGTGGTTGGTGAGAGAGGCGTCAGATTGTCTGGTGGACAGAGACAGCGCTTAGGAATTGCTAGGGCGTTGTTGGTAGAACCAGACGTGTTGATTTTTGACGAAGCCACCTCTAGTTTAGATTACGAGTCGGAGCGTTCAATTCAGTTGGCAATGCAATCTATTCTAGGAACCCGCACCACAATTATCATTGCCCACCGTCTGAGTACAGTACGGGAAGCAGATAAGATAGTGGTTCTGGATGAGGGCAAGATTGTAGAAGTAGGTAGCCATGATGAACTTTTGCATCACCAGGGGATTTATCGCCGCTTGCACTCGTTGCAAGAAACAGGCGAACTTCTGAATTAGGAGTAAGGGCGCGGAAACCGCGCCCCTACGGAATATTGATTTTTTTGAAAAAAACTTTGCATTTCAAAAAAACTTGTGATACTATAGCAATTAGTGGGCAACAAGGGTCGATGTCCGAGTGGTTAATGGAGGCGGACTGTAAATCCGCTGGCTTACGCCTACGCTAGTTCGAATCTAGCTCGGCCCACCATTTCATGAGTGATGAGTTATGAGTGATGAGTTAAAAATAAAAACTCTTAACTCTTAACTCCTAACTATCAAGTATATTTTGCCCGTGTGGCTCAGTGGTAGAGCACACCCTTGGTAAGGGTGAGGTCACGAGTTCAATCCTCGTCATGGGCTTTTGAATTTTAGATTTAGTAAAGCGGTGAAAGCCTTGATATATAAGGATTTGCCGCTTTTAAATTTTTTTTAGAGGTAATGGTAATGCTTCTTTTCAAGGTAATTTTGTCGATCTTTCGTGATTTTTGGGTATCAAATGGGTATCATTCTTGCTTTTTGTCTATCGTTTGTCTATCATATTTTTGAATACATTATTTTGATAGACAAATGGTAGACAACTTACAATTTAGGAATCGTAAAGGTTCTGTCGGTATTGAGTCTTTTAGAGGACGGTTGCGGCTTCACTTACCCCGTCAGCTGTTTAATGGACAAAACAAATACTTAACCCTTGGGTTAACGGACACACCAGAAAATCGAAACCTAGCAGAACAGAAAGCACATCAAATAGAACTAGACATCCAAGCTGACGACTTCGATGAGACACTCGCTAAGTACAAGCCACAGAGACACTTATCGTATCCCCTCAATAATTCGGGGTAGGCAATTATTCTGGATGCCATGACCAAC
>CAXTSI010000488.1:0-6689 GCA_964246695.1 uncultured bacterium
AGCGAGTCGGTTTCAGTCTGTCAAGCTTTTTCTCAAAGTTTTTTGAGATGGTTTTTTCATCGCCCTAAAAGGCTTACAGTGCTTGCTTTACGCAACAATGGGTTATGCACTGTGGTGAATAAGGAAGAGTATATAAGTGAATTTTCAATCGGTAATAGCAATATTGCATCAGTTTTGGGCCGATCGCGGTTGCCTAATTGCCCAGCCCTACGACATTGAAAAAGGAGCAGGCACTAAAAACCCCCATACATTTTTAAGAGCGCTGGGACCGGAACCGTGGGCTGTAGCTTACGTTGAACCCTGTCGTCGCCCTACAGATGGGCGCTACGGTGAAAATCCAAATCGCTTTCAACACTATTATCAGTACCAAGTATTGATTAAACCTTCACCAGAGAATATTCAGGAGATTTATCTCGACTCCTTGAGAGCTTTGGGTATTCGTCCTGAAGACCACGATATCCGGTTTGTCGAGGATAACTGGGAAGATGCAACTGTGGGAGCGTGGGGTACTGGCTGGGAAGTATGGCTTGATGGGATGGAAGTTACTCAATTTACTTACTTCCAGCAGTGTGGCGGACTTGATTGTCGTCCAGTGTCAATTGAGATGACTTACGGTCTGGAACGTCTAACGATGTATCTCCAAGGTGTAGAAGCAATAACTAAGATCGCTTGGACGGACAACATTACATATGGAGATGTTTTCCTTCAAGGAGAGATTGAGCAGTGTGTCTACAACTTTGAAGCCTCGAATCCTGAAATGCTGCTAACTCTATTTAATATGTACGAGCAAGAGGCTCAGCAATTGACAGAGCGAGGACTTGTGTTACCCAGCTTGGACTATGTGCTCAAGTGTTCACACATGTTCAATTTACTGGATGCGAGAGGAGTCATTTCAGTAACGGAACGGACTCGTTATATTGCCAGAATTCGGCATTTGGCGCGGAAAGTGGCTCAACTGTATGTGGAACAACGGGAGAAGTTGGGTTTTCCACTGTTGAAGACTGGCAACGGATGACATAACGGATGTAACGGATGAGTTAAAGATGGGAATAACAGATCAAGCATCCGTACTCGTCCGCGCTCAATACTATTACAACATCCGTTACATCCGCTACCTAATCCGTTGCCAGTCTTTGGGTGAGATTTAAAAGTTATTCTTGATGCAACCCATATCTTCAGTTTTCCTGGTGCAGTATGGTAACCAATTGGTGTTGGAGTTTTTCATCCGTGTGCTACCATAATCCCATATTAACATATAATATGGGATTATGCAAAAATACAATCTGAGATTATCTGAAGAAGAATATAAAGATTTGAAAAGAATGTCCGCACAAACAGAACGCTCCATTAATGAATTAATTCGTGAGGCTATTAGAGACTGGCTGGTAAAGACCAGTCACTAGCTTTCACCCTTTGGATAGAATCGCTCAAGTTCAGTATGGGTCTGGTAGCTATTGCCAATTTTGATAAACGCCTCCAGACTGGAAGTCTGGGGCTACACTAACAAAGTCCGCCTATGCAGGCTTGATGAAGTCAGTCTGCACGGACTTTGTTTTTGCAGCCACAACTTCAGTTGTCAGGTAATTTTGCTGATGATTCAGGCAAGTGGTGTAATTATTTGTCTTGGCTACATTTTCGGGTTACTATTTACAACTGTTCCTAGGGGTGGTGTTTGGGTGTTAGCTCTGGGCGTAGTACTCGCGGTTACGTTTACCATTCGACGCTCTACACTACGGAAACCACCGCAAAATCCGAAAAAGCCTCTAGCAAATATTAAGACAGCACCCCAATTGCTGCAAACTACTCCTAAGCCAAGAGTATGGCTGGTTGCTGGTGTGGTGGGGTTGTTGGCAAGCCTGTATTTTCAAGCGCGGATTCCCCAACCAGGAGTTAATGACGTTAGTAAGTTCATCCCTTCAGATAATAGCAATCATCAAGAACAACTATTTATTGTTCGCGGTCAGGTAACAAGTACACCTCGCTTGACTCGTAACAACCGGGGACAATTTTGGTTGGCAGCGACTCAGATAGATGAGGTAAAAAATGATAATGGTCCAACAAGTGTCAGTAAAGGCGTGACTGGTAGGTTATACGTAACTGTGCCTTTACTTGAGACTACTGGGTTATACCCTAATCAACAAATTGCTGTAACTGGCATTTTGTACCAACCAAAACCAGCATCAAATCCTGGCACTTTCGACTTTCAGCAGTTTCTCAAGCAACAGGGCGCTTTTGCTGGTTTAAGTGGACGGCGGGTAAGTATTTTGGATGAGGAGCATAAATGGGGATGGTGGAAAGTCCGAGAGCAAATTGTGCGATCGCACGTTCGTGGATTGGGTATTCCCAATGGTCCACTTGTGAGTGCAATGGTTTTAGGCAGCAAAGCCGTTGATTTACCCTACGATATCCGCGACTTGTTTGTGGTGACGGGTTTAGCTCATGTTTTGGGATCGCCAGGGTTAAAAACTTCTTTGATTTTGAGTGTGGTACTGGGATTGACAAGGCGTTCAACAAGAGTAACCCAATTTACTCTTGGCTCTATAGCATTAATTATCTTCTTAGGTTTAACGGGTTTCCAGCCACCAGTACTTAAAGCCGTAATTATGGGATTGGCAGCATTAATTGGCGTAGGATTGAAACGAAAAGTAAAAAGGTTGGGTACACTGCTCGTTGCGGCAGTACTATTGTTGCTGTTTAATCCGTTGTGGATTTGGGACTTAGGGTTTCAACTGAGTTTTTTAGCAACGCTGGGGTTGATTGTTACAGTACGACCATTAATTCAACGTTTGGATTGGTTACCACCTGCGATCGCTTCTTTAATTGCACTTCCCCTCGCCGCCACAATTTGGACGTTACCACTCCTGTTGCACGTTTTTAGCGTGGTAGCAGTTTATAGTTTGCCATTGAATATCCTTGTCTGCCCATTTATTTCCATAATTACTATTGGTGGTATTATCAGTGCCTTGGCAAGCTTAATCTTGCCTGATGTCGCCAGCACTTTGGCGAGTTTATTGTATCATCCAACACATTTATTTATTCAGTTGGTGGGATTTTTCGCTAAATTACCAGGCGCATCTATTGCTGTTGGCAGCATATCTACTGGGCAGATGTTAGCTATTTATACATTGATTATCTTAGCTTGGTTGATACCTTGGTGGCAAAAGCGATGGTGGTTTGCAGGCTTGATATCCGTTGGTTTAGTATTGATTCCAATATGGCATGCAAACACTTTGTTTCGGATAACAGTGCTAGCATCTGGTGGAGAACCAGTTTTGGTAATTCAAGACCAAGGAAAAGTAACCCTGATTAATAGTGGAGATGAAGGAACAGGACGCTACACCATACTGCCATTTCTACAACAGCAGGGTGTGAATCAAATTGATTGGGCGATCGCCACTGATTTCCAAGGACAAGGCAGTAATAGTTGGGTAGAGGTGCTACAACGTTTACCAGTAAAAGTTTTTTATCAATATTCCCTAAAGCCGGAGTCTTCCTTGGTGAATCTGGGAATTCAAACAGAAGTACAAAACCAAAAGGGCAATTACCAGCCTTTGATAGTTGGTCAAACGGTAAACGCTGGTACAACTATCGCACAATTAATCAACGACCAATTGCCGATCTTACAACTGAACATACTAGGTCAGAGTTGGCTATTAGTAGGTAATCTCAAACCAGATGAACTCAGTCAGCTTGTCAAAAGTGGGGCGTTACCTCATCCGCAGGTGCTGTGGTGTCTTGGTGAGTCTTTGAAAGAATTAGTTCAAACTTTACAACCACAGGTGGCGATCGCTTCTTACACCACACTTGACCGACAAACTTTGTCTGAACTGAATCAAAGTCCGACAAAAGTGTTCCTGACAGCAAGAGATGGTGCTATCCAATGGACACCCAACGGTCAGTTTGAGGCATTCATCCAAGCGACAGAAAACAAAACATCAACCTTGTAAAAACTTACGAGTATGTGATACTATTATTAATAATTTAGGAATACTATTGCCTGTGGAGAGGTGTCCGAGTGGTTGATGGTGACGCACTCGAAATGCGTTTTGGCGGCGACGTCAACGGGGGTTCGAATCCCCCCCTCTCCGTTTGATCTAAATTTAAATTTTGAACCAGAGATGGACTCGCCACTGAAGTGCCAAAATATCCTGCACCCTCCTCAGTGACCTAGACACTCGTACTTCTGCTGTCGGGATCTTGCAGTCTTCGTGGCACTAACGTTTTCACTGGATTAATGCTTGCACTTTGTGACGAAAAGCTTTCAGAGTTTGGCTTCGCCCTTCGATTTGAGCGCGCTCAAGAAACTGAGACACTAGTTCAACGATGGTAAAATCAGGAAAGTGAGGACTAGTAGCTGAATCCTGATACTGTCCATTTTGCAAACAACTGATTCGCAGTTGTCCTTCCTCGAAGCGCCACAATTCTCGAACGCCTAATGCTTGATACGCATCCAATCCAGTTTTAGAGGTAACATCAACTTCAATCGCTAGATCTGGCGGGGGATCAATCGTCAAATCAACTCGCCGTTTCCCAATCATGAGCGCATAATTTTCGATATAGAAGCATTGATCGGGTTCAATTCCCTTTGCCATATCTTTGCGCTTGAAAGTTGTTGAGCCAAAACATTCGTTACTAATATCAAGCTCCTCCAATATAATTTTTACCAGATCGCCGATCAGCTCGTTATCAACTTCGTGTTCTGGCAGGGGCATCCGAATTTCCAAAATCCCATCACTGTAAGCAATACGACTCGCACGTTTATCGCCAAGCTCATTGAGAATCGCTTCAAATTCACTCCAATTCACAAATTGAAGCTGAATTCGTTGCCCAGGATAAACGACAATTTGCCGAAGTTGCAGCATGACCATGACGAATTGCCAGTAATCGATAATTCTAGTATAGCGACACCAAAATACCCACCATCTCCCCAGCTTAACATTGACAAATATTGTGATGTGTGTATCTAATACTTATGTGCAAAATTTAAGGTGCGATCGCTATGCTAAATTATAGTCATAATGTACAAAATAGTCAAAATCGAGTTTCGTTATGCAAACGTACACTCTCACAGATGCTCGCAATAAACACGGTGAGGTTTTTGATCGGGCTACCATTGAGCCTGTTTTACTGACAAAGCAATCACGACCTAGTCATGTGATTATGTCAGCCGAGAACTATGAGCAATTGATTGAGCGGCTAAGAGAATTAGAAGATATGGTTTTGGGTCAAGCTGCTGAAGCTGCCCTTAGTCAATCAGAAATGGTTGGTACAGAAACTTTTAGGTCAGCACTGGAAATTTTAGCTCATGGCGAAGCTTGATGGTTTAGCGACCGTTCTCGATTTTCTTAACGGTTTGCAGCCTAAGATAGCCGCTCAAATTGCTAAAAAAGTCTTGGCTTTGAATGTTGAGCCTTTACCTGCTGATAGTGAGGAGTTATCTGGCTATAAAGGTTATTATCGAGTCGATAGTGGAGAATATCGGATTGTGTACAGGTTTTTTGCTGATGAAGATTTAGTTGAAGTAATTTTGGTTGGCAAGCGCAATGATGATGAGGTGTACAAACGGTTAAAGCGTTTTTTAGGATGAGAGTCTGATTTTAGATGAAGTTAAGAAATATTGTGACAAATTTTAATTTTCTAGACAAGTGTCGGCATCTTGTAGAGGCTGATTAACCTCACCTCTACAAGTCAACCAAATTCTACGCTTAAGGCTTCTTGATTTAAAACCTGATTCAATTTACCGCTGCGGTAACCTTCTAAATCCAAGGTTACGTAAACAAAACCAAACTCCTGAAATGCGGAAACTACCGACTGTAAATTTGTCGTCAGAACAAATTCTTTGATTTGTTCTGACGGCAATTCTATGCGTGCTGTATCCCCTTCAGAACGCACCCGCAAATTCTTCAAACCCAACTTCCGCAGGTAAATTTCTGCTCTACCGACTCGTTGTAACTTGGCTACGGTAATCTCTTCACCATAAGGAAAGCGGGAACTGAGACAAGGTTGGGCAGGTTTATCCCACCAAGGTAAACTGAGTTGTTGCGAAAGTTGACGGACTTCAGCTTTGGTAATCCCAATTTCTGCTAGAGGCGATCGCGCACCTCTTTCTTTTGCCGCTTGAATTCCTGGGCGATAATCATGCAAATCATCAGCATTCACCCCATCCACAACATAAGGATAACCCAACTTAATAGCTAAGGGCTTAAGGGTGTCGTGCAATTCACTCTTGCAAAAATAACAGCGATTAACGGGGTTAGAAGTGTAATTGGGATTTTCCATTTCGTGCGTTTGGACGATTTGATGAGGAATCCCAATAGTTGCTGCTTGTATCTTCGCGTCTTCCAATTCTTCTGGCAACAGTGAAGGAGAAACAGCTGTCACAGCTAAAGCGCGATCGCCTAGTACATCATAAGCAATCTTGGCAACTAAAGTGCTATCAACACCACCAGAGTAGGCAATCAAAGCCTGCTCCATTTCTACAAATATCGCTTTTAGTTGCTCAAGTTTTTCTATCAGCATCATCTTCCAATCAAACCAAACGGTATAGCACCTGTTAAATTCTATTGTAGAAGAGCAATCAAGGGATTGTTAGTTGCTAGTTGTTAATTGTTAGTTGTTAGTTGTTAGTTGTTAGTCGAATTTTCTACTAGTTGCCCTATCTCCCCCTACTCCCCCTACTCCCCTATCTC
>CAXTSI010000489.1:0-6678 GCA_964246695.1 uncultured bacterium
TAGTTGATAGTTGATAGTTGATAGTTGATAGTTGATAGTTGATAGTTGTTAGTTGATAGTTGTTAGTTGATAGTTGATAGTTGTTAGTTGATAGTTGATAGTTGTTAATAGAACAATCAACAATTAGCAATTAGCAATTAGCAATTAGCAATTAATCCTAACTCCTAACTCATTTAAGCGCACCAACTCAACTATTGGGGTACAGCCAAGCCATTGCACCGAAGAGGAAGCGAACTGTTGCGGACAACCGCTAACAGCGAAGCGAGTGGGCTGTGGTTGGTGGGTGTTTCTCAAACCGTGTGTATCTAGCTCTTGGGCACAAACTTTCACCATATGAACAGCAGGGTCAACCAGCTTGACAGATGAGGGGAGGAGCGATCGCAGTACTGGTGCAAGGTAGGGATAATGGGTACAGCCATAGACTAAAGTGTCAATTTCCTGCTCCAGTAAAGGCTTTAAATAGGAGCGTGCCACCTCAATAGTGTAGGGGTCATAAATGCGATTTTGTTCGATGAGCGGCACAAACTCCGGACAACTAACTTGCCAGACTTGTACATTAGGATCTATTTCTAGAATAGCACGTCGATAAGCATTACTTTTGGCAGTTGCTGGAGTCGCAATTACTCCAATGCGCTTTCCACCCGTAACCGCTGCCCTTGCTCCGGGTAGAATGATTCCGAGAATTGGTAGAGAAAATTCCTGACGCACTGCATCTAGCGCCAAAGCAGAACTGGTGTTGCATGCCATGATCACCATTTTTACGTGCTGCTGTTGCATCCACTTGAGGATTTCGCGTACAAACTGTAAAATTTCTGCGGCAGAACGAATGCCATAAGGAAGTCGAGCTGTATCCCCAAAATAAATAATTGATTCATTAGGAAGTTGCCGATAAAGTTGTCGCAGTACTGTTAAACCACCCACACCACTATCAAAAATTCCAATTGGGGCACGTTCAAATACAGAAGATGGAAACACTGTTAGTTGTTGGTTGTTAGTTGTTGGTTGTTAGTTGCTAATTGCTAATGGCTAATTGCTAATTTTTAGCATTAGCTATTAGCCATTAGCAATTAGCAATTTCTTTATCTTTGCTTTAGGTACTGTAGTATACCATTAGCGATCGCCTCTGCCATGTGATTTTGGTATTCTGGGGTTGCCAACCGAGGATTATCTTCTCGACCAGTCATATAGCCTGTTTCGACTAGAATTGAGGGCATAGAGCTTTTTCTGAGGACGTAAAATCTAGCTTTGCGCGTTCCCCGGTCTTTGATGGTACTAATACTTCGGAGAATACTTTTGCGAACGACTTCAGCCAGACCGTAACCACTGTCGTAATAATACACTTCCAACCCATTAACATCAGGGCGGTAATCGATAGAATTAGCGTGAACACTGACAAACAAGTCAGCATTAGAGTGATCTGCTATGTCTACTCGTCCCGGAAGTTCTACAAAAAAGTCAGCATCCCGCGTTAACACTGCATGTACGCCATTTTGTTCCAAAATTGCTGCTATTCTTTTGCTAATAGGCAAAACCACATCCTTTTCTAGAATCCCACCTAGACCTGGAGCACCGGAGTCTTTACCGCCATGTCCGGGGTCAACGACGACTACCGTTCGCCCTTTAGGAACCGGAGACCGTTGTTGTGGGTTGGTGGTAGTATCGGGATTAGCGACCATTGCTCCTGGGAAAGGTTGTGGGTTAGTACGTGGGAGGGGAGGTAAAGCCACAGCAGGTGTAAGCGGCGAACGAGTGCGTCGTAATTCTAGCGCCACAAACTGATCGCCGGGCTGGTTGAGTTGCCCAATTTGCACTGACGCCGCTAGTTGGACAAAGATTACAACTGTACGAGGGTCTTGCTGTTGCAGGCGTACTCTTAGGACAGGGCTGTTGGCGTCAAAATTAGGACCTTTGACCGTCGGCACTAATCGTGCATTGGGGATAGTAATGCGGTACAGACCTGACGACCTATCCCAGCCACCACTGGCAAATATATTGCGATCGCCTCTAACAATCAGTTGTGTGCCAGTTGCACTTAGTTCCACAGACTGAATCGTGGAGAGTGAATTGTTTGGCTCAAAGATGGGGCTTGGGCTAGTATCCGATCCTGGGCGTGAGTAAGAGACTCTAGGCAATTTGACAACACTTGGAGAGGGCAGAAGCACCAACCCATTACTACCACTCGTGTTCACCTGCCAATCGGGGCTATCTTTTTCCACCCGCAAAGTTATGCGGACAGCAGGTGGTGTTGTTTGCAGTTGGGTGAATTGGATGCGGTTAACACCAAACCGATTAACAGGCACATCCTGCTGCTCTAGACTTGGTGATATAGTTGCCCCAGAAATGTCGGCGTAGATAATACTATTGTCACTGCTGCGATTTACCTTAATTTGAGGGTTACCTCCACTAGTGCGGATGAAAAACCCATCTCCTGTAACTTGGAGGTGTTGAATTTGCGTCGTCGCTTCTACAGTATCAACAACTGTTTCCTTTTTAGCAGATCTATTTAAGTCATTTGTGACTACACTGTAAACATTTCTTGTCGGATCTACGACTAAAGCCTCTGGCTTTGTTAATTGCACTGTTGGCTTTGGTAATTGCACTATCCAGCGACTGGCAGTTGTACCCACAAATTTCACCTGCTTGGGGTCTAGGGTATAACCCAGATTGAGTTCCACAACGATGCGAGTTGTTTGTTCGTCAAGTTGCCCAACGCGAATGGCGTGAATTGAACCGCCCAGTTGCTGTGTGAATTGTGGACGGCCAAATATGGTTCCCGGCAAATCTATAACGAGACGAGTTGGGTCAAAGATGAGTTGTGCTTTGGGTTGAACATCGCCATCGGTGTTAATTTCTAGTTGATTTTGAGTGGCATCAAAATGCCAAGACTGTAGTCTAGCTGCATAAGCAGGTGAAGATAGCAAAAAGGTTAAAAAAGTACCGGGTAATAACCAGTGTAGTTTCACAGTGTTTTCTCCTGATTCGCATATCCTTGCACGTTCAATCTGTCCTCGTGTGGGCAAGTCCTCCCACTATCAGTGCCCAAACCGCATTCTTTCATGAGAAGCGAACACGTACTCTTCCGTTCTCAGTCGCCCATAAACCCCTGCAACAGGTGTCCGTTAAGTAGGGCGGCTTCTATGATTGAGATTAGAATTTTCAATGCTGCATGCATAGTTATACGCTTTTATAAAGACACCGTTCATGTGGTAAAATTAGCGCCCCCTTTGAATTTTCCCCAGAGCTAAAAGAGCCGAAAAATTCACTCTTAACATTCTTATTACACCAACAAAGAGGCGTTGCAGAATTAACTTCACCAGTTAATGCTAGTCAGTAACACTATGAGCAGCTAAGGATCGGTGTGTATAAAGTCTATTTCTGTAAGCTAGAACGATATGGTAGCTTGGCGTCACGAAAAATGTCATCTTTGCTTTAAGTATTGAAGAATACCGCGAGCTAGAGCCTGTGCCATTTGGTTTTGGTACTGTGGAGTTTTCAATTTAGCCATATCCTCCCTACCAGTCATATAGCCTGTTTCTACTAAAATTGAGGGCATAGAACGTTTCCTCAGGACATAAAATCTTGCGGGAGCGTGTTCCCCGGTCTTTGACATTGACATTTTTAAGAATCCTGTTGCGAACAACGCGAGCTAAAGCCAAACCACTGTCGTAGTAATACACTTCCAATCCATTAACATCAGGACGATCCTCACCCGCTGAATTAGCGTGAACACTGACAAATACATCAGCACGATCTCGCTCTGCCATGTCTACTCTTCCCTGAAGGGTGACGAAATAATCAGAATTCCGTGTTAGCATAAAATTTAAACCATTTTATTTTGCTGCCAAATCGTACCCACTCTTTTACCTATAGGTAGGACGATATCCTTTTCTTGCAAATGGAATACTAGCAACCTTTGATATCTCAGGCTTAGTTGCATTTATGGTCCCTACACTATAAACATTTTTTGAGGCGGCGCTGACGAACGGACTAGGAACATTTCTTGATTTGTCTACTTTCTCAACCTCTGGCGTTGGTAATTGTACTGTCCAGCTACTGGCTGTTGTCCCTACAAATTTCACTTGCTTGGGGTCTAGGGTATAACCGTCCGTGAGTTCTACAACAATGCGAGATGTTTTTTGGTCAAGCGGCATGGCGCGAATGGCGCTAATTGCTCCGCCTACTGGCTGCGTCAACTGCGGATGCCCAAATGTGGTTCCCGGCAAATCTATGACTAGACGAGTAGGATTGAAGTAAAGTTGTGCCTGGGGTTGAACAGCGCCTTCTATGTTAATTTCCAATTGGTTTTGATTAATATCAAAACGCCAAGACTGCAGTCTTGCTGCATAAGCAGGCGACCATAGTATGAAGAGAGTTACAAAAGTACCAGGTACTAACCAGTGTAGCTTCACAGTGTTTTCTCCTGATTCGCATTCATGGAGGACCGTCAATCTGTCATATGTAGGGGAATAGCTAATTGTTCATTGTTAATTGCTAATTGTTAATTGCCAGTCTGACTTTAGCCATTAGCCATTAGCAATTGCCCTACACCCCAATTTATGTCAGTGTTTTCCCCTCTTATCAAGGCATACTTAATGGTGTCAAATTCTAGCATGCCTCTCCTGATTTTTCCTGCCGTTATGGCATTTTAGTAAGGTACTGTAGAGAGCTGATGGTGGATTGTGAACAATCAATCATCAGCTTTCTACAATAGGAAAGTTAATTCCCATTAATACTAATTAAATCAGCAAGAGATTTGTTAATTTGTTTTATTTTTGGTAATTTATGAACTACGTAACTACTTTCAGTTACTGTTAACTTATGTTGCGCTTTCCTTATAAGTGATATTTTTTAATATGTAAAAATATACACTTCTTTCGGCATAAAGAGCGGGAAAACACTGAAAGAAAATAACATTTTGAATGTTGGTAGTCTTGAGAAGAAAAAACTCCAAAAAATTTACAATTCCTTAGGACGAAAATTTAGAGATAGAAGTTTCCAGTTTAAGAATAAGTGAGGAGTGAGGAGTTTAACCTCTCACTCCTCACTTTTATCATCAGGTAATTCTATTGCTAAAGGTATTTGCGAGGAACCATATAAAAACAGTTGATCTTCTGCTGTCGCCACTGGTTTTGGTTCTGGAAATACAAATCTTAATAAGGGAGGAGCTAAAAAGGTTGTGATGATAACCATCATGATAATTGCTGCCTCTAATGGTTTCGAGAGAATTCCCATAGAATTGCCGATCCCAAGAAACACCAATCCAACTTCGCCCCGAGGAATCATCCCCACACCAATTGCCAAACGGTTGATTTGGGGACCAAACACGCTCAAGCCTGTAACGACTTTTCCTAAAATGGCAACTACGATGAGGAAAGTTGCCATCACTAGACCTTCCCGATTACTGGGAACCGCAGGGTTTAAAACTCCCAAATCGGTTTTTGCTCCAACAATGACAAAGAAAATCGGCACCAGCATATCGGCAATAGGAACGACTTGCTTTTGCAACTCTTTGCGCTTATCTGTCTCCTCGAGAACTAAGCCGGCAGCAAAAGCACCCAGAATTGCTTCTAACTGAATAACAGCAGCAAAATATGCCATAACAAAGGCGAAGATGAATGCTGGTATTACCAATTCGCCGCGTGTTTTAAGTTGCTCGACGATAGCTACAAAGGACTTATTGAAAATATTCCCTAGGGCGATCGCTCCCAATAAAAAACAAGTAGCGCTGATCATCAGATAAACAATTTTGCCTACATCTACTGAGCCATCTTTAGCAAGGCTTGCCACCAAAGCTAAAACGATAATCCCCAGTACGTCGTCAATCACAGCAGCGCCCAAAATAATCTGTCCTTCTTTAGAGTTGAGACATCCTAGTTCTGAAAGCACCCTAGAAGTAATTCCAATACTTGTTGCAGTTAGAGATGCCCCAGCAAAAATTGCTGGTACAGCTGGAACCCCAAACAAAGTCATCAACCCTACCGTACCAGCAGCAAAAGGTATTACTACCCCCACTACTGCCACGATAGTTGCCTGGATACCGACTGCCATCAAGTCTTTGAGGTTTGACTCCAAACCGATTTCAAATAGCAGGATGATCACACCCAATTCTGCCAAAACTGAAATCACCTGCGACTGCGCCGTAAACACAGCATCTGCAGTGTCAGGACTTACACCAGCAGTAGTTTGGAGGAAGGTCATGAGCAAAGAGCTAGAACTATCTGTAGCCGCTTGTGGAAACACCAACAGATGTAAGACAGATACACCCACTACCACACCACCTACAAGTTCGCCTAACACAGGCGGAAAACCCAAACGGTTTGAGAATTCACCACCAACTTTGCTGGCTAAGTAAATCACCACTAAACTCAACAGCACGGCTGCTACCACCAGTGAACTATCTGCTGTTGGGGTGGCGATCGCCAACACGGGTAATGAGAACGTTATTATATCTAACTGCATTAGTTCTGCGTCCATCCTTCTCTTTAATTTACCAACCTGACGAGTTTAAGGAAAGTAGCTCTTTGTTAGTTGTTAGTTGTTAGTTGGTAGTTGTTAGTTGGTAGTTGTTAATGGTTAGTTGGTAGTTGGTAGTTGGTAGTTGGTTGTCTTACCAAACAACAATCAACAACTAACAACTAACCACTAACCACTAACAACTAACCACTAACAACTAACCAC
>CAXTSI010000490.1:0-6673 GCA_964246695.1 uncultured bacterium
TAACAACTAACAACTAACAACCAACAACCAACAACCAACAACTAACAACCAACAAAAAACTAAATTAACTTCCATCTATCGTGCAAGTATTTCGTGCATCTGGCGCCCAAATGTGGCGTGGCAACCTGCTGGTTTTATTCGTAACCGGGTTACTATACTGGTGCAGTATGGCTTCGTTGCTGCCAACTCTACCGCTCTATCTCGATCGAGTAGGCGCAACCAAGTTGCAAATTGGGATTGTGATGGGCAGTTTTGCCATTGGACTGTTGCTATTTCGCCCTTTCTTGGCAAGGTTGGCGGATTCTAGAGGTCGTAAAATTGTGTTGCTCATCGGTACGCTAATAGCTGCTGCTGCACCTCTGGGCTACTTATTTGTTAAATCTATTCCCCTGTTGTTCGTGCTGCGTGGCTTTCATGGCATTAGCCTCGCCGCTTTTTCTACTGGCTTCACTACATTGGTAGCGGACTTAGCTCCCCCAGAAAAGCGTGGTGAAATTCTCGGTAACATGAGTTTGGTAAATCCTATCGGCATGGCAATTGGACCTGCTTTGGGTGGTTATTTACAAGTGCAGGTTGGGAACCAAATTTTATTTCTCATCGCCGCTGAATTGGCTTTTGTTGCGGTGTTAGGTACGCTACAAGTCCTCAATCCCCCAGGACAGTACCAGCCGCCACAAAATAGTGCCACATCTCATCGATTTTGGCAAATATTGGTTAGTCCCAGAGTCAGAATTCCGGCTTTAGTATTGTTCCTGGTTGGTTTGGCTTTTGGTACTTTGAGTACTTTTGTACCATTGTTTATCAAATCAATTCAGGTAGATTTAAATGCTGGGTTGTTTTACTCTGTTGGGGCAATTGCCAGTTTTAGTGTCAGGCTGTTTACTGGTCGGGGAAGCGATCGCTTTGGTCGTGGTTTGTTTATCACCCTGAGCCTAATTGCTTACACTTTGGCGATGGGAACGCTTTGGCAAGCTCAAGATGCTTACGCATTCTTGTTAGCCGCGCTCCTTGAAGGGGCTGCTGGTGGTACGCTGATCTCGATGATTGCCACTTTGATGGCAGACCGATCGCTGCCTAGGGAACGAGGGCGAGTTTTCGCTCTTTGCTTAGTTGGATTTGATGTCGGTACTGCGAGCGCCGGTCCAGTACTTGGTTCTGTTGCTGAACAACTCGGCTACCGCAATATGTTTGGTTATGCTGCCCTTTTAACTCTAAGTGCGCTGTTGATCTTCCTTACCCTGTCCAACAAAAACTTACCTAGTTCCCTGCGTTTTGCTCTCGGTCGCGGTCAAGATACCTACGCTTTGAAAGGAATTAAAAATTAAAAATTAAAAATTAAAAATGAGACCAGAAAATTCTTCATTTTTAATTTTTAATTTCGCATTTTTAATTTTTAAACGGGCGAGGAGGGATTCGAACCCCCGACACCGTGGTCCGTAGCCACGTGCTCTAGTCCACTGAGCTACACGCCCCTATCGAAATCATATACTAACACACGTTTAAGAAATGACGCAAGAGAATTTTCAAATTAATTCTGCCAAACTTACCCATCTGGATCATCAGGGACAGCCACAGATGGTAGATGTGTCTGGTAAAGCACCCTCTGTCCGTCAAGCTGTAGCTGGTGCCAAGGTGCGGATGTCGCCTCAAACCTTTGCTGTCATCCAAGCAGGTGACGCACCCAAAGGAGACGTTTTGGGAACTGCAAGGCTAGCTGGAATTATGGCAGCCAAACAGACAGCCTCTTTAATTCCTCTATGTCATCCCTTACCGTTGCAAAAAATTGCAGTGGAGGTGACACCCGACCCGGAATTACCTGGTTATCAAATTTACGCTACAGTCAAAACCAAAGCCGAAACAGGCGTGGAAATGGAAGCCCTAACTGCCGTTTCTATTGCTGCTCTCACTCTTTACGATATGGCGAAAGCCTTAGAAAAAACTATTCAGATTGAGTCGATACGTTTAATAAGTAAGACTGGCGGGAAGTCAGGAGAATAAGTCGCTTCGCTCCAATTAAAAATTAAAAATTAAAAATTGTTTTTTTAAATTTTTAATTTTTAATTTTTAATTCCCTTCAAGTGCTTCTGTAGTTGGATTGGGTTGATTTTAGCCATTTTCGTCTACTTAAGAAAACGATCCTGACAATTTTGACAAGTGGATGCATTTGTTACATCTATCGAAAAGATTAGTCAGTATTAATTTCTGCGCCGCAAAAGGTCATCCACTTGGCTGATGAGTTAAGTTTTCGCTTTTGTTAACTTAAAGATGGCACTGGGGCAGAGGTTTAAGCGAAGTTATGACGGTCGCAATCTGACGTTCAGACTTCTACGAAACCGCCATCGAGTGTTTGTGTGGAAGCATTAATTATTGTAACTCTGACATTGGATAGATACGGACGGGAACAAATATGGCAATAGTGCGTTTTGACCCTTTCCGCGAAATTGATCCATTTCGGGAAATTTCGCAGTTGCAACGGGAGATGAATCGCGTATTCGATCAGATGATGCCTTCTTCTGACGATCGCAGTTCACAAACGAGTGGGTATGCTTTTATGCCTGCTGCTGAAATTCATGAAACTCCCGAACAAATTAAGCTCAAAATTGAAGTTCCTGGCATGGAAGCCAAAGACTTAGATGTGAAAGTTACCGCCGAAGCGGTTGCTATCACTGGTGAGCGCAAATCTGAGACTCAGCACGACGAAAAAGGTATGAAACGTTCTGAATTCCGTTACGGCAGATTTCAGCGCATCATTCCTTTACCAACTCGGATTCAAAACGACAAGGTACAAGCTGAATTTCAGAATGGTGTACTGTGCCTAACGTTACCTAAAGCCGAAGAAGAAAAGAACAAGGTTGTGACAATTAGCTTGGGCGGTCAAAGTAATCAGCCTTTAAGCGGGCAAAACGGACAACCTCATCAGCCTCAAGCACAAATGGCATCTCAAGCAAGCTAAGTTTCTTCTGTCAACTTAACTTTGAAACCCTTGTAGCATGCTCGTTTCTCGTTCCCATGCGATCGCATGGGAATGCAGTCTTTGGGGCTGCTGCCTCATTGCTTGCATCTGGAGGCAGCAGCCCTCTAATTAGGCATTCCCAGCCAGAGGCTGGGAACGAGAACATCTAAAGGGTTGTAGACAACGCATAATTTATTTTTGGAGATGTCTAATAACTGAAACAGCCTTCTTCCGTTGCAAGGAGTGTCACTTCCAAGTCAGACGTTCAGTCACACCGCGCAAACCAGGGAACAATGGTCCTGGCTTTGGTTAATAATCAGCCAGTATCTCTGCTAGTCCTGCCCGATCAACTTGGGTGATTTACTGCACGCCAGATTTCTTGATACAATGACGGTTCTGATAACTGAATGGTAAGGCACGACCTAACTAGTTGATTAAACTCTAACTTCTTAGGAAAGGCATCAAAAATCTTTCCTTTAGACCTAAATGATTTCGTTTTAGAATTCTCGAAATCTTCAAAGAATAAGTCATTAAGAGCTACTGGTTTTACTTCAACAAAGCTGCCAATCATTTCTTGGAGATTTTCTGCTTCGCTTGCTACAGCAACAAGCCGATCCCGATCATTCTTATTTTCTCTGTAGAAAGAACTTGGATCGTCAAAGAAAGTTAGCTTTAAGTACATCTGAGCAATTAACTGAAAGAGCGGTTCTGGAGTGTATTGAGCACTCTTATTATTAATTGAAAATTCTTTGATCTTAACGGCTTGTGAACCATTTTGCATATAACTACGGCTTTTAGCTATATTGATGATTAAAGGTTTATCTACAGTGGCATTTCCCAATCTCACAAAAAATATCTGATACAAGTAGATGCCAAGCATACTTAAATAATAAGTACAAGGATCTATATTTTTATAGTAAATGTAGTTAACATTATCATCAGAAATTAAAAATTCAGATGTTTGATTACCTCTTTCGTCCTCAAGGGTAATCACACGATTTGAAACGGTTGCGATTCTCAAAATTTGGGAATTAATCACAATCCAATCCCCAACGGCAATATTATCTCCTAGTAAAGAGGAGTCGCAAAATGTATATCGGAAAGAGTTAGAATTTTTTTGAGTAATTTTTTCTAGAGATATGAAACGACGGATAAAAGTGATGTAGTCAGGCACATAAGGATTAGCGATGTCTCGCATAATCTTTGTATAAACAGAATCATTTTTTAGATCATTTTTGTAATCTGTCTCCTGCTGATAAACAGTGTAGCTAAACTCCATACCCTTCTCCGTAATTAGAATATTTTCTGGTAATAATTCCGAGAAGAATATTTCCTTTCTTTTAATAGTTTTGCTGAGAAGTTTAACAAGCTCTTTAAAATACCAAATGCCTTGTGCTAAACGAAGTGGTAATTTTTCAAGAGGTAAGTTTTGTAAATCTTTTATCCGCTGGGATAGGATACTAGATTGCGTTCCTTTGCTTGGTTTAAGAGTCCGCATTTTGAGAGGATTATCGTCATATTTAGCCTCATATTTTTTACCTAACACCTTGAGGTAATCAAGCACAGCTTTCAATGTTAGATTATAATGACCGGGCTGGTGGGATAACCCTCTGTTTGCCTCATAAAAAGTTTGTTTAGTTTTATATAACATACATTTCAATATCAGTTCAACGATATCAGGTGGGGCATAATTTGAAAATTCATGATGTTTTAAAGGCGTAAAAACATGAACTAGTCTGGGTTCACTAGATTGAAAATTAGAAACGGCTCGATAAAGCTGCATGAGGGTAACAAGCTCTGTTTCCTCAGTGTCATATGCGCGAATATTGTCATAAAATCTCTCTGGAGACTCGCCGCATGTCAGCATATCGAATGCGATCGCCCCAATCCCAAACAAATCGGTACGAATAGCTTGTCGTTTATACAAAACAACTTGAGTCTGTTTTTCCGGTTTTAGACTTTTTTGCGCTTCCCGATCAATCTTCAAAGTGATGACTGTTGAATCATCGTTTTTTTGAATAATTTTGTCTATTTCGTATTTAACACGAGCAGCATCTTTACTAAATACAAGATAATCATTTTCCTCAATGATTGTGTCTCGAAACTTAGGATCGCGAATCCATAAAATAGCTTGATTTCCATAACCATCTTCGGTTTGAATAATATCTACGTTACAAATATCAAAATAATCCTTCTGTTCAGGTGAACGATAATGGCGAGTTCCTAAAGGAAAATAATCCTGAACAGAGGACAGAATTGCCGCCTGCGCTGCATGTTCTGGTTTCAAAAATCCTAAATCACCAATGACTACGTCAAAAATTTCGGTTTCCTTGACAAAAATATTTGCTGGTTTTAAGTCAAGATGAGAAAAATCTGCTGCATAAAGGGCGTTCAATCCTATAGAAATTCTAATTAGATAGGGGAGAATTGTAGAAATACGCTCCTTGAAGTCCATTGACTTCAGGATGTCATATCCTACAAGCTCATATATATTTTCTTTAATGATATTTTTCTGCTCACCTTTAATATCTTCTATTTTTGTAATCTCTTCTTCTAATTCTTCCTTAGTCAAGTAATTCAATTTTTGTAATGAAGTGTTCCAGTTGGGAATATTTTCAATGATTTTAATTGATTTTCGTATACAGAACTTTCCAATCCCGTTTTCTAGAAGTTCTTTTAAAGTCTTATCATATAATGGCATCACTAGTGCGTAGTTAGATACGCTAACATGCAAAGCTTCAAAAGTATTCTTGAGACTCATGTATGCGGGAGATGAAAGGAACTTTCTCGTACCACCTAAAGTCTCAACAACACCTTCAAATAGGTTATCTGCTCCTAACTTCTGTAAACATTCTCGGATGTCTTTTGCCGCCTGTATTTCGTCTAGAAAGCGCTCAACAACGACTGAACGAGAGTTTTTCAGAACCTTATTTAGTAAGAAGATATATTGCTCGTCGTTAATTCCTGTACGTAGAAGTTTGAGAGTGAATAAACTTAAATTATCGATTGGTTGTTGGAAAGTCTTGATTTTTTCTAAAAGTGGATCTTGATGTTGTAATTTGAAATGATCGCAAAAATATTCTAGGATATCATGACTCACTACTGGTTGCCGTATTGCTTGTTCAACAGTCTGATTTTCATATAAAAGTTTTACAGCAAATTTCTGTAATGTTTCATCATAAGCCTGATAAACTACTCCAAAAGTACCATCCCCCAGCTTGACTGGTTCATTGCCCTCGATTTTAAAGTAGAAGGTATCTCTCTTGATTTCTTCTGTCGTAAATGAATACTTATTTCTTAAATCATCAAATTTAAACATGGCATCCCCTTACTTTTGCAGGAGTCAACACTATATATAGCAATCCTAAATGATTCGTGAAAAAACATTAGTTGCTAATTGCTAATTGCTAATTGCTGCTTTTTTACCATATTAGCAGTCTTGTCTTCAGGGACAAGCTACGCGAACACAAGAATTTCACGCTCTCCTCCACGGACTGCTATATTTTGCAATTAATTTTTTGTCATTATATATAAATACTTATACCCTGTTCTTGGTTGTTTATGCAAGGATTCTAAGGTTTCAGGAAAAAAGACTATTGCGTGGAGATTTTACACATGTAGAGACGTTGCCTACAACGTCTGTGCACAACAACTTCAGCAAGCGGATAGGAATCCGATTTGATTATCGAAAAAATACAGGTTCTGTAGGGTGGGCACTGC
>CAXTSI010000491.1:0-6628 GCA_964246695.1 uncultured bacterium
AGCGATTAATTAGGCAATGGGTATGTTCCAGGGCACTCCCCCCTGAACGGTTACGGCTTTTTCAAGGTCATGTTCGCCATCATCTTCCCAATTTCAAATTCAAAAAAATAAATTTAAAATTCAAAAATATAGAGGTAAAAATGTCAGTACAAACTTTAACAATAAATGACCAATTGGTCAGGTCCCGTGACAATACTGCAAGGGCTGAGAATAGTTGAGATGCCAGAAACCCGGTTTCTTTAAGAAACCGGGTTTCTAATTTTTGCAAATCCTACGCAGTATTGGGGCCCGTGAGGAGGAAACCATTCTCCAAGCAGCCCCGTCAGCAGGAATTCACATCCCGACTCTGTGTCATTTAGAGGGGGTTTCGGATGTAGGTGCTTGTCGCCTTTGCTGCTTTACAGTTCTTTTATTTATAAGTAATTAAGCGGACGTGATATCAGAAGCCAGAATTGAAACCAACCCTGCTAGGGGATTTTCTGTGTCTATCCATGAAACCTGCGCTTCTAGCTTGTCACAACATTCACGCACTAAACGCAAACCGGCATCTAATGGAAGTTGAGCAGTTGTCGGGGTAAACTCTTGCAATATCCCGGCTTCTATCGTCTGATAGCGATCGAGGTCTTTGCTCAGTTTTGCCAAAAAATTTGCTCCTTCGCCACCATCTGCGATCGCAAACTGCAAAATTGAATCGACGTAAGCCTTAACTTTGAGGTTTTTAACTCCCTCTGTAGCTGAGGTATAGAGCAATTCACCATTCAGATATTCAAAATCTGGTACATACAGGCGATCGCCCACTAGTTCAAATATCTGCATTCCTTTAGCTGGTCTAACCGTTAACTTCTCGCGCCTGACTCGAGCAGCCGCATTCTCAAGCAGTGTAATTACAGCTAATACGAGCGAAGGATAGTTACTATCTATACATCTTATTTCGATAGTGCCGAGTTTGTTGAGTCTAACTGGATTCCAAGCTGACTTGAGTAAGCTGACTCCCGCTTCTAAGAACAGGTGACGTTCAATTCCGGCTTTTTCCATCGCTTGCAACCAAGCATAGTAACGAGCAAATTGCTGTTCAACTAAACCGACAACACTTTCGGCATAAGGCATGAGGCCGCCAACAGGCTGTAAATGAGTGTAAACTCCTTCCCAGCCGAAGGTTTCACTACCTCGATAACGAATTGTGTGTGCGGCTTGCCCCATCGCCTGTCCTTCATAAAAGGGACACGCCCGCGTCAGGGAAATGAGTGCTGAGTCGCAAGCTGTAGCTAAATTGTAGATATTTAGCAGTTCTTCTCGTTCTGCTGATGTTGAGTTGTAAGATACTGCAACACGAGGGTCAATTACCCCAGGCGGGACTTCCAAATGCAGGTGTGTCCCAGTACATTTCCCGGCGTGCAAAAATTGATCGTAGCCGACAGTCCGCGCTTGGATATGGTAATTAGGGAAATCGCGCATAACTGGCATGATATGCAAGGGATAGCTAGACAGAGGGTAAAGGCGTAAACCCATCTGTCGCCCCACAGAAAGCGCCAATTTGAGATTTTTGAGATAAACTCTTGCTAGTTCTGTACCAGTGTAGGCAGGAGGTGTGTTAATTTCTACCATACTCTTGACGAACTCTGGCACAAAGTAATTTGGTTTTAAACCTTGTGCTTCCGCCATTAAGTGACAACCCTGCAAAAACTCATCGGCGCAATTGCTCAGATGACCCGCTTCATCTACCAGAAAAAACTCTTGCTCAAGACCAATACGACGCTTTACTACATCCATCTAAACCTCCGCAAGGGAATCCTGCTACAATGAATCGACCTCATACTTCATGATTGAGGTAACGCGTAAGCCATTCACTCCCCAGCCGTGCTACTGCTTAATGTACCTGATTCTTCAGTCAAGCAGAGAATGCTCGATTTTTTAAATCTTAATTTATTTATTAATATATCACTAAACAGCAATACTATAGCATTCCTAAATCATTCGTGAGATCAAGAAACCCGGTTTCTTAAAGAAACCGGGTTTCTGAGGCTCAGTATTTTCTCACAAATCAAATAGGATTGCTATAGTGCGATCGCCTTGCTATCTCATTGCAAGAACAAACCCCAACAGTTAGAGCAACTACAAGCACTTCGCCTTAATTTTTCTAACTTTCTCACAACTTCCTCAAACTTTCCTCCTAAACTAAAAAATAGCTTAGGACTGGAGAGTACAAAACAGCTACAACTCCAAAGAACGCAATTACAAACAAAACTTGGGAGGGCAAATGTCGTCCGTGAATTTATTAGCTATTTTCAATCCTTCCAATTCCTGGCGGAGTGGTTATCTCACCGTTAAAAGGCAACCTATCTATCAACAATTCCAAATTCCTCCAGAAGAATTGGTATTAAGCGACCTCCGCGACCTTTCACATACGCAGATAAGTGCCCAAGTTGACCAAGTCGATCCAGAAGATTCTTCTCGTGACATTCTCGTGTTTTCACTAAAAAAGCCGATTCCACCCAATTTGGAGGATAGCAAGCTTGCCTCAGGCTTTGTCAGAATAGTGTTCTACCAGCCGCTCAAAGCTGAAATTTACCCAGAAATCTCCTTTACCAAAGCAGTTACAGCACCCGCTTTCGCTTTGCCATAAATTAATCTTCACCAGCAGATTTGCTCCCGTCGTGTCTGAAATGTGGCGTTTAATCGTGAACAAAGTTCTCACTAACACCGATACTTCATTTCTGATCGTTGGTTATGGCAACGATTTGCGTGGTGATGATGCAGCCGGATTACTAGTCACTGATGAAATAGCAACTTGGAATTTACAAAATGTCCGTTTGTTGAGCATTCACCAACTCACCCCCGAACTGGCTGAAATCTTGGCAAACGTTGATGTTGCCATTTTTGTTGATGCGTATCCTGCAAACAAGGAACAGGATGTGCAAGTTTGTCCCATCGAACTTGCTCATACCAATGTGACTATGGGACACAGTAGCAACCCTAGTTACTTACTGACGCTCACACAAGCTGTTTATGGTTGTTCACCGCAAGCATGGTGGGTGATAGTGCCTGGAGTGAATTTTGAATTGGGCGATCGCCTATCACCCATTGCCAAACGCGGAATAGAAACTGCGCTTCAAAAAATTGACCATTTGATTAAAACTGTGAGGAAAGAATTATGCATGAAGTTGGAATGATGCAAAATATTCTCAACGCTGCTGTAGTACGTGCCAAGGATGAAGGCGCTCAACATATTCGTTTAGTACAAATGCGAGTTGGTGAGGCATCTGGTGTCGTGCCAGATTCTTTGAAGTTTGCCTTTGATGTTGCCAAAAAAGGAACAATTGCTTCTGATGCCAAACTGCAAGTGGAGAATGTTCCTGTTGTCTGTTACTGCTCAAATTGCAATATTGAATTTCACCCGACTAGCGAGTTGAATGAATGTCCGGAGTGTCACCAACCTTATGGTGAGGTGCGCCAGGGCAAGGAGTTTGAACTAGTTTTTCTGGAAGTGTCTTGATTGAGAAACTAAATGTTACTGAAATCATGAATCAACCTGGAGTGCATCAGCGTTTGCGTGTCATCATTCAGGGCGCTGTACAAGGGGTGGGTTTTCGCCCCTTTATCTATCGATTAGCAACTGATTTAAAACTTGTTGGTTGGGTAAATAATTCTACAGTGGGTGTTATGATTGAGGTTGAGGGCAATCAATCGCAACTGGAAAATTTTTTGCTCTGAATTGAAAAGGAAAAACCAGCGCGATCGCACATTCAAAGTCTCGAAGCTTCCTGGCTCGCTCCAGCAGGCTACAATAACTTAGTAAACTAAAATCGATTATTTTGTCAATATCTAAATCCTAATACTGTTTTTATGGAGGTTATATGAATCTGATGAAATGGGTGAAAGAACAGCTGATGTCTGATGATCAACAACCTACTTTTTGTGGTCATATTATTATCACATTTTCCTTAATTGGTATAATTTGGTTACTTAATTCTAGTTGTGAAAAAAATGCGCAGGAAAAAGCAGAAAAATGGCTAAACAACATAACAACACAAGATGATAAAATTTCTCAAACTAATAAAAAGAACGATCCTCCAAAATCTAAATGTTATACCTCAAAAGACATTAAAAATAATTTTCAGATAGTTAAGCAACCAATTAATGATGTTGAGATAATTAGATTACGAGAACAATGCCAGGATATTGAGAATTTAATAAAATACCATCAAGATTTAATGATTTTTTTATACGAACGAGCTTATGCATCAATGATGACAAGAATTATTTTAGTTATTCTTGCTGGAGCTTGTATATTTTTTATTAGTAAAAAAGGATGGGAACAGGCTAACAATGCTCTAATAAATGCGTTTATAGTGTTATCATTAACAAGTTTATTTCTTACACAATTGCGGTCAGTTTTCCAGGGAGATATTAACTTAAAATCAAATCGTGCTTTGTATATTGCATATAGTAAATTATATAATCAATTACTGAGTTACTCTACTACAGGAAGTTTAATTTTGCAAGAACCAGAAATTATTCTGAAACAGGAAAAACCAAAACTAATACTACCTAGTATTTTTATTTATTATATTGACACTAATATCGCTAAACTCTATCAAGTTTCACTTGATTGGGAACCTAACCAAATTCTTAAAATTCAAGATGTTATTGATAACCTAAGTACGCACTCAATAACACCAGGAAATCCCCCTAATAACACAACACCAACACCAGGAAATCCCCCTAATAACACAACACCAGGAAATCCCCCTAACCCTTAATCCTTTGGGTATGGTCAAAACTAGTTGGTAGGGATAAGTGTGGCGAACGTTAACTGGTACTTTAAGCGTGGCACTGCACACTGTTTTGAGCGGGAAAAATATTGGTGGCTGCTCACAAATTTCTACTTCCTCACAAGTTCCTCAAATTGTTTCGCTAGTTATAAAGAAGGAGGCGATCGCATTCATTTTTTGACTCATCGCCTTTTAAAAGGAGGAAAAATGGCTTTGCAGCAAAAAAAAGTCGCTATTTGTAGATTTTCCCACCGGAGCAACATGGAACATACACTTGGCAAACTGAAAAAAGCTGGGTTCCCAATGGCTCAGATTTCTATCGTTGCCAAATATGCAGACCTTGAGGCTCAAGTTGATGGTGTTGGAATGAGTAATTGTAATGTTAACCAAACTCAAGATGATGCAGCAATGGTTATGCTCGTTGGTAGTCTCCTAGGTGCTATAGTTGGTTGCTTGACAGGCTTGGGGATTCTAGCGCTGCCCGGAGTTAGTTTTATAGTAGCAGCCGAGAGTGCTGGAACTGCTGTCACGACTTTAGCTGGTGCCGGATTTGGTATAGTAAGTGGTGGTTTGATTTCAGCTATAGCTAGTTTAGGGAAGGTCTCGAACTCAGCTAGAGTTGCTGGCGACGACAGGGGGCAAGATGAGTTTCTGGTGATAGTAGATGGCACGGATAATCAGGTGTATTGGGCAAAGTCCATCCTGAGCCAATCACATTCAATTAAAGTATGGGTTTGCTAAACCTAAGACCAAGATGATGCCAAATTATTAGTACAGTTCAAAAATCTTCAAAGGTCTAAGAAGATGAATAAGAGAACCTTTGCAACCATAGACGGTAATGAAGCTGTTGCTCAAGTTGTCTATCGACTTAATGAAGTCATTGCAATTTACCCCATTACCCCTTCCTCTCCAATGGCTGAGTGGGCAGATGCTTGGGCAAGTGATGGAAAACCAAACATCTGGGGCATCATTCCTTCAGTGGTACAGATGCAGAGTGAAGGAGGTGTCGCTGGTGCAGTACATGGGGCTTTGCAAACCGGTTCGTTGACAACGACATTCACCGCATCGCAGGGATTATTATTAATGATCCCAAATATGTACAAAATTGCCGGAGAACTTACACCTACAGTCTTTCATATCGCTGCGCGATCGCTAGCAGCCCAAAGTCTGTCCATTTTCGGTGACCACAGCGACGTGATGGCAGCGCGTACCACTGGCTTTGCAATGCTGGCAAGCGCCTCAGTGCAAGAAGCACATGATTTTGCTTTGATCGCAACGCGAGTAACCTTAGAATCACGCATACCTTTCCTACACTTCTTTGACGGCTTTCGTACCTCCCACGAAATTAACAAAGTGGAACTGTTAACAGAGGATGACTTGCTTGGCTTCATCGCAGATGAATTAGTGTTTGCCCATCGATCGCGCGCCCTTACCCCCGACAAACCCGTATTACGCGGTACAGCACAAAACCCCGATGTCTACTTCCAAGCAAGGGAAACCGTCAATCCTTATTATCTAGCTTGCCCAGACATCACCCAGAAAGTGATGGACGAATTTGCCGAGATCACCGGACGACAGTACAAATTATTTGAATATTATGGCGATCCAGCAGCTGAACGAGTCCTTGTATTAATGGGTTCCGGTTGCGAGACAGTGCATGAAACAGTAGATTACCTGAATGCCCGTGGTGAGAAAGTGGGCGTGGTGAAAGTGAGACTGTATCGCCCATTTGACGCCAAGCGATTTGTTGAAGCCTTGCCAGAAACTACTCATAGCATAGCAGTCCTAGACCGCACCAAAGAACCAGGTGCATCTGGGGAACCCCTCTACCTTGATGTGGTCACTGCTCTTTATGA
>CAXTSI010000492.1:0-6610 GCA_964246695.1 uncultured bacterium
GATCTACACGTACTACCCCGGAATAATTTATTATGGCTAACGGCTACGTAGCGCTTGTCCTCCACGCACACCTGCCCTTCGTCCGTCACCCAGAAAGTGACTATGTGCTCGAAGAAGAATGGCTCTATGAAGCCATCACCGAAACTTACATTCCCTTGCTACGAGTATTTGAAGGCTTACAGCGAGACGGCATCGACTTTAAAATCACGATGAGCATGACACCGCCCCTTGTGTCTATGCTCCGGGACAAAGTGCTGCAAGAACGCTATGACGACCACTTAGCCACACTCGAAGAACTTGTAGAACAAGAAGTCGAGCATAATGTTAACAACGGTCATATCCGCTATTTAGCCTCGCATTACGTTGCTGAATTCAAAGCAACGCGAGAACTTTGGGAACGCTACAAAGGTGACTTGGTGACCGCTTTTAAGCAGTTCCAAGATACTAATAACCTGGAAATAATCACATGCGGCGCTACCCACGGCTACTTGCCTCTGATGAACATGTACCCGCAAGCTGTATGGGCACAAATTCAGGTAGCCTGCGAACACTACGAGGAAAACTTTGGACGTCCGCCCAAAGGTATTTGGTTACCAGAATGTGCTTATTATGAAGGTGTAGAGCGGATGTTAGCCGATGCTGGTTTGCGCTACTTCCTCACTGATGGACATGGCATCCTTTACGCCCGTCCCCGTCCCCGCTTTGGTACTTATGCCCCAATTTTTACAGAAACTGGTGTCGCTGCCTTCGGTCGAGATCAAGAATCTTCTCAGCAGGTGTGGTCTTCTGAGGTAGGCTATCCTGGTGCACCAGAATACCGCGAGTTTTACAAAGACTTGGGCTGGGAAGCAGAATATGAGTATATCAAGCCCTACATCATGCCCAATGGTCAGCGGAAGAATACGGGTATTAAGTATCATAAAATAACTGGGCGCGGTTTAGGACTGGGAGATAAGGCGCTCTACGATCCCTACTGGGCAAGGGAAAAGACAGCCGAACACGCGGCTAACTTTATGTATAACCGCGAGCAGCAAGTTGGGCATCTGTTTGGGATCATGCAGCGTCCACCGATCATCGTTTCTCCCTACGATGCTGAGTTATTTGGACATTGGTGGTACGAGGGTCCTTGGTTTATTGATTACCTGTTCCGTAAGTCATGGCATGACCAAAATACTTATGCAATGACACACTTGGCGGATTATTTACGGGCACATCCGCATCAGCAAGTCTGTCGTCCTTCTCAATCAAGTTGGGGTTATAAGGGTTTTCACGAGTATTGGTTGAACGAGACAAATACGTGGATTTACTCACATTTGCATAAAGCTACAGAGCGCATGATTGAAATATCGCATCTGGAACCAGCCGATGAATTGGAATCGAGAGGACTCAACCAAGCAGCGCGGGAACTGCTGTTAGCGCAATCTTCTGACTGGGCGTTTATTATGCGGACAGGAACAATGGTACCTTATGCAGTTAGACGCACGCGATCGCACCTGATGCGTTTTAACAAGCTCTATGAAGATGTTAAAATTGGCAAAATCGACAGTGGTTGGTTAGAAAAAGTCGAGTCGATGGATAATATTTTCCCTAATATTAACTATAAAGTGTATCGTCCGTTACACTAGGATCGCGCCTCGACTGGCAACGGATTAGTAACGGATGTAGCAGATAAGTAGTAGGGTGGGCAATGCCCACCTTAAAAATGATCGGTGCAAGAAGTCTGTTATTTTCAAGTTACGCCACCCAGATATTTCTGGAAAAACGAATGGCAAAGCTAGCAAGTACAATCGCGAAATAGACTAGCGTTGGCAGCCCCCAACGGGGAAAATTAGACAGGAACATTCCCATGGCGATCGCCAAGGATATAATACCAAAGGCAAAGCGTTCGGAGGCAACGATACTACCGGCAAACAAAACTAGCAACAGCGAAAAAACGCCGTATGTGACTGCAACAGGGCGAAGTTTGTGGCGGAAATGCCACAAGAGGTAACCACCACCAACAACCATATAGGTTTTCACAAAACCGTCCCCCCATAAAAGCCACAGCCAAATGAGCAGCACCTCACCAATCCACGTCATGGCAATGGAGTTGAGTCGGGAGCGATATTGCCACAGCAGGTAACCTCCAGCACAAATCACAGCAAACTGAACTGGATAAAAGGGATTTTTTAGAAACCCACGATCCCAATTAATGGGACCAACCGCGCCATGTAAAAAATTCAGCCCCCAATGACGCCAGTCAAAACCTGGAGAGGAACGATGCCCAAAGCCACCTTGGGTATGAAGAAACGCCAACGGATCGCCAAACTGAATTGCGCAATATCCAGTATACAGTAGAAATCCAGTGCTTGCTGCCGCTGTTGTCATGTATGCGATCGCAGACCGACGCTCTTTATAAGCTAAAAACAGAAACGTTGGGATCAGCATCACCCCATTTAGTCGAGTGGCTGTCGTCAACGCACCCCAGAAAGCTGCCCAAATGTACTGACCTTTGTCGAAGGCTTGTAAGGACAGGGTACTCAACAGCAGAAACAACCCTTCGGTGTAGGTAACTGTCCCGTATAGCGATAGAGGACACCAAGCTAAAGCCGCCACTGTCCATCGTGCCACTCCTATGCCATGCCACTCAACAACCCAATGATACACTACAATTAATGCCCCTAAGAACGCTAGATTGTTGACTAGTGTTCCAGCGATCGCAAACGGCAAACCCAGTGCCATTAACGCTTTACTAATTAAAGGAAATACAGGAAAAAAGGCGACTGTATGCGCCTGACCATCATTGGCGTACTCATAACCAAAAGTCGCGATCTGCTGATACCAAACACCGTCCCACCGAGCAAACGCCTCCCAACCCCAAGTATTTACGTGGTGATTCGACGCTATTGCAGGTGCAATCAGCAGCATAACAGTGACGATTAACATTCGGCTGCACAGCCATACCAGCAGAACAAATATCAAGCCGTTTGCCCATCCGGCATCGAAGTGTTTCCTAAATGTTTGCATATAGTGCAGCCTACTGACCCGATCGGGAAGTGTCGTAATTTCAACACTCATACCATGTAGAGCCGATTATACATTATGTCATCAAAATCCGATCGCCATGACTGGGAGGCGGGGAAATTCCGAGGAATTCTAGATCCTGTTCAGACTCATTGAGCATCTGATGAGGCACACCAGATGGCACTTCCACACCCTCATGTTCACACAAAACTTGACGTGTTCCAGCAATTTCTATAGTTGCTTGACCGAAAAGCACAAAGAAAAATTGGCGCGATCGCTGATGATAGTGCCTGACTTCAGATGTTCCTGGTAACATGAGTTCGTGAATAACGCTCAACTCAGCTTGCTTGACAAGATGCCAACCATGACAGTTGTTACCCCATACATAATGAGGAGCAGTATCTTTGCTAATCATTAAATAGTATCTGGGTCAATGTTTAACTCTCTAAGTTTAGCGGCTAATCTTTGTGCTTTTTCTTCTGCGACTTGTTGTGCTTGTTCTGCAGCTTGTTGTGCAGCGGCTTGTTCCTCATAACTTAGGAGTGTTTTACCTGTAGCTGATTCGTAGAAACGCATTTCGCCAGACTTAATTCGCAACTCTAACCCTAATACTTCACTGGGTAGCGACACTGTACCATCTTGCAGAGTCATAGTTGCCATTGGAAAATAATTCCCATCAACTAAGCGTAAACCTTGAAGTTGGGGAGTGAGATAATCGCCTGTCGGGTCATATTGATAATATTCACGCACTCCTAGAAAGGAGTAGATTCCTTTCTTTGCACCTTGATCTTTGCTACGGGTAGTTTTTGAAGTAATCTCTAGCACAAAATCAGGCGTTTTATCGTTTTCTTCCCAGGTTTTGTAAGAACGGCGATCGCCATTTTCTACTCCAAACACCACAAATGTATCTGGTGCGACAACTGATTCTGGATTACCCTGTTCGTAGTAAATAAATAAATTGCCAGCTACGTATACATCTGGACGGTTTTGGAAATATAATCGTAGTGCACTTCTTGCATAAATCAAGTAACTGCACTGAATATCTCCTTCAGCCATCGGTTTACCGTCCTCGTCTGGGTATTCAATTGGGGTAACAGGGATATATTCTACTGCGACTGTCATTAGAAGTACCTCAACTTTAGTGGGGCTAAACTTAATTTAGCACCTGTGTTCATTAGCAAAATCGCACGTAGGGGCGCGGTCTCCGCGCCCTTCAAATCTGGCTGTATATCATAACAACTACCGGACATGATATGAGTCCGGATGAAAAATTACCCCATTCCCTTGTAGAAAAGGAGAGCTAGAACGGTTAGGCTCATAATACCACGTCAAATTCAAAGGTTTGGACGGAGGGCATGACCCGTCTGACTCGTGGTTGAATAGGTTCTGGAATCACTAAAATCTTGGTCGAATTTAAGTCCTTGAGAACTTCTGCGGCTGATTGATACCTATCCCTCGCTGGGTGTTTGAGCAACTTATCCAAAATTTGCCCTAAGTTGTCGCTGATGGTAATACCTTTTTCCTGTAAAAGTTCTCGCCACAACCACTCAGCATTATAAGCATCATAAAGGCGATCGTGAATATTACCATAAGCATCTTGTAGAGCCAAACATCCAGTTAACAGCCGCGTACAAGTTGCACCTAAAGCATATAAATCACTCGCAGGAGAGGCTAATCCTGATATTTGTTCTGTGGGAGCATAACCAATAGTATAAATTCCTGTCCCTGGTTTGCCTAAACTGGTTTGCGTTACCTGCTTTGCACTGCCAAAGTCAATTAAAACGAGATCCCCTCCTAACCCACGTTCCTCGCCTCTGTCGGGAAGCCCTACCGCAGCACCGCAGTTTCTTACGTCCGGAAACACTCCGACGTACTGCTTGCTGGTCCCCTGATTCAGGAGGGATGCTGGAGGCGGAGAGGATCGACGGATAATATTTTCTGGCTTTATATCTCGATGGATGACGTTATGCTCATGAATGAATTGCAGAACTGGTAATAAATCAGCTAAAAGTTCTTGAATTTGTGCTTCGCTAAAGACATGTTGGTGAAGTGCTGTTAATAAAGTTTCGCCTTGAATAAATTCTTGCACAAGATACAAGCTTGAGCCTTGCTCAAAGTAAGCAAATAACTTGGGAATTTGCGGATGATTTTCTCCCAATTCATAAAGTCGCTTCGCCTCTTCTTTAAACAACTCCGCAGCTTTGGTGCGCGATCCTGTTAAGAGCGTTTGTGGGAAAAATTGTTTGATGACGCAAGGATGATCAAATCTATATGCGTCTTCTGCTGCATAAGTTCTACCAAATCCACCTGAGCCTAATAATCTTAATACGCGGTAGCGGTTACCCAAAAGGTAGCCCAAGTTGCTTTGTCCACAACAGATACAAAATCTATTGCCGTCTGAGTTGAAAGGGTTTGGGCAATTGGGATTTTGACAGATTTGCATAACGCAGGGGCTTTTGCAGGTTTCTGATATATTTTCTCCAGATTTAGCCCTAATTTCTACTTTACTATATTTAAATCCCGGGATATATGAGCGTACAGATTCCCATTATATTAAAAGCATATCCTAAAAGCCGCAACTTGGCAACGGATGTTGTAGCGGATGTAACGGATGATTTATCTGTCAGTGCTATACATAGCTTAGCCGTTATATCCGCGCTTATTACTGTTGATTACGACTAACTCGATGCTGAGTTGCAGGTTTCCGATCTATTTTTTCCAGATTTAGCTCTAATTTCTACTTGACTTATATTTAAATGCGGGTATATATGAGCGCACGGATTCCCATTATATTAAAAGCATATCTGAAAAGCCGCAACTTGTCAAGGGCAAACTTGGCAACGGATGTTGTAGCGGATGTAACGGATGATTTATCTGTCAGTGCTATACATAGCTTAGCCGTTACATCCGTGTTCAATACTGTTGCTTCCCACTAACTCGATACTGACTTAGCTGCAACGTCAGCTTTGGCAGCTGGTTGACTCACACCCATGCGAATCTCAGAAGTGAAGGAAGACTGGGTAAAGCCACCAAAACGTTTGAGGATACTTACCCGCATGCGTAAATTGGGACTGGCAAACCACAGTCGTTCTTCAGATGACATGGTTTCGGACTCTGTCGTTAGGGTTAATGAATCATCACTGCCTATCTTATAGCGTCCAGTAACTGGGGTCTTCTCGGCGTAAACTATTTCTTGGAGTAACTTGCCTTCATCTGTATTACCTTCATCTGGCACAGTTACCAGGACTGTGGAACCACTGTGTTTTTTGTTATCTGATTCTGTTGTGCCGTTCCAGGTGACTTTCGCACCACAATTCGCACGGCTAGGGTCAATTTCGTACTGTTGGCATAGTTTGACCACATCTGGATGATCTAACGCTAGCATCTCAACGATCATCTCTGATTTACCGTTTTTTGATTGTTTAAAAGCGAGATCGTGGCTAGTACGATGAGAAAACCATTTACCTGCACTTAACTGAAAAAACTCTTCGATTGTCATGTTGATTGTTGGTTGTTAGTTGTTAGTTGTTAGTTGTTAGTTGTTGGTTGTTGGTTGTTGGTTGTTAGTTGTTGGTTGTTAGTTGTTGGTTGTTAGTTGTTGGTTGTT
>CAXTSI010000493.1:0-6591 GCA_964246695.1 uncultured bacterium
CTCGCATCCTACGACAAAGCTTTAGAATTTAAACCTGACAACGACAATGCTTGGCACATTCGAGGCTCTGTACTGAATATTTTAGGACGATACGAACAAGCGCTCGCATCCTACGACAAAGCTTTAGAATTCAAACCTGACCACCACAATGTTTGGTACAATCGAGGCATTGCACTGCTTAATTTAGGACGATATGAACAAGCGCTCGCATCCTACGACAAAGCTTTAGAATTCAAACCTGACGACGACCTAGCTTGGAACGGTCGGGGTTTTGCAGCAGGACAATCAGTTAGTTGTGATGGGTTGTTGGCTTCCTTAAGTGTCATTGCCAGAAAAAATCCTACCCTCAACCAGCGCGGTTATGAGGGAGAATTGGCAAGCTATGAGGAAGGGTTAAAGTATTGTCACCAAGATACCCACCCAGAAGGTTGGGGAGTATTGCATCGGGCGATAGGTCAGGCTCACTATTCCCAAGGGCACAGGGATTCCTACCCCCGCCCCTATTGGTACAAAGCTGTTCACAGTTACAATGAAGCGTTAAAAACTCTCACGGAAGCAGATTTTCCTGAGTTGCATCTGAATGTTTTGCAAGACTTGATTCGCGTCCAGTTAGATTTACGGGAAATTGCCAAAGCTGAAGAACTCCAGCGACGGGGTACAGATTTATTACGGCGCTTGCTGGATGACTGCGACAGTCTTAGGAAGAAACAACAACTGGCTTTGAAATTTGCAGGCTTTCAGCAGTTAACAGTTGATTTAGCTGTGCAGTCTGGGCAGTTTGTGGAAGCAGTTGAATTAGCAGAACAAGGTAAAAATGCCTGTTTGCGTTGGCTTTTGGATGGGTGGATTGATGAGATTTCCTCCCCCAGTTACTCAGCAATGCAACAACTGCTTAATCCCACAACTGCTATTGTCTACTGACATCTCAGCCCTTACTCCCTACATACTTTCATCCTAAAACACGACTTGTCAGAACCCCGGTTTCTCCAAGAAACCGGGGTTCTAAATCAGGCGCGACGCCTGCGCGATTTTGAAGACTGGCGGGAAAATTGGCATAAACAATATGCTGATTATGGCAAAGGCAAAGATCGGCAAGGTGAATCAGAAAGGACTTGGCGCGATAACTTGCCAGAAATGCTCTGCAGGTTGGGTGATATTCTCGATATCAATGCTGTTGTTTCCCAAATTCCAGAGATTACGCAGCTGATTCTCATTCCTCACCGCGACTTACACCGTTTCCCTCTCCATGCGCTGTTTCCAAATAACTTCAGCATCACGTATCTACCCAGCGCCCAAATTGGGTTGATCTGCCCAACGCCCCTGAAAAAGGGAGGCGATGAGTTCCACCAGCTACTCAGTATCGAACATCCCAATAGTAAAGGTCTTGACTCTCTGGAATTCGCCCAAGTTGAATCCCAAGCCATCACCCAGATGTTTCCCCACCACACCCGCCTGCGTTCTGAGGAAGCTACGAACGAAGCAGTAATAACAGCTTTGCCCCAAGGCTACGATATTTTTCACTTTACAGGGCATGGTACATACAACTTCCAAAATCCGGCGTTATCTTATTTGGCGTTAGCAGGTGAAGATCAACTAACTGTCGCGGATATCCGCGATCTTGATTTGAGAAGCTACCAACTCGTCAGTTTGGCGGCTTGCGAAACGGCGATTACGGGTAATCATACCATCACTACTGAATATGTGGGACTTGTCAGCGGCTTTATGGGTTGCGGTGTAGGTCATGTTGTTAGTACGCTGTGGACTGTGGAATCAGCCGCTAGCACTTTGGTGATGATGCAGTTTTACCAATTGCGGCAACAAGGTAAATCAGAGACGGTGGCTTTAGCTGAGGCTACCCAATGGTTGCGAAATGTCACAAATGAACAACTTGCAGAATGGTATGCAGTGGAAATCGAGAAACTCCCAGAAGATGAGGGTTTAGTTCGCCGTTTCTTGTCACGCCATTTAAATAATATTAAGAATACACCGGAACTTAGTAATAAACCCTATAATCACCCTTACTTCTGGGCAGCTTTTACAATTACTGGTATTTTTCCATCATGCAACCAATAGAAGTCTCTGAACTGAAAGCCTTTATTTTGGCGCTATACGACCTAGATGCACCATTGCCAGATACTGTCCAGGCGCAAATCAATACAATTAACATTCCTGATGATATTGGTAAATTGGATGCGATCGCCAACAGTTATCCTCCCCTAGCAACATCATACAAACAAGTTCGGAAATCTTTAGACGCGATCGCCGCAATTCGTAGCAAAGGTATTGACAGTTTACCTCAACCTTTGGGCGACTCACAGGGTACGGAAATAGACAATAGTTCTCGGAAAGTTAAGGACGCCCTAATTGTGTTTGATCAGAAAGTTGATTCTAATCAACTGGCGGATATTTCTCCTCAAATTTTTCAAGCTTTGAATTCAGTGAAAACCGCCAGAGATATTATCCAAACAATACTTTTTTAGCACCTCAAACCAACCTTGATTTGCAATGTTACCTAACAAAACTACTGCATGTCTTTCAAGATTATGGTCAATCAAGAAAATCATGCCGTTTTTGTATGTCTGTCACGACCATTATTTTTCTTGGAGTGCCTTTTACACATTAGCCCACTGCTCTCACACTCCTACTTCCCCAAAAAATTACCCCTCCAAGCGCGAGGCTAAGGAAGGGGATATTCCGGTCGTTGATGATTACAGCAATTTTCAGGTAATAGGAAAAAACATGCCTCTTAAAATGTAAAGTAATGTTAAGAGCCACGACTGCGCAAGGGGAGCATCCCAATGCTGGAAAAAATACCTGGCGATTTCTAGTCTTGCAGACTTTTGCCAAATTGGAATGCTCCCTGCGCAACATTCTTACACACGTCATTCCCACTCTTGTAATTCACCAGTAGTGTTCCGGAGTAGGGAATTGAGCTTTTGGCGACGAGGTTCAAAATTGGCGGCGAGTGAAATCAGTATAATGCCGACGAGCAAACCAATAACCCATTTGAAAAATGGATAACGCAAACTCAAAACCACCAGCTGATAAAAACCAGTGATGAAAAATGTGGCTACCCCAACATAGAGAAAAGCCCGCACTTGAACTTTACTACTGAACTTACCTTGGAACCAATTCGTGCCCACTCAGTTACATTCCTGAAAATAGCTAACCGCATGCACATTGAATTTCAAACTTTAGCGAAATCTAATTCACCTTCGTTAGACCAACAAATTTTAGCTTCTCTGGATTGACAACCGCAAAAATAGACTGGATGCTCTCACCTGAAAATTCAAAACTAAAAGTGCTTTGAGGTTTTTCCTCCACAGTATTCAAAATTCCAGGTTGATGATTAATTTGAACGATTTGGGGACTGAGTGTAGGGATTAGCCGACTACGCCGAATTGCAACCAAGAAGTGAGCCACTTTTTGACAACCATGCAACGGTCGCTGTGCCGCTTTTACCTGACCACCACCATCTGACCAAAAGGTGATATCCTCTGCCATTAGTGCAATGAGGTTATGCAAATCACCTTGATTCCAACTTGTCAAAAACTGTGCAACAACTTCCTTCTTTTGTTGAAGAGATGGGAGTACGCTGGGTCTACGAAGAATCAGATGTTGACGCGCACGACGAACAATTTGACGGCAATTTGGAATGCTCTTTCTGACGATCTTAGCAATATCTGAGTAATCATAGTCAAAGACTTCGCGCAACAAAAAGATGGCTCGTTCGGTTGGTGATAAACATTCGAGTAGCGTTAAAAATGCAAATGATAAAGACTCTGCCAATTCAGCGTTGTCTCCGGTATCGTTAATCTCTTCAGTCATTAAAGGTTCTGGCAACCAAATCCCGACATACTTCTCTCGTTGCACACGAGCAGAACGAAGCTGATCTATGCACAAACGGGTGATAAGGCTGGACAGAAATGCTTTTGGAGATTGCACTACTGTTTGAGTCGATTGCCAACGTATCCAAGCTTCCTGCACCATATCCTCTGCATCGGTAGCACTGCTGAGCATCCGATAGGCTAGTGCAAACAGCAAGGAACGATACTGATTAAATATCTCTAGGCGATCCATGTGCTACCAGTCTGTTGCTAACTTCATCAGTTTGGTTCGTGCGGTTGCGATCTCTTGAAGCCGAATTTCGTCTGACATAAATTGATCGGGAACAGGCACAACCGTTACCTCATCAATCCCAATGAATCCCAGGACTGAACGCAAATAAGTGTCACAGAAATTCATTTCACCGAGAGGAGTCCCCACGACAAAGTTTCCTGCACTTGGTGTAATAATTAGGGCTTTTTTACCTTTTGCCAGTCCTTGAAAGGTATAGGTAGCTGGGTCAAAAGTAAAGGTTCGATTGATTCGTACAACATTATCCAAATATGCCTTTAGTGTAGACGGAACACTGAAGTTGTACATCGGCACACCCAGCAAGAGGTGATCTGCCCAGAGTAACTCTTCAATCAACTCTTCAGAGTCAGTTAATACTGCGCTCATCAAGAGCGATCGCTCCTCTGGCAAGGTGTAATTCGCCTTTGTCCAAAGTCCTGTCGGATGAGCTGGTGGGTTTATCCCAACATCACGCTTTTGATGCTGAATCCCACAGTAAGCCATTTGCCAAGCTTGGACAAACTCATCACTTAAGGAGCGAGAAATGGAACCTTCTTCACGAACACTCGATTGAATCTCAAGCAACTTCATAGTTCATTCTTCATTCTACACGTCTACTTATAAGACGAAAAACCCCTTCTACTTGTGACACGCTTCAATTATCAATCCGTAGTCCCCACCAAGGACTTGCGGCATAACGTTCCGGTTCACCCGCCTCCAGCCGCCGCGAAGAGTCCCCCCTACGATGGAGGTTGTCAGAGGGCAACCAGATGAAGTGAGCTTAATTCAACACAAAAACTTTCGGCTTCACCAAAAAAAGGGAACAGGGGAAGAAAAGGTAGATGCGAATATATTCATTTATGGAAGAAAAAGAAATATGTATGTAGAGACGCGCTCTTCGCAAGAAATACTGCGTCCTTATACAAATCCCCTGCTTTTAAGTATGGGGATTTCCCTGTTCCCCGTTCCCTGTTAAGAGTTCCCTCTTAAAAAAATATAAATGTTAAAATAAGACTAACAGTCACGCGCCCCAAGGGGGCGAAGTCAAAAGTTAAAAGTCAAAAGTCAAAATTATAGCAAGATAAATAAATTCACTTGCTCTGTAATAAGGACGTAGTATTTCTTGCGCTACGCATCTCGAGATAAATTTTTATTTCCCCATAAATAAATTTACTTGCTCTGTATCCTTTTTTATTTTTTTGACTTTTGACTTTTGACTTTTGACTTCCCACAGGGCGGTCATTGAATGCAAAAAACAACAAAATCAATTGGAGAAACATGCCAGCTATTGTTAAACTACAACTCTCATTAGAAGCTTTAGCAGAAGCAATATCTTCCCTGAATTTAGAAGAAAAACATCAACTTCAAGAGATCATTGAGCAACAAATTTTTGAAGCCGAAGAAGCGCAGTACGAAGACGATGCACAAACAAAAGCAGAAATTCAAGCAGTTCGTGCTGAGTATGCAGTTGGTGAATACATGAATATGGATGAATATCTTACTAAGCGCTCAAATCAAGCATCGTGAAGCTAACTATCATAATTTCAAAGTCGGTACAAAAGCAGATTGACGACTTGCCTAGTGATGTTAAAGAGCGCGTTATCGAGAAAATTATGAATCTGGCACATGAACCTCGTCCCGATGGAGTTGTCAAATTAAAAGGCTCTGATAACGAGTATCGTATCCGGATTGGTGATTACAGAGTTCGTTATGAGATTGATGATGAAAGTCAACTCGTGCAACTTCTGCAGTGCAAGCATCGGAAAGATGTTTATAGAAAATAATTGGTAAATTTAAGTGGTTAACGAGTGCTTTTTGAGGTGCGATCGCGTGGTGGAATAACGGAAGTGGATGCGAATCTAACTTGCTCAGCTATGTGTCGCCGCTTTTTCCTCTGCCAATGCCTTTGCTAAAATAGCAGTAGCTTCAAAAGAATCGTAAAAGCCTTGAGTACGTAATCCCGCTTCACTTGTTATTGTGACATCAATCGTCGTAACGATGTAAACCAAGCGAGCTATGTCCCAACTTTTTATTCCCACTCTTGTAATTCATCGCCAGTGTTGCGGAGTAGGGAATTGGGCTTTTGGCGACGAGTTTCAAAGTTGGCGGCGAGTGAAATCAGTATGATACCGACGAGCAAACCAATAACCCATTTGAAAAATGGATAACGCAAACTCAAAACCACCAACTGATAGAAACCAGTGATGAAAAAGGTGGCTACCCCAACATCCGCAGGCTGTGGCGACCGGCTTTCATTTCTGTCTGCCTCAAATAAGGATCGGATTGTGTAACATACAATAGCGATAAGCCAAACCAGCATAAGCTCGCAAAATAAACTCAGTCGCGCCAATCGCCAATATCCAAAATTACCATCTGTTTGAGTTGCTTTCTTATCGGCAAGTTGCAATACGGCGTAACTTACATCTTGCACCATTCTCAACAAGACCAGAAAAACCGGGTTTCTTAACGATAAAT
>CAXTSI010000494.1:0-6572 GCA_964246695.1 uncultured bacterium
GATCTACTCTCTCCTCAGAGTTTAACTGGCTAACAGCCAGTCGATCAATGTTTCTTGTTTGATGGTCAAGTCGTTCCGTCAGTCTGTCAATGGACGCACTGGTTCTTTCCGCCATTCTAGCTGTCGCAATCAGTAATTCTTTGATGGTTTCCATCTCATCCTCTATCAGGTCTAGTCGTTCTGCGCTCATACTAACCAGATTTTTTTTATTCTATGCATGACCCGCCAGGAAATGAATTTCACACGCTCGTCGCTAAAGTTCCGTTTTAACTGACTAAAAAGCATAGCTATTATATTCTATTTTAACACAATGCGGTTCGTGAAAAGTCAGAGCTATTATCCAGGAACTAAAGCCGTATCCAGGCGGTTCTCACTTGAGTGCAATATAGCGACTTGACAATTTAATAGTACAAATGTACTATTAAAGATATGGACATTGAGTGTGTAACCTTACATCTTGCACCACCACCAGAAACCGGGTTTCTTGCAAAGAATTCAGGCTGAAACCCTTAATTTATCGTTTAGAAACCCGGTTTCTCTTACCTTGTTGAGAATGGTGCAAGATATCAGTAACGCCAATTTACAAGGCGATGCCCATAACGTAGGCTCCGTAAAAGCAACTAACACCACACAATATCTGCGTTTTTACGCCACTTTTAGCATTGAGTTGGCATAACTTTTGTCTACGGTTATTTTGCGTGTTTATCCTTAAATTATAAGGTTTAAAAGAAAATTTTATAGGCAAAGATGACGCTCTGAAAACCGTAGATTAAGATGAGTCGTAACCTTTATCAGGGTAGGTGTAAACATGGCAAAGAAATCTGGAAAAAATAATGTTGTTCAGCTACAAAACACCAACATAAAATCTACTCATAATATGAGAACAAAATTTACACTTTACAACTTTGCTGGCAAGGAAAAAGCTTACTATTTAGTAGACAGAGTAAACCTAGAAAGAAGCAGGAGTGATATCCCGGAAAAATCAGTAGCGCATAGCATCATTATCATTGACCGTTCTGGCTCAATGTATTACGATATTCAAGCTTTGAAAGAAACTCTGATTAAGCTTTTAACTCTTGACGAATACATCAATTTCCAGCTAGTTATCACCTTAATATCCTATTCTTCTAAGGGAGACGTAACCTGTCACTTCCAGCAAATTCCTATTCAATCAGTGATGAAACAAAATTCTCCCTACTTGGAAGAAATTAAAAGAATTCGCGCTACCTATTCAACCTGCATATCTCAAGCAATGCAGATGGCGAAATCTTTGATTAAACAGGGGGAACTTACTGCCATAACTTTGCACAGTGACGGCTATGCCAATGATAGCAGCCCCAGTGCAGAAGCCAAAGCCTTAGAGGCGATATGCGAAGAACTTAAAGGCATGGATGTTTTTGTCAACACCATTGCTTATTCTAACGCTTGTGACTTTAAACTGCTTTCCAAAATTGCTAACACAGTTTCAGGTACTTGTATTAAAGCTGGGAATGTGAAAGAAGTTTATGATGCCATTTACAGCACTGCAAAAGTGTTAGGTGGTTCAGTAGCACCAGCGATAGAAGAACCCCTCGCTGCTGATTACACTTATCAAGTTTTATTCTGTAAAAGTGCCAAGAAAATCAATGGTACACCAGGAACGTTGAAAATCTGTGGACTGAAGCCAGAGGATGAGGTAATTATCTATAAATATAAGCAAATTACCAAAGAAGCTTACGAGCAATTAGATGTATCGGTGGCGCAGAATGATGAGTCAGTGTATGCCTTTGCCAAATCGAATTTGGCTGAAGGTAATTTGAATACTGCCAAGTATGCGATCGCCAGCACTTTTAACGCCACTTTAACCGAAAGACACGCCAAAGCACTTACAAACGAACAAGTCGCCGACTTAGCACAAGACATTGACATTGCACTCTTTTATCCTAACGTCTTGCTAGAACATGAAATTCTGGATAGGGTTAAGGTAAACGAGAGAATTTCTCTACTGGAACTCCTGAAAATCTTTGAGGAACATCGCCATAACATCATCATTAACCTCAAGCACTTGCAGGAAAATTATCAACGAAAAGGAATCAAAAGAGTTAAAGGTGCCAGAGATGAAAATGGCAGCCTTGTCAAACCTTGGCTGACGACGGAATATATCGATAAAAGTGAGTATGTGGGCATGGGTTCGTTTGAAATTAATCGTAACACCGCCACCATCAATATGCTCATCACTCGCAAAGTCAGACTTGTCAAGGCTGAAGACAAAACCCCAATTATTGATGTTGCAGGTTTGCTAGTGAATGATCTAGTTACCTTTAATAATTACACCCTCGTTAATGACGGCGAAGTCAATGTGAAATCACTGCAAGTGAAAATTAGCAGTAAAAAAGCCTTTGACTTGCTTAAGGAAAAAGGCGTACTCGAAAAAGATGGTTCTCCTGCACAAGAATTCGACTTCCGCACGGATTACACCATCAAACTAGAAAATTTACCCCTTGTGTCTTTTGATGGACAGTACAGTAGCATTGATAATTTGTTTGCTCAACTTGCAGAAATCAAAGTTCTTTCTAGTATCATTTCCGCTCACTTGAAAGAAGAATCAGATGTGTTTTTGCCAGAACAATTAGAAGAGTTAAAAAATCATTATCTCTCAAAGAGTCTTTATATCAACTTCCCGACAACTAACGAATACACCGACATCAAAGAAGCTTTAGCTAACGGCACTCTTGATTCTCGAATTAGCTATAAAATCGACATTGGCAGCCAAGACATTCTCAACTTGAGCAAACTGCATTCGGCAAACAAATTTCTCGATAGGATGTATCAGGCTTACAATACAGAAACTGGGGAAATTTTCACTCCTCCTACCTTTGATCTGGCTTTAGTTCCGCAAATCGTCTTTAGGCACAAGCAACTGTCATCCCGCACAAAAATCACGAAAGTGGATGACTTAATGAAACCAATTTTTGATGACTTTCTAGGACTGGAGAAGAACGGCATAGTTGAGGCTATTCTCACAAAAGTTGGTGCTGATGTAAGTGTGCGGGTGTTGCAAGACAAGTGGAATGGTAAAGCTGTCAGCAAAGAAGAAATAGTTGCAGCTTTGACAGCGGCAAATACTAAGTTAGAGGAGTATGTAGAAAGAATTTACCGAGATAAGATTTGTCCTTTAGTGTTTTACATCGGTTCTACAGGACTTTTGCCGGATGAAATGAAAGCAAAAGCAGCAACTTCTGAAGAACTTGCTGCTAAATACCCAAATTTGCAGTTTTCCAACCAAGAACAAGAAGGGACGTTTTTTGAAGTTGGTGAGAGCATTATCAGTGTGTACGCGAAGACTGAGTATTACACCACGAAGGTTGTGGTTGGAGTAGAAGAGTAGGGAACAAATCAATTAAAAATTAAAAATTAAAAATGCAAAATTATTTTTTTAATTTTTAATTTTTAATTTTTAATTCTTGTACTCCTGATTGAAGTTTTACGGCTCCTAAATTTACAGAAGGTAGATCGATCCCACCTTCCGTAACAAATACCTACACTGGTATTCAGGCGATGGCGGAAATAGTTCAGACAAAACTCACTACTTTTAAACAGGTAAGGGACTTCCAAAGAATAAATTATCCAGCTATTTCTTGTGGGATGGGCTTCTAGCCCGTCCTATGAACTGGGCGGGCTAGAAGCCCACCCCACAATATTGGATAATTTATTTGTTGGAGTTCCCTAAGGCTAGAAATGGTACGTTTCTCAGTTTCCCGTAAAATCAGCACCAATGCTTACCTTTTTGACCAGTTGCACATAAGTAGGACTTACGAACTTTACACATTGACCATCATGTGCAAGAAAGGCTTATTAACCTAAAACTCTTGCCTGGGCTCGTTCCCAGGCAGAGCCTGGGAATGATATCAAGGAGGCTCTGACGGACGTCAAACCGGGAGGCAGAGCCTCCAACAAAAGCATTACAAGGCAGAGCCTTGTAACGAGAGGCAATTCATAGTTTGTCGTTTCTGTCAATGCGTAAGTCCTAATAAGCTAGCCCTTTCAAGGTGAAGCATAAAAATGAAGTTTTTCTTCGTGTTCTTCTCCCAAGGGGAGACGCTTCGCGAACGCGTCTTCGTGGTTCAAAAATATTTTTAAACCGCGAAGGCACGAAGACCGCGAAGGTCAAATGTCAAAAATAGGGCATGATTTTCCAGGTTTTTGGTTCACCTTGAAAGGGCTGGTCCTAATAAGCTCAAAGTTTTCAACCTGTTGAGGTCGCCTTTAGAATTGGTATAACGTATTCTCAAACGCATCTTTGCGGGGCAGTTCAGAGCGCCGGCTTCCGGCGCTCTGCCAGCCTCGCCTTAGCGTGAGACATATTTCTTGTTTATGTAATGTTTTTTACAAGTAAAACAAATAAATTAACTAAGAATTTTGAAGAATATTTTACATTGAATGGATTCAATGAGAGAATCTCACCTATCTTCGAGAAAGCAAAGCAAAACATGGACGATCGCACGAAAGCTCTCCAGGCTCTAGCCGCTAAACGTTGGCGAATATCCCTGATACTAAGTGGAGCCATGATGTTTATCTATTTTGCCTTCATCCTGTTGATTGCCTTCAATAAGCCTTTGATGGGATCATTAGTGCTTCCAGGACTCAGCCTTGGTATTTTACTAGGAGCGCTAGTAATTATCTCTGCATGGATATTAATTTTTATCTACGTCCGCTGGGCAAATAATCATTACGACGATAAAATCGCTCTTCTTACACGCAAATAAATAGTGAGTTGTTAGTTGTTAGTTGATAGTTGATAGTTGATAGTTGATAGTTGATAGTTGTTAGTTGTTAGTTGATAGTTGATAGTTGTGAAAAATACCACTAACCACTAACCACTAACTACTAACCACTAACCACTAACTACTAACCACTAACCACTAACCACTAACAACTAACAACTAACAACTAACCACTAACCACTAACCACTAACAATGAATAATTTATCGTATCATATCCCATTGGCTGAGGTGAACCTTACCAGTCTTGGTCACTTCAACCCACTGGCGATCGCTTTCTTCGTTCTATTTGTTGCTAGTTCCTTAGGGATTACTTACTGGGCAGCACGGCAAACCAAAAGTACGGCACACTTCTATACAGCTGGCGGTAATATTAGCGGTTTGCAAAATGGGCTTGCCTTGGCAGGTGATTTCATGAGCGCCGCTAGCTTTTTAGGCATTACTGGGCTAGTAGCACTTAATGGCTTTGATGGCTTAATTTATTCTATCGGTTTTTTGGTGGGCTGGCCCATTGTGATGTTCTTAATTGCAGAACCACTGCGGAATTTGGGCAAGTACACCTTTGCCGATGTGGTGGCGTATCGTTTGCGGCAGACTCCAGTGCGAATAGCTGCTGCTATTGGCACACTGGCGGTGATCAGTTTTTACTTGATTGCTCAAATGGTAGGTGCTGGCGAACTCATCAAGCTGCTGTTTGGGTTTGAGTATGAATTAGCCGTTGTCATCGTCGGTTGCGTGATGCTGGCTTATGTAATTTTTGGCGGCATGATTGCTACGACTTGGGTCCAAATTATCAAGGCAATTCTGCTGCTGGGTGGGACTGTCTTGCTAGCTATTTTGGTACTGGCACAATTTGGTTTCAACCCACTAGCACTATTTGCCGCCGCAGCTGCTAAGTATAAAGGTGTATTGGCTCCTGGCAAACAAGTTTCTGACCCATTAGATGCGATCTCCCTGGGCATGTCGCTGATGTTTGGCACTGCTGGACTACCTCACATCCTGATGCGGTTCTATACTGTCCGCGATGCCAAAACTGCTCGAAATTCAGTAACATATGCTACAGCTTTTATTGGCGTTTTCTACCTGCTCACCTTCATTCTCGGCTTTGGGGCAATGGTGCTGGTAGGTCAAGATGCTATCAAGCAAATTGGCACTGGTGGTAACATGGCGGCGCCAATCTTAGCGCAATTTTTGGGCGGTAATGCTTTCTTAGGCTTTATTGCGGCGGTTTCCTTCGCCACAATTTTGGCAGTTGTCGCGGGGTTGACTCTTTCTGGTGCAGCGGCATTGTCACACGATTTGTGGGTAAATGTAGTACGTTCGGGTCATGCTGATGAAACAGAACAATTGAAGGTTGCTCGCTTTGCTACAATGGTGCTTGGTGTCTTAGCAATGCTGCTGGGTATCCTGTTTAAGGGGCAAAATGTTGCCTATATGGTGGGTTTAGCATTTGCGATCGCCGCCAGTGCCAATTTCCCAGCGTTACTTTTATCGATGCTTTGGCGACGCTTTACTACTAACGGTGCAGTAGCGAGTATGTTGGTAGGTACGTTCTCCTCTTTAATACTGATTTATTTATCACCCACCATTCAGGTAACTATCCTCAAACACACCTCAGCTCCCTTCCCCCTGAAAAATCCTGGATTAGTTAGTATTCCCCTAGCGTTCTTAGTGGGGATTATCGTTTCGTTACTACGCAGTGAACAGAAAGCACAAGAAAAATTTGCTGAAGTCGAAAATCACATACATGTTGGGAGTTAGTGGTTAGTGGTTAGTTGTTAGTTGTTAGTGGTTAGTGGTTAGTTGTTAGT
>CAXTSI010000495.1:0-6553 GCA_964246695.1 uncultured bacterium
AGCGAGTCGGTTTCAGTCTGTCAAGCTTTTTCTCAAAGTTTTTTGAGATGGTTTTGTCATCTCGCTGAAAGTCTTATAGAGCAAAGATTCTGGACTAGATTATTCCTGATAGTTAAAAAGGAAGTAATGAAGTTGTGAGCAATTTTGGTGTTTTGCCGCCAAAGCTGGTGCTAGATCCGATGTTGCAGGGTTGGCTGTTAGAGGATGTGGGCAGGGGCGATCGCACAACGCAAAGCCTGCTAGCCCAAGACAATATAGAAGGACAAGCCAAGTGGGTAGCGAAAGCACCGGGAGTTATTGCCGGATTACCATTGGCAGCAAGGGTGTTTCAGCTTTTAAATGAAAAAGTCAGCTTTGTGCCGATAGTGCCTGAAGGTGCATGGTGTCAGCAAAAAGAGGTAATAGCTGAAATTCATGGTCCACTCGATGCTCTGCTAATAGGAGAACGAGTTGCACTTAATATAGTTATGCGTCTGAGTGGAATCGCTACACTGACTCGGAAATATGTGGAGCAAATAGGAGATTTACCCACTAAATTAGTGGATACGCGCAAAACCACACCAGGACTAAGACTGCTGGAAAAGTATGCAACGCAGGTGGGAGGGGCAACTAACCACCGGATGGGGCTAGATGATGCGGTGATGATTAAAGATAATCATATTGCTGCTGTAGGAGGAATTGGAGAAGCGATCGCCCGCATCCGTTCCCAGATTCCTTTTCCTATATCAATAGAAGTAGAGACAGAAACGATAGAACAAGTGCAAGAGGCTCTACAGCATAAAGCTGACATTATTATGTTGGACAATATGTCCCTCGACCTCATGCATGAAGCAGTGCAGATGATTCGCCTGCATGATAGCCGCGTTAAAATCGAGGCAAGTGGCAACATTACTTTGGAAACTATTCGTGCTGTGGCACAGACAGGTGTAGATTATATTTCTAGTAGTGCGCCGATTACTCAGTCGAAGTGGTTGGATTTGAGTATGAATATTCAATAATTATTAATCAGTAGCATAATACTGTAGTTTGGCGAAAAATCAGAATATGCGACAAGTCATTATGTATAAAGATTCGGATGGCTACTGGGTTGTGGAGTGTCCAAGCCTAAAAGGGTGTGTTAGCCAGGGGAAAACAAAAGAGGAAGCAGTGTCAAATATTAAGGAGGCTATTGCTGGATACGTCGCTGCTTTGGAAGAAGACGGCTTACCTATTCCAGAAGAAAACTTTGAAGCCTTCCTAATGGTGTTGTGAGCAAGCTACCCAGAATTTCGGGAAAGGATTGTGTCAAAGCTTTAGAAAAGGTAGGCTTTTATCAAAAGCGAAGACAGAGCAGTCACATTATTTTGCGACGAGATGAACCATTTGCCCAAGTTGTCGTTCCAGATCATGAGGAATTAGCTACAGGAACGCTACGAGCAATTATTCGAGATAGTGGTTTGAGTGTGGAAGAGTTTGTATCCTTGCTGTAATGTGACTAATTGGGAGTAGGCAATTGCACAAAGTTAGAGCAGGAGAGATACACTCATAGCATATGAAATCTACAAAAGAACAACTAAGAATTGAATTTGAAAAAGCTTTAGTCGCGGCTTTTGGCGCAGACTACGCTGGAGTAGACCCAATTTTGGTTTCTGCTAGCAATCCGAAATTTGGTGATTATCAGTCAAATGTATCTTTATCTTTAAGCAAGCAGTTGGGACAGCAGCCAAGGGCGATCGCACAGCAAATTGTGGAAAAATTGGATGTATCTGACATTTGCAAAGCACCGGAAATAGCTGGTCCTGGGTTTATCAACCTGAAACTGAAAACAGAATACTTGGAAGCACAACTGAGCAAGATTCAGACAGATCCAAGGTTAGGAGTAGCACCGACAAAAAATCAAGAGAGGGTAATTGTAGATTATCCCAGCCCAAACATTGCTAAAGAAATGCATGTAGGGCATTTGCGTTCAGCGGTGATCGGGGATTGTCTTTCCCGAATTTTAGAATTTGTGGGACATGATGTCCTGCGGATTAGCCATGTAGGAGACTGGGGAACGCCGTTTGGGATGCTGATTGCCTTCTTAGAAGAAGCGTATCCGCAAGCTTTGACGACCACTGAGACTTTAGATTTAGGAGATTTGTCTTCGTTTTACCGTCAAGCAAAGAAACGGTTTGATGCGGACGACGAGTTTAAGAAAGCAGCTCATCAGGCAGTGGTAAAGTTACAGGCAGGGGATGAAAAGACACTACTTGCTTGGAAAATAGTCTGTCAACTATCCAGTCGAGCTTATCAAGTCATTTATAACTTGATGGAAATCTCTGCCAATATTATTGAGCGCGGTGAATCCTTCTACAACGCAATGCTGCCCGAAGTCCTAGAGGAGTTGGATATCCTCGGTCTATTAGTGGAAAACCAAGGGGCAAAATGCGTCTTTCTTGAAGGCTTCACTAATCGAGAGGGTGAACCTCTACCCCTAATTGTGCAAAAATCCGATGGAGGTTACAACTACGCTACCACGGATCTAGCAGCAATTCGTTACCGAGTTCATGTGGATAAAGCTCAACGGATTATTTATCCTGTTGATGCAGGGCAGAGCAATCATTTTGCCCAAATTTTTCAGGTAGGAAGAAAGGCTGGTTGGATTACAGACGAAGTAGAGTTTGTCCACGCACCCTTTGGTCTAGTGTTGGGAGAAGATGGTCAGAAGTTGAAAAGCCGTTCTGGAGAAGCGGTGCGGTTGCAGGAATTGTTAGACGAAGCGATCGCCCACGCCCATGCTGACCTAGAAACTAGATTAAAAGAAGAAGGGCGCACTGAAACTGAAGAGTTCATCAACCATGTTGCTCAACTAGTTGGCATCAGTGCAGTTAAGTATACTGACCTCAGCCAAAACCGCACCAGCAACTACATCTTCAACTACGACAAAATGCTAGCTCTCCAAGGCAATACTGCACCTTATATGCTTTATGCTTACGCCCGGATTCAGGGAATTAGCCGCAAGGGTGGCATTAACTTTGAGGAGCTAGGGGACAATGCTAAAGTCTTATTACAGCATGAAACAGAAGTAACGCTGGCAAAACATTTGTTACAGTTAGGTGAAGTTATTAGTACTGTAGAGCAAGATTTGCTACCCAACCGTCTCTGTGAATATCTATTTCAACTCAGCCAGAAATTCAATCAGTTTTATGACCGTGAATACGGTGTGCCGGTACTGAATGCAGAAGAACCTCTCAGGACATCCCGGCTAGTGCTATGTGATTTGACGGCTAGAACCTTGAAGCTGGGACTCTCTTTGTTAGGAATTGGGGTTCTGGAGAGAATGTAGTCAGAAATTTATTTCTTGGCGTCTTTGCGTCTTGGCGGTTAAATAATTTTTTAACGAACCGCAAAGACGCAAAGCAATGAAAAGGATTAAGTTAAACTACTGACAAACAGCTAAGTCTTAGGAAAATTGGTTATGAACCAATACGGTTCAGTTAGCTGACTATCAGAGTGCTTTCTTTTGATAACTTTAAGAAAGCCCTCTGCTGCCAGTAGTTTTGCTTAATTTTCCAGACGCGGACGCTCTAGAATTGCGACCTTGTTCAAACCCACTTCATCCAGCAGGGAAATGAAGGAATCCTTAGCCTGTTTATCTCTAGGATTTGTTGCTTGAAGTTGATTCAAAATTGCGATCCCATCGTACCATATACCTGAGTGGGTATAAATGAGAGCGCGATCGCGATCGTTAGTTGCAGCAGCTAACTTTTGCTTTAACTCTGGTGTGCTTGACACTCTTTTAATCCAAGCACGGGCATAAATATTCTCGGAGGGGCGCTTTTCGTTAGGGATGAGTGCCACTGTCCATCGGTACTCCAGATTTACAGCCAGTTCTTGTGCCTCTTGTGGGAGTTCTAACCGCACAATTCCAGCTTGATCGGCTTTCAATTGCTTTTGAAAAATCGGCTTGTTACTACCTGGTGCGGTTAGAGTAAACACCATTGGAGCAGATGTTCTCCCCGACACATTCCAGAGAAATGTAGGATGAGCTAGGGTAGTTGTGGCAATATGGTCTTTGGGGGTTAGCAGGTTCAGCGTCACAGGTATAGAATTAATAGAACCCCGCGCACCAGTGCCTTGTGTTCCTTGTGGAAGACTCCGACCGCCTGGAGGAACATATTGCGGTGTTTGACCTGCACGAGCAGATCCATTACCAATTGCCAGTGGTAGCAAGGCATTAGACTCAGAATTATTAAAGGCAATGCTAATTGGAGTAAAGGTTCCCAGCAGACTCAAGAAAGTTACTCCTGCTGCCATTCCTAGTTTGCAAAGTTTAGCCATAAGTTATGAATTCCTCGGGTAAAAGGGTAGAAAATTACTTGAGAAGAAGAGATAAATTACCAGTTTGTAAGTTTGTTTCACATGATTTCTCCACTATGGCAAGAAGATTAATTATCGACTACTGTTTTTGCAGATATTCTAAAAAAGAACACAAAAATCATTTTTGTCAGTATTCATACCAAAGGGCATTTGAAAAATTGTTGTTTTGTCACAGTTAACATTCAACAATTAACATGCAGCAACTGCGTATAAACATATAAAAAACTAGGAACTAGATTTTTTATCTGATGCTCATATAGATAATTTCACTATTGAACTTATAAATTTTTCCTAAATCCCAATATTAAATCAATGTAAAAAATGCTTATATGGCGTTGCTGAATTAAGGTATGAATCCAGATGTAGAACTTTCGCGCTCTACGTCAGGACAAGGATTTTGGTCCGCACGTAAAATCATTTTCATACATGGCATCAGCAACGCTGTTGACACCAATGGAACTATAGCAATCCTACTTGAGTTGCGAACATCTCAAGCTTCAGAAACCCGGTTTCGCAGAAGTTACCGGGTTTCTCGACCTTCTCGAATCATTTAGGATTGCTATAGCCCCCCTTAAAAAGGCTAATCCGTAAGGGCGTGGGTATGTTCAGCTCAAGAGGGACTGAATACTACTAACTGAACTGTATTGTTTAATAATTCGTAAGTGTTATTTACGTAGAATTACTGAGGTTTTCCCATAAACTTTTTAAATCACAGCAATATTTCATTATTTTCAACATGACTAAATATACTATTAAAAAGTTAAAGTGTCGCAAGTTACTTCTTCAAACGCGAGTAATTGTATGCGGCAGAAGACTGGCTATCACTTGGGGTTCTCTTTCATCACATTTATATTCTGTTTGGGACTACATTTTTTAGTTGGTTTGCAGTTAGCACAAGCTACAGAAACAGTCTACTCTCAAGAAATGCCCCGTTCTCTATCTGATATTGTTCAAGTAGTCAAGAGCAGCCAAGAAGACCAAGCAGTTGCCTACTACAATTCTGGACAATATCGAGAGGCAATAAAACTTTGGAATGAGGCAAAGGCGCAAACAACAGACAAAAAAGCTAGAGCTACTCTCCACACTAATCTGGGTTCTGCTTATCGTCAAATTGGTAACTTAGGACAGGCTATTAAAGAGTGGGAACTCGCCACCAAAATTTATCAGTCAATGAAAGTTGGTGAATCCACAACCTTGCTGGCACAAGTATTGACTGAACAAGCACAGGCTTACAATGCTTTGGGACAGTCTCGAATTGCCGTACCTATACTACAAAGGGCGATCGCTCTGGCTAAGAAAAATCAAGACTTGACTACGGAAGCAGCAGCGAGTGGGGCATTGGGTAATGCTTATTTAGCTCTTGGAGACTTTGCACAGGCGATCGCATCTCATAAAGCTAGCTTAGAAATAGCGACAAAGCTGAAAAATTCCAGTTTGATCGCCACTGTTTGGAATAATCTGGGCAATGCCTTCAACAGCCGTCACCAACGCTATTTGCTGCAAGCTTCAACAGCCAAACAGGAGGCTGACGATCCCGAAGAAGCTCGTCTGACGGGTTTGGCGCAACAAGATGCAGCAGCAGCACAAGCAGCCTACGAACACAGCATCCAGGAAAGTGAAGCACTAGGGGGAATGTTGCAGGCAAAAGCGTTGCTGAATTTAGCTCGCTTCTTGCAGCAGGGGCTAGAGCATCAACAGGACTTAGTAGCAAAATACCGCGATCGCGCTATGTCCATTCTTGAAAGTTTACCAGACTCCCGTGCCAAAGCCTACACTTTAATTAATTTGGCAGCCTCCTTAGATGGAGAAAGTGCCAAAATGCTGAAAATCCAAAACTTGGAGCATGCGCGAGCCACTGCCCGAAATATTGGCGATCTTCGGGCAGAGTCCTTTGCACTGACAGCTTTAGGACAGGTTTACGAGCATTTCCCTAATCTGGCAAAGGCAATGGAGTTAACCCAGCAAGCTGAATTTGCTGCCCAGCAAGTGAATGCAGCAGATAGTCTCTACAAAGCACAGGCACAGGTTGGACAGATATACAAAGCTAAGGGAGAGGTGGAGTCGGCAATTTTATCCTATAGACAAGCGATCGCTACCCTCCAAAGCATTCGCAGCGATATTGCTGTTGCCAGCAAAGACTTGCAATTCGACCTGCGGGACTCTGTAGAACCAGTGTACCGAGAACTGATGGCATTGCTGTTAGAGGGGAGTGGGG
>CAXTSI010000496.1:0-6530 GCA_964246695.1 uncultured bacterium
TGATGAGAAGCAAGTCATAACTTCTGCTTAATTGCAATTCCTCATACTCACTTATGACTAATACAACTCGTCCTGCACTCCAGGTTGGTGGTTGTTTCTCAGAAATAGCGGCACGATGAATGTAATACGGACGGTGCAGTATATTTTCTTTTGGAGATAACCGCACTAATTCTTTTAATGCATCGGGAAAACCAGCGAGTTCTAACTCTTGCAAAGCTAAGTCAAGTAAATCACTACCAGACTTCCCTTGCACTGAATGCAAAGGTACAGGTACATGCACTACATAGCCCAATATATGTCTGTTAAATAACAACATTCTCGGACATTCACTAAAAGCGCGATCGCTCGTGTGTTCATAGTTAGTCACTGTTACAATTGGCGATCCTGCAAAAAATTTCTCTTGAATATGCGATCGCAGTTCGTTTGGTGTGTCAGGTATTTCTCTACAATATATTGCAGCAAACCCAGAATATTCTGGTTTGGCAAAAGCTTGGTTAGAGCTATCAGCATAAAGTATCTTACGAACTGTAGAGTTAATACCGTCTGCTGCAACAATTAGCTTAGCTCGGAATGATTTTGTGACTGATGGTTGAGGAGCGCTGTCTGAATTTTGGGACTGTGTATCATTATTTTTTTGTCCATCTGCCCAATATGCATAGGGGTTGGCTTCTACACTAGCACTACTAACGCAATCGAGCCGGACGCATCCAAATTCTTGCTCATCCACAACATTGATGCAACGGTGATTAGGTTTAACTTGGTCTTCAGGGAGCAGTTGTCTTAAGGTAGTCTGCAAATCATACCAAGAAATTGAAACTCGACCTTCACCATAATTTTTAAACCAAACATCAAAACTCAGAGAAATTGACCGCACTCTTTGTCCCTGAAAGTTCTTAAAAACCCATTCTAGTGAAGTCTTTGGAGGTTTTGGCTCAATGACTTCGGTGGTTTTCTCGTCGTTAGACTGCTGGGAATTAACGAAAGTAAGACTCGCTGTTTTGACTGCTTCGTAAGCGTTAGGATCTACATATTTCAGAGCTTTTAACCCGTTAGGCAGAAGATCCACAACCTGGCCCACCTGACGAAAAGCACGAGTTTGGTCTATTACGAGAATATTGTCAATACCACGTTTGCGTAAACCAACAGCAGTTGCTAAACCAACAGGTCCAGCACCAACTATGACAACATCGTAGATTTTGTTGATGGGTGTATCTGTGAACGGATGTGCTATTGATTGACTTTCTGGGATATTCATCAGGATTTAAGCCTTTTCTTCAGCAATACACTTTTACAGCAGTTTTCAATTGAATTGACCACATTGTAAGGGCGCGGTTTCCGCGCCCCTACGGTTATATTGTGGTCTAATTAACCTAATTGCTGTAATGTTCTCAAGCAACATTACCGCAAATACGGATACATCTGGGGCGTTTATGTTGAGCCTTCATACCGTAGACAAGGAATTGCCAAGCAACTTACTAACATGGCGATCGCCCATTTGCAAGCGATCGGTTGTACGCGAGTTGTTCTTAATGCTTCTCCAGCAGGTAAACCAGTCTACGATCGCCTTGGTTTTTCCCATAGCAATGCGATGCACCTGGATTTGATGTAAATCGCGTTTAAGTAAACTTGAGAGATTGAATAAGCTATTTCATAGCCTGCTACTTATAGCTTTGTTTGAAAAGCCGCGAATACCAGAAGCCATGTTTGTTTTTCATAGTGCTTATAGGTTGAGAAGCTACAGTAACATCTCCCTGTGCAGTTTTATTCACAGTGTAGATGATTCCCCTATAAATCAATTTATTAGTTACTGATGGTGCAATAACTTCTTTTGGCTTCGCATTGGGATCAACATGATAGGTAACTCCACGGTAAATGAGGTTATAAGCTGCTCCAATGCCACGAACTGGCTGAAATGGCTTTTTTGTTTTTCTGCTAGCAACCTGTGAGGGGTCGTATTCGTAGCTGATACCGCGATAGTAAAGTTTCATATTTTGCCTGGTGAATTGTGAATAAAATGGTTGATTTTGTAATGAAATGCGTTCTTTCTCTGTTCGCTTTCTTCTACATCTTTTTTAGGTGCATTGAAATCAACTTATGCACTTTTGGTACAGCATGGGCTAAAGCAATTGTTGTCACCACATGCCAAGTCTTTCTAGTAAGTTCCAAATTTGCCCTTGGAGGCCGAACCCGCACCAATGACAACATAATCGTATTGGGTCATGACATTCTCCTTGTATGGTCGCAATTCTCAAAATGTCTGGGCGAAAGCTTTTCAGTCTAAATAGGTGTTACTAAAATTAACTGATGCACTTTTTTAGACCACTAGTGGTTACAATCCGGTTCGGATAAGACTTGATCCCCCCAACCCCCCTTAAAAAGTTCTGCTAATTTCCCCCCTTTTTAATTCGTGTTAGTTCTGATCTTCCAAGGATGAACATGGTTAACCGAACCGTATTGCTAGTGGTTACAGGTTCGCCTCAACAACATGGCTAATCTCTACAATTTCCAAGAACCGCAACAGATGCATTAATCTGTCCAGATGGAATGTCCGAACGGGTGCGAGTCAAAAAGTTACTACTTTGAGTAATGCTGATAGGCATTTGGATTTAAACGCATCATAATTGTCTCAGGTTCTGCCAAACTTTTAAAACCGTAGCGGCGATAAAGCCCGTGAGCATCTTTTGTGCCTAACAACCATATTGGTACATCTTGCAGTTCTGGATACTCCAAAATATACTTAACAAACCATTTTCCTAAACCTTGTCCGCGATATGGTTCTAAAATAAAAACGTCTTTTAAATAAGCAGTAGTTGCATAGTCACTGATGACTCTAGCAAAGCCTACTTGTTTGTTATCTTCGTAAAGTCCAAAACATAAAGATTTTTTTATTGATTTTTCCACAATTGCTAATGGTATATTCTCAGCCCAATAGGAAGTTTTGAGAAAATCATGAATCATGGAAATATCTAATTTTGATTTATCAGTACTTATGTAAAATCTCTGTTTTAAGTCTTCAGTCATATTCCTGTTGCACCTCTTATTTAATATATTGTAATGACTATAGCAGTCCTATTTGATTTATAAAATTCGCGAGTTCGGTGGGCATTGCCCGCTAAACTGATAGTGGTGGGCAATGCCCACCCTACAAAATCATCTATAGCTGAAATACTCTCTTTCTTTCCTTGGCGATCTTGGCTTCTTGAGCAGCGGATGTTGTAGCGGATATAGCGGATGTTCGATATCGTCGTTCCACCGTTCGAGGAATCCGTTACATCCGTTCCTATCCGTTGCTCTTCTTGGCGGTTCGTTTAAAAAAGTGTTCTTCACAACTCAGATAGGATTGCCATAGCTCACATCTTGCACCTGGGTGAAAAACCGGGTTTCTTGAGAATGACTAATGGTCAAACCCTTAATCTTTGGTTGAGAAACCCGGTTTTTTAGGTCTTGTTGAGAATGGTGCAAGATATCAGATAGCTTATATTTTTAAATAAACAAACCGTCAATACGCGGAAAACGTAAATAAAAGAAAAAGCAATTATAGTGGAAAACACTGAAATATTAACAAGATTCCTGAACAAATAAAGCGAGAGCAGAAGAGATATTTAGAACCATAAATATCTACTACTGCTTATGAATCATCCAGTAACAACATCTTGGAACGAAGTTCGCACTGCCTTTCAAAAAATCTGGGGATATGAAGATTTTCGTCCGCCACAAGGAGAAATCATCCAAAGTTTATTGGCGAAAAAAGACACGCTAATTATTATGCCCACAGGTGGGGGAAAGTCGATTTGCTTTCAACTTCCGGCACTACTACAAACTGGATTAACGTTAGTAGTTTCGCCCTTGGTAGCGTTGATGGAAAACCAAGTACAGGAACTGCGTAGTCGTAACTTAAACGCTGCCCTGTTGCACAGTGAATTGCCCTCCTTGGCGCGGCGACAAACCCTGCAAGCTTTGGAACAACAGCAACTGAGATTACTGTACTTGTCCCCAGAAACTTTACTAAGTGCACCAGTATGGGAAAGATTATGTCAGCCGCAACTGGTGATTAACGGCTTGATTTTGGATGAAGCGCATTGTCTGGTGCAATGGGGAGACACATTTAGACCAGCTTATCGAAGATTGGGGGCAGTGCGACCAGCGTTGCTAAAGTTAAAACCACCGGGAACTAAGATAGTGCTAGCGGCTTTTACCGCGACTGCTGACCCTACAGCCCAAACAATCATCAAAGAAGCTTTACAATTACAGCAACCTGCAATTTTCCATATTAATCCCTACCGTTCTAATCTTAATCCGAGTGTCCGTATAGCTTGGACACCACGGGGTAGAAAACAACAATTATTAAAATTTATTCAAAATAGACCAAAACAAACTGGGTTAGTTTATGTTCGTACTAGGCGAGATAGCGAGAATTTGGCTGTCTGGTTGCAAGAGGTGGGTTTTGTCACAGCTAGTTATCACGCGGGACTCGGCGCAGAGGAACGCCGGACTGTAGAAGCTAGCTGGCTGAGTGGAAAAGTTCCCTTTGTCGTCTGTACCTCTGCCTTTGGCATGGGGATAAATAAACCAGATGTCCGGTGGGTGCTGCACTTTCACACACCATTATTGCTATCTGAGTATGTCCAGGAAATCGGACGCGCCGGACGAGACGGCACCCCGGCTGACGTATTGACGTTGGTTAGTGAACCTACGGGATGGTTAGATCCAGAGGATCGGCAAAGACGACGGTTTTTTGAGGATCGGGTGCGATCGCTACACCATTCCGCACAGCAACTAGTGAAAAAACTCCCACCACAGGGGGAAGTAGATGCAGTAGCGAGACAATTTCCCGATGGTGCGATCGCCCTTTCTCTCCTGCACAGTGCTGGTCAATTAAATTGGCTTGACCCTTTCCATTACAGCATCGTCAAGACTGTACGAAACCAACCTTCAAGGCAATTGGTTGCAGCCAAGCAGATGACTCAGTATCTTACTACCAAGCAGTGCCGTTGGCAGTTTTTGTTAAGCGCCTTTGGTTTTGACAAAGAAGCTGCATGGCGTTGTGGACATTGCGATCGTTGCCAAAAAATTTGCTAATGGCTAATGGCTAATGGCTAATAGCTATCTGGCAATTAGCAATTAGCTGTTAGCAAATTGTTAAAATTGCCGCAAAAACCGCAGGTCGCTGGTATAGACGCGGCGAATATCATCAAGTTGGTGCAGCACCATGGCAAAGCGTTCCACACCAAATCCGGCAGCAAAGCCTGAATAAACTTCTGGGTCGTAACCTACCGCTTTCAACACATTGGGATCGACCATCCCGCAGCCCATAACTTCCAGCCAGCGCCCATTCCACTGCAAATCTACTTCAGCTGAGGGTTCTGTAAACGGGAAGTAACTGGCACGGAAGCGGATGGGTACGTCGCCAAACATTGCCTGCAGAAACACTTTAACAGTGCCTTTGAGGTCAGTAAAAGTCAGCCCCTCGTCAACTGCTAAAAGTTCAATTTGATGGAAAACCGCTGCATGAGTGGCGTCTACGTTATCTCTTCGATAAACTCGCCCTGGTGCAACAATCCGAATTGGCGGTTCCTCGGCTTCCATGTAACGAATTTGCACCGACGAGGTATGAGTCCGGAGTAGATTTCCGTCTGGTAGGTAGAAGGTATCCTGCATATCACGGGCTGGGTGGTCGGGCGGAGTATTAAGCGCCTCGAAGTTGTAGTAATCTGTTTCCATCTCAGGACCATTTGCCACCGTGTAGCCCATACCGACGAAAATATCGAGTGCTTGATCGATTATCCCATTCAGGGGATGGATGCGACCTTGGGGGCGATAAATTCCCGGCATTGTCACATCGAGAGTTTCAGCCTCTAGCTGTGCCTCAATTTCAGCAGCTTCTAGGGCGGTGCGTTGCTGGTCGAGGCTATTTTGTAGGGCTTCTTTAACTGTATTGGCGATCGCGCCAATTATTGGTTTTTCCTCCGCACTCAATTGCCCCATAATCCGCAACAGCGCCCCCAGCTTACCTTTCTTACCCAGGTAGCTGACTCTCAGTTCCTCTAGGATTAACAGCGTATCAGCTTGGGCGATCGCTTTTTCTCCTTCTTCTTGCAGTGCTAAAAGTTGAGTCTCTAAATTGCTAGTCATTTGTCAATAGTCATTTTTCAATAGTCAATAGTTTTGGACTTTAGACTTTGGACTCATCACACTTAGTAATATGCCATAGATAAGTCAAAGGTAACAGTTGGAATCCAACCCTTTGTTTCCAGTTTAAGCTGCTTGGGTGTGTGAGTGTGTCTTTTTTGTCCCATACCTGTGATAAAAAAAGGGAACAGGGAACAGGGAACAGGGAACAGGAAAAGAAAAAAAATGCGCGTTGTGGTTGACAACCTACTTTAAAAAAATCTGGACGATCGAGACGCGCTTTTCGCGCTTATATACGGCGTCCTTTTTTTCAATCCCACGGATGGGTGTCGTGGGATGCACTGTTAAGAGTTCCCTGTTAAGAGTTCCCTGTTAAGAGTTCCCTGTTAAGAGTTCCCTGT
>CAXTSI010000497.1:0-6510 GCA_964246695.1 uncultured bacterium
TAACAACCAACAACTAACAACTAACAACCAACAACTAACAACCAACAACCAACAACTAATAACTAACAACCAACAAAATATGAATCCTTGGCTGAGTCAAATTTTAACTGCAACAGAAGCAGAACAAAGTTGGCTGGAGGAGGCAAAACAAGCAGCGCTGGCAGATAGTTTACGGGCACTTGCTTTTGGGATCGCACTGGAAAATGTAGGTGAAGTCATACAAGCGCGATCGCACCTGCTGAAATCCGTCTACCCTGAGTTGAGTAAATTCTGCCACACCACTCTCCACATGCAACCCGAAGTCATGTTGGAGACATTGTGGAATTTGTGGCTACCTTTGGCAACAAAACTTGCATCGCACCGCCAACAGTTAGGGTTTCCCCTGATCCAAGGCATTTTAGGAGGACAAGGAACGGGCAAAACCACAATGTGCAAGGTTCTTAGCTTGATTCTCCAGCAATTAGGATATCGTACCCTGAACCTATCTTTGGATGATTTGTACAAAACTTATAGCGATCGCTTGGCATTAAAACAGCAAGATCCCCGGATGATTTGGCGTGGTCCACCAGGAACCCATGATATTGAACTGGGATTAACTGTACTCGATCAAATTCGAGAAAACCTTTTGCCAGTTGCAGTCCCGCGCTTTGATAAATCTGCCTACGCCGGCGCAGGGGAAAGAACTACTCCAGAAATCGTGGAGAATGTAGATATTGTTCTTTTTGAAGGTTGGTGTGTTGGTGTGCGACCAATTGACTCTGCTTGCTTTGCAAGCGCACCACCGCCAATTCTTACAGATGAGGATAAGGCATTTGCCCGCGATATGAATAGTAAACTCAACGATTATCTACCGCTGTGGGAGCGATTAGATAGCTTAATAGTGCTGTATCCCACAGATTACCGCCTTTCTCTAGAGTGGCGTCTCCAAGCAGAACGACAGATGATTGCTGCTGGTTCCTCAGGGATGACAGAACTTGATTGCGAGCAATTTGTTTATTATTTTTGGCGATCGCTTCACCCAGAATTATTCATCAAGCCACTAATCAAATCTTCGACATTGGTCGATTTAGTCATTGAGATTAATTGCGATCGTACTTTTGGTGCGGTTTATAGACCATGAGGTGTTAGTTGTTAGTTGGTAGTTGTTAGTTGGTAGTTGTTAGTTGTTAGTTGTTAGTTGTCAAAAAGAACCACTAACCACTAACCACTAACCACTAACTACTATCCACTAACTAATTTCCCGATTGAATTCGCTTAACTAGATCGGAAAAAGGTTGCCAATTATCTTCTTGAGAGATTTGTTCCCAAACAGACTCGATCGCGGGTCTTAATAAGACAGTTTTGGGATTATGACGAGCTAGATTTTGGGCAATGACATCCATTTGTTCTGGATGAAAATTATTCAATATTTTATGGTATGATATGCACCATTTGTCAAAACTTTCTGAGGTTCCTGATGCTGGTACAATATCTGAAGTAGCCATCACTAAACCTGGTTCGTCGCGCCATTTTGATGAAAAAGTGCGAGCCATTTCGTAAAAAAACTGGTGATAACCAACTTGGCTCTCTAGCAGAAATTGAATTGTTAAATCCAAAAGATCCACAGCTTCTGGTGGTAACTGCTCAAAACCCATTTTTTTTAACATTAATGAGCAGTATTCGTTATGATAATGCTCGTCAAAGCTGTTTAATCCTATCTCCATATCAGATAAAGCAATAACAGCCTTTAACGGTTCTTGGAGCATTTCTAAATTTAATTTACAAATACCTGGTTGATGGCTGTAACAATAGCGTCTATAGTGGTCGAAATATGCTGCGGTAAAGTATGGCTCATAAGTAGGAATAAACGCATAGGGACCATAGTCAAAACTTTCTCCAGCGATCGACATATTGTCGGTGTTGAGTACTGCATGACAAAAGCCTGCTGCCATCCACTGCGCTGCTAGTTCTGCTACACGTTTGACTAGTTCTGCGTAAAACAGGGCATACTTATCTTGTTCGCTGATTAAGTGTTGGTAATACGAATCTATGACGTGGTCTAACAGCTTTTTAGTTAAATCCGGACGCCGTAAATAGTGCAGTCGCTCAAAAGTGCCAAACCGGATATGCGATCGGCTCATTCTTACCATGACACAGGAACGGGTAGGGGAAGGTTCATCACCTCGCCAAAGGGGTAAACCTGTTTCAATCATGGTCAGACAGCGTGAGGTACATACACCCATGTAGTGCAACGCTTCCGCAGCGAGTACTTCCCGTAAACCGCCCTTAAGAGTGAGCATACCATCACCACCACGAGAGTAGGGTGTCGTACCAGAACCTTTGGTCCCGAAATCGTACAGTTCACCATCAATACCGCGTACTTGCCCATAAAGAAAGCCTCTACCATCACCCAGCCTGGGATTGTATTCACCAAATTGATAACCGTGGTAACGCAGCGCCAACAACGGTTTCCGCCTTTCAAATTTGCCAAAGGCTACGATAAAATCTTCGTCTGTCACTACTTGAGGGTCTAATCCCAACTGGGGTAGCAGTGCGTCATTGCGCCAGCGCAGGATATGTTGAGGAAATTCCGCCGCCGCAACTTCGTCGTAGTAATCATCGCCCAAAGATTCTAGGGCGGGTTCGTAGTTGAGGCTGAGAAAGGGATTGCAAGAATTCGTGTTGTTTAGAGTTTCAGCCAGAGTCATGAGGAGAAAAGCTTAATTCATTCTCCCCTCAATACTACCTCTGTCTAGGTTTTTAGATTTACTTTGTTGGCGTGGACGGTTGAGCGGATGGTTGAGTTGACCCTTGAGTGGGCGATTGAGATGATGGATCAGATGACGGTTGCGCTGATTGTGATGGTGATTGACTCACGACAGCTCTTATTTGGTCATTATACTTAGAGAAGATTGACTGAATACTGGTCTTCTGGTCTGCTCTCAAATTCAGCCCTTGGAGAGCTTGATTAGGTTTCTTACCTGATGCCAGCGCTTGATTATATTGGGTGCTTTGAGATTGGTCTAATACACCAGCAATCTCTTTGTTTCTTTCTTGAAGCAGGGTTTTAATCTGCTGGCGCTGTGCTGAAGAAAGTTTGTTTGACCGTAGTGAAGTAGAGCGAGTCGGAGTGCTTGAAGCGGGAGTAGTAGTAGTACTAGGGGTAGAACCAGATTGAGCTTGAGCTGGAGCTGTTAAGGCAATTCCAGGCACAAGGGTGGCAAGGGCTATAGTAGCAGACAAAAGCTTTGCAGAGTTAATGCCCATTTTGAGGAACTCCTAAATCAGTTTGATTGTTTAACTTGCCTATTTATCTAAGAAGCAAACAGGTATAACTATTGCATTTGCTTGTGAAGTAGATGTGTCGTTATTGTGAATTTAGTATGAATTTTTTAGATAGTCATTAGTCATTTGTTATTTTTATCTACTGTTGACCAATTACCAATTACCAATTACCAATTACCAATCACTTACTTTCCACGCTCGGATTCGTGATACTTGTAAGAATATGGTCTTGCCATTTTCCATTAATTAATAAATATTCTTTGGCGTACCCTTCCACAACAAATCCTAACCTATTTAGTAAATTGCCGCTACGCTGATTGTCAGGCATATAATTAGCCATGATTCGGTGCATATTTAATTCTTGAAATACATACTGAATGGCTGCTTTCAACGCTTCTGTCATGTAACCTTTTCCTTGTTCGGCTTCTGCAAGGTTGTATCCTAAATAACAAAATTGGGCAGAACCTCTGACAAAATTTCTAAAATTAATTAATCCAATAATTCTTGTTGGATTTTTTATGGTAAAAATAAACAGCTTTAATGATAAGTCATTTATGAATTCCAGATAATTATTTTCAACCTGAGTATGCCAATACTCTTGTGTGAAAAAATCAACAGGCCAAAGAGGAGAAAATGGAGTGAGATAAGTTTTGTTTTCAGTGTAGTATGCGAGAATATTACGTATATCCTCTTTAGTTGCCAGTCGTAATAATAAGCGTTCAGTAACAATAAGTGGCAGTTCCAATTTCATCAACAACCTGGTGGCTGTTATAACTTTTAGTGCTTATATCATGCTTTTTGGGACTTCCAGAAAATTAAATCTCCCAACTATAGACTGATCGATCATATCATTCGTAAGGGCGGGGTTACCCCGCCCCTACAATTTGGGACAATTTATTTCTTGGTGTTTTCTCAGCAACATGTCAAGCTGAATTTCCGACAACCATACATGTAGCTGGCGGCGATCGCTGTAACAAAATGTAAATAATCAAGCAACTTTCCCTCAATTACTTGTAGTGATAAGCTCAGAGTAACGGTGGTAGTTAGAGCGCGAATAATTCAATGGCATATACAAAATGGTCATTAGTAAGTAGTGTTGAGGCAAAATTCGTGACTTTGTTCATATACGGATTTCTTGGTCAATTTCTATAATGGATATCAATCATCCTGACGCCAAAACTACAGCAACAACTGCGACAAATGTTGTCGCCCTTCACTCATTAAGTAAGGAGAATAATATATACAACATACATTAAGATCTGCAACTGAGTGCCGATTAAAGCATTACTTACATCTTGCACCAGCATTAGAAACCGGGTTTCTTGCGAATAGGTAAAACTGAAACCCTTACTTTTTCGTTTAGAAACCCGGTTTCTCTCACCTTGTTGATAATGGTGCAAGATCTCAGATTACCGATAAAAAATCGTCATCGGGCTACCAGACTATATTTATCCCTAAGCCTTACAGATGTGCCGTTCAGTAGCAGTTCTTTCTACGCAGGAAAGAGAAATGAAAATTGATACATCAAAGCCTGTAGATGCTTCGCATTTGATTAAAGACGTGAAGAAAAAGGGCAGGACTAATTGGCTGACCTGGCTACTCATCCTTGTGCTTTTGGGTGGAGTTGGCTACGGAGTTTATCACCAGTTGGTCATTGTTCCCGTTCAGCAAGCAAGACGCAGGGTTGTGACTGCTGCTGTAGAAAGACAAAGCCTACCGATAACAGTTTCCGCGAACGGAACAGTAAAGCCCGAAGAGTCGATTAACGTCAGCCCGAAAACCGCAGGGATACTGAAAAAACTGCTGGTAAAGGAAGGAGATACTGTCAAAAAAGGGCAGATTCTGGCTTACATGGATAACTCAAATCTTCAAGGACAGCTGACCCAAGCGCAAGGACAACTGGCACAACAAGAGGCAAATCTACAAAAGTTGATTGCAGGTAATCGCCCTCAAGATATTGCCCAAGCACAATTCGTATTGGATGAGGCTAAAGCGACTTTGCAAAAGGCGATCGCAGGTAATCGTTCTCAAGATATTGCCCAAGCAGAGGCACGGGTAAAAAGCGATCAAGCACTCTTGGCTAAAGCGGAAGATGATTTCCGCCGCAATGAGCAACTTTATAAATCAGGAGCCATTTCCCTTCAGACTGTCAACCAAAAACGCGCAGATCGTGACAGCGCCCTAGCCAATGTGGCGCAAGCACAGCAAGCACTGGCGTTACAAAAAGTCGGGTCACGCTCTGAAGACATTGAGCAAGCACGGGCTATAGTGAGGCAGAAACAGCAAGCACTAGCACTCCTCAAAGCAGGAACGCGTCAAGAAGATATTAACGCAGCGCGTGCTCAAGTAACTTCTGCTCGTGGATCGCTGCAAACTATCCAAGCTCAGTTGAATGATACCATACTTCGGGCACCTTTTGATGGTGTTGTCACTCAAAAGTACGCTGACCCAGGGGCTTTTGTCACCCCAACAACCTCAGGTAGCTCTGTATCTAGCGCAACTTCTTCTTCCATCTTTTCCCTGGCTGCTCAAAATCAGGTTGTAGCAAATGTAGCTGAGGTGAATATTGGCAAAATACACCTAGGTCAGAAAGTCATCATTACAGCAGATGCCTACCCAGGAAAAACTTTTGAGGGTCGAGTCAGTCAAATTGGCGCTCAAGCAACGGTAGAGCAAAATGTCACCAGTTTTCAAGTGAAAGTAGCAATAATAACAGACGCTTCTTCGCTGCTGCGACCAGGGATGAATGTGACAGCAGATTTCCAAGTTGGTCGATTAGAGAATGCCCTTGTAGTGCCAACAGCAGCGGTGGTGCGCCAAGAAAAGGCGACAGGTGTGTATGTGATGAAAGCGAATAACTCTCAACCTGTGTTCATTCCCATCCAGACTGGCGTCACCGTGAATAACTTTACCGAAGTCCGGTCTGGACTTAAAGGAAACGAGAAGGTATTGCTTAGTTTTCCACCAGGGTTAAGACCGCAATCAGTACCGCGAGGAATGTTTCCTGGTATGGGAGGAGGTCGTCCCGGTGGCGGTCGTCCCGGTGGGGGTCCTCCTTAAAGTTAGTTATGAAAGGAGAAGAGACGGGACAGCGGAACGTCTGTACGAGAGTTAGAGGGAGGCAGTCCCGATGAACTGCGTACACCGCCCCCGCATGAAAATATGCTTTCTCACTCTACTCCCCCACTCCCCACTCCCCAACGCCACTTGCTTCAACGGGGGGAACCCCCGCAACGCAGTGGCTCC
>CAXTSI010000498.1:0-6501 GCA_964246695.1 uncultured bacterium
GTAGGGTGGGCACTGCCCACCATATCCGGGTTTTGGTGGGCAGTGCCCACCCTACACCACTTAATATTTTTCACAAATGATTTAGGATTCCTATAAATACTCATTATCGTTTAAAACTTGCTTAGGATGGTACTGAATTAGAAGCTGGAGATGAGTTCAGGATGGGAAAACTAATCATCCACAACCACTCAGAGGTACTATTAATGCCACGAAGTTGTTGATAGCGCTTCAAGGCTTGACGAGCCTTCTCACCTTGATAACGATTGATATAATCGTAGGCAAGGCTCAGGTAGCCATGAAAAAAGCACTGGTCGAGAGCATTCAGGGGCAATTTCTGCTGTATATCCCGGTTGCGCTGGAAAGCGTTTTCTTTGACCCGCAACCAGTTAATTAACTGCCGCTCTTCATTACTCTGGAGACTGTTTGCAGACCTGCGATAATTTACTAAAGGCTCATTCAAGAAATGAACAGACCATTTTTCGGTGATCCGTAACCATAAGTCGTAGTCCTCACAAGTCGTCAACGTTTCATCAAACAAACCCACCTTGTCTAGACATTCTCGACGCACCACAACAGAGGGTGTGGGGATGAAATTACGCAAAAATAAAATCCAACTCTGCTGGACAGGAGGTGTGGGATTTGCTTTTTCCCATGTATGGGGAAACACACCATTCTCATCAAAACAGAACATATCTGAATAGACTAAACCAATGTTCGGATTCGATTCCAAACAAGCAATCTGTTTTTCTAGCTTATTTGGTAGCCACAGGTCATCATCATCGAGAAAGGCGATATACTGCCCCTGTGCGGCTCTAATCCCTGCATTGCGAGCGGCGGATACTCCTTGATTTTCTTGATGGATAGCGGTAATCCGATCTCCAAATTTAGCTAAGACTTCTTTTGTGTTGTCAGGGGAGCCATCATCGACGACGATGATTTCGTAGTCAGTGTAGGTTTGTGCTAAGACACTCTCAATTGCGTGCGAAACTAGATTAGCCCGCTTGTATGTGGTAATAATAACGCTGACATTTGGCATGGGCGGATTAGTTCTCAATAACTGTTTTATTGACTAAATTTTGTATGCAGCAATAGAAGAATTAATGCCTGTTTAACTTGTGCAGATTGACTACATTTGAGTCCGGCTTGCAGGTTGGCTAGAGCCGTCTGATAATCTCCCTGTTGCAATTGCTTTTGGGCAGAATAAAAAGCGGATAAAGCATTATTTTCTCTAGCTTTATTCGTTAACTTATCTCCTATAGCACCCTGTAAATAAATCTGGGAAATTTCAATAGCCTTGAGGTTATCAGCCACCTGTCTACCCAAGCCAAAGTTTTCGCGGAAATTAACTAATGGTTGTGGCTCATACCAAACTGGATAATACACTGCTATCCGCTTCCACATTTCCCAATCAAAGGCAGAATTTGCCTGTTGACAAAACCCTCCTAACTTTTCGTATACATCCCGTTTCACTACTACTGAAGGAAATTGCAGCCGACACATCACAGCAATTCGTTCCAGCCAGTCTTCAATCACTCCAGGGGTTTCCCTTTCTAGAGGAGATATTTGACACACATTACCATCTGGGTTCACGTGAATATGACGACAAAAAGCCGCCCCAACACTCTCGTCTTTTTCTATACCTGCTTGCAGATGACGATAAAATCCCGGCTGGACTACATGATCGGCATGAAGAATGTGAACCCAATGACCATTAGCCCGTTGAATGCAGATATTAAAAATGTGGGGATCGCCTACATTCTCAGAATGTCGATAAAAGTGAATTCTCTTTCCACCAACGGCTTCAACTACCTCTGCAATTTCTGCTTGGATCGACTCAGTTGCAGCATCATTAACCACTTCTATCTGCATTTCTGCTACACTTGGAGCCTGTTCTAACACACTTCTCAATGCTTGCTCTAGATAATTCACTCCTTTATGGGCAGTAATCATTACCGACCAAAAAGGTCTTGAAATATGTGCTGCAACCGGGTAAATTTTGGGAAATTCAACCGCAACTGCTGATGAGGTTTCCCCTACCTGCATAATTCCCAACTGCACTAACTGCTGAGAATCTTGCAGTTTCACTGAATGTTTTTCATCGTACAATTTAAGATTTTCATGCTGAGCTATGCCTTGAGCATATTCCACGTAATCCACAGCGTTGTTATAATGCTCTTTTCTTCTTACCTCTTGCTCAACATAACTGTAAAAAGTGTCAAAAAATTTGAAATGAAGTAAACAGCCCCTACTGTCAGCAATTTCATGTTTTGGGCGATTCGTAAAGTGCTGACCAATATGTAAAATAAAATCTACATCATACTTTATCAAAGGAACTTTGTTCAGCAAATTGCTCCCGCCAAAAACTCTCTTTCTCACACCACCCCAATAAGCAGTTTGATTTCTATAATTTCCAAAGTTCTCTTCTTTTTTAGAATAAAAATCTCGATCAAAATAGGGACAAAAATCTAGAAAATTTTGACCGCTAATGTAAGAAGTATCTTTGATTGCCTTGTCTGAGTACATATCCAGAAGCACCGCATTAAAGGCAGTTTTTTGCTTTTGGTCTAGATCTTGACATAAATGAACAATATTTCTCCTCTCACAGTCTGGATAGTAGAAGATTTCATCAGCATCCACAATTAAACACCAATGACCTACACCATACTTCCTCAGTAAGAATTCTAACCAAGCCGAACCATAGTTAGCTTGATTGTAGGGGCGAGTTGAATGCCAAGTATAGACATCAGCTTGTTCTAGTAAATACGTTAAACTACCATCTGTAGAATTATTATCGACAATCAAAAATTTAGCGATCCCTTTCTGTCTGTAATAAGTCAGAAAATAAGGTAACCGCAACAGTTCATTCCTCACCACTACGCAGCAAAGAATATCCTGTGGCTGTATTTCAATTTCTTTTGTGTCTACTCGGGTAAGTTCATAATACTTAAATGCTTCGTTTAGCCCCTCTTTTGCTACCAGTGCATTAATGATATTTTTGTGGAACTCAGGCTGATTTGGTATAACCTCAATCGCTTTCTGATAAAGATCAATTACCTCTGATAAGCGTCCTTGTCCTATCAGGAGATTGCCAAGAGCTAGATAAGCTATTATATAGTTTGGTTGCTGAAGCAATATTTTTTGATAGCCTGCGATCGCTAGCTCTAATTTACCGCTTCTTTGGCAATCATTTGCTAAATTAAATTGAATTTCCAAGTCATTGGATTGATTTGATGATACATTTTGAGTCATTTGTCTTGTTTTATATAATTTGATAGTACACCAAAGGCTCATTCAAGAAATCAATCAACCCATTTTTCGATGAGCGGATTAATTTTCAATTATTTGACAGCTACTGACAAACATAGGACAGACAGACAGTGTTATGCAGTAGTAGTGATCTTGGTCTTCGTCAAGCTAGTTTTAGTAAAATCATCTTCAGGGGTAAGTAGCAGACCGCGTAAAGTCAGTTCGGGTGCTGTGTAAGTTTTTTTCGATTGTTTGTGGTTGGTTTGGTTCATTTTCAATCTTCTTATTATTGTTGCGCTTATTTGGATTAATCAGTAGGGTGGGCATTGCCCACCAACTGCAACTGTGCGGCATAGCCCTACCTACATGAGATTCTCTGTCGAGACGCGATCGCCTCTACGAATATGACATAGGGTTTTAAACTCTAGGTAGTATTTACTTTTATGCTTGACTGGAGCTATTCATTTTCTGATAAGATGCCGCCACTTCTTCGTAAATCGTTAACAGCTTGTTTTTGGAAGCCGCTTCATCGTAATTCTCGACAATGAACTGTCTTCCTATTGCTAGGTGATTTTCTCGCTCTGATGAAGGACGATTCACTACTTCGACTAGTGCTTCTGCCAAGGCAGTGGGCTTGTGAGGCTCAACTACAGTGCAAAACTTCTCAACGAAAGTATTCCGATAAGCTGGTAGGAGAGCAGTAATCACTGGTCGTTCACAGGCGACAGCTTCTACCAAGCTTGAAGGAAAAGCATCGGTCATGGGATAATTGATTACTACATCCGCTACGGAGTATACTGTCGGCATCATCTCAAGTGGCACTGGGGGTAACCAGCGAATATTCTGCTCCATCCCAAGTTCCTTTACCTTGGAATCGAAGAAGTTGTAATATTCCTTTACTTCCTGCACCGAGTTAGTACGTCTTAACTTTAAAAACGTCAGTACTGTCGGTTTCTGGAAATGTGGATAAGCCAGTGCATAGGCTTCTAAGATTTGGTGATGATTGTAAAGTTTACTCCACCCACGAGGCGAGAGTAGCACTGTTGTTTCCTCGGTAACATCCAGCGATCGCCGCCATTGAGCTACATACTTTGCTGGTTGGGGGCAAAAATTTTGTGTTTTCGTCCCTAAGTGTAATAACTCTACCCGTTGAAATTGACTCATCCATGGCTGGCATTTTTCTGCCAGACCTGGTGCCTCCACAATCAGCATATCAGCAGTTCTTAACATAGTGCGTGCCTCTTTACTAAGAAGCTGGTGTTGCACTTGTTCAGTTTCTATCAGAGAATTTAAACCGCCCCAAGCAGAGCACACAAGGGGGTGCAGGTCGGCAAGAGCGCAACACTCGGCGCCAAAGAACAGTCCGTGGACGTGTATAATATCTGGCTGGAATTTTTTGGCGATCGCACGCAACTGTGAAGCTGCTGTCCATAAGAGTAACTGGTGCGTTATCTCATCTTTCGGTAACTCGCCTGTAAGTTCATGAAAATTAACTAGTTCTAAAGTAAAGGGTACATAGCCGTAATTTTTGGGAGTTTCCTTTGGTTGAAAGGGGTTATGGGGACAAAGTACCCAAACTTGGTGACCAGCCTCAAGCGCCCAATTTAAAGTGCGTATCATGGCAATGCCCCCAGAAGCAACCATCAGTATGCGCATTATTTAATTTACCTCTCTTATCAATGGGGAATGCGTAGGGGCGGAGTCACCCCGCCCTTACAGGAGTGGGGAATAGCTTTTATTAGCCATCAATCCCTGTATGACAAAATTGCTGTTTGAATTGTGACTTTTTCAAGAATTAGTGACTTCAACCAGCCTATGTTTAACTAATTTTTCAATGTAGTTTAGCAAGTCTCGTTGTAACTGCTGTGAATCCACCTCATACTCTTCTAGAAGGGTGTTATAAGCCGCCTGGATGGATTCTGACTCAGTCAGTACCCAAAGCATATGTGTCCCAACCTCATTTTGATTAAAATATTCTTGACTTTGAGTATGCGCCAAAGCCGACTTTCCTTGCAATTCTTGAACTAAGACTTCTTTTGCCAGATTAACTTTTTGATTGAGTGCTATTGTCATTCCTCACCTCGATTAGTTATACTAATTGTCCAACAGGAAATTTTTACCCTGACAAAGCCCTGGAAATTAGTAAATTTCTCAACCCATTTTTCTACGCCAAATAATATTTAGCCCGATAATATTAGGTAGCGGTTACACCAACTAAATAAAGAAATTTTCTTTATTTGTTTTATTTTTTAACTATTGGTGTCAGCACCTTCTGACAAATCTTTTTCAATTACAACAATCGCCTCATAAGAGGCACTAGGTCCCCGTCTCTTCAGATCGGGGTGCTGGCGGCGATAACTCTGTTTTGGGCATTAATCATAGGTAGCAATTGTAACTATAGGTGATAACGAAAAGATATCAACCATTTTTAATGATTATTTACACAACTTTTACATATGATTTAAATAAGATTCAATCTTTCTCGGATTTTCTTTACTGATATCTTGCACCAGCATCAAAAACCGGGTTTCTTGCAAATATTCAAGGCTGAGACCCTTTATTTGTGGTTGAGAAACCCGGTTTTTTAGGTCTTATTGAGAATGGTGCAAGATCTGAGTTTACTGATTATTAAAATTACGCCCCCACTCCCCCCACTCCTTTCCCTCTCGGGTAGTGTGCACTACAAGGGGTTCCCCAGCAAACTTGCCCAGAGGGTAGATTACTAAAAACACTGCTACGAGCACCAATCACAGCATTAGCGCCAATTTCTACTCCTGGTCCAATGAAGCTATCTGCGGCAATCCAGACGCCATTACCAATGCTGATACTGGCTGTTTTCAACCCAAAGGCTGGATCATTCATATCATGGCTGCCAGTACACAAATAGCTTTTTTGGGAAATTACGCAGTGTTCACCAATGCTAATATAGTCAAGACTATATAAAACTACGTCATCTCCAATCCAGCTGTAGTCGCCGATGGAGACTTTCCAGGGATAGGTGAAGCGAGCGGTGGGTCGAATTAAAACACCTTGACCAATACGAGCACCAAACAAACGCAACAAGGCACAACGCAGACGATTGAGCGGGTGAGGAGTCAGGGGAAAGGCGATCGCCTGTACAAACCACCATACTAAAATATACCAACCTGTACGTCCCCTGTCAAACCAGGATTGGTCATACTTGCGTAAATCTACAAAAGGTTGTTGGTTGTTGGTTGTTAGTTGTTGGTTGTTAGTTGTTAGTTGTTGGTTGTT
>CAXTSI010000499.1:0-6501 GCA_964246695.1 uncultured bacterium
GTGGTTAGTGGTTAGTGGTTAGTGGTTAGTGGTTAGTGGTTAGTGGTTAGTTGTTGGTGAGACAGCGCTCTCCGAAGGGTTTCACTCCCAATCGGATCTGCGCTCCCGTTGGGCTTTCCCGTTGGGTTGTTCTACTCACAACTAACAACTAACAACTAACCACTAACAACTAACCACTAACAACTAACAACTAATTAAGTTAGTGCCTCAGCACCACCCACAACCTCTAAGATTTCTTGGGTAATTGCAGCTTGGCGCGCTTTGTTGTAAGACAGCGTCAGGTTGCTAATCATTTCAGCGGCGTTGTCGCTGGCGTTACTCATGGCTGTCATCCGCGCCGCTAGTTCACTAGCAGCGGATTCTTGCAGCGCCCGCAATAGCTGGTTACTCAGATACAAAGGTAGTAGGGAATCAAGAATTTGCACTGGGTCTTGCTCAAAAATCATGTCGCGGGGTAAAGCGCGGACTTGGGTAGTAACTTTCTCCCGTTCCACTTCAAACTTACCGCCACGAGTTGTGAGGCGGAAAATTTCATCATCTGGCGTTTCTAAACCTTGGGCATCAAGAGGAAGCAGGGTTTGCACCACGGGGCGGGAACTGACCAAGGAGACGAATCTGGTGTAGACCAACTCAATGCGGTCAACGCTTTCCGACAGAAACAAAGAAAGGAGTTGGTCGGCAATCTTAGTGGCTTCCGCTGCGGTGGGAATTTGCTCTAAGCCAGTGTATGTACCATCAATAGGCTGGTTGCGGCGTTGGAAGTACTGGATGGATTTACGTCCCACCAGCACGAATTTGTAATCTACACCTTCTGCCTTGAGTTCCTTGGCGCGATTCTCGGCACGCTTAATAACGTAATTGTTGTAGCCGCCACACAAACCCCGATCGCCTGAAATTACCAACAACCCCACTGTTCGGACTTCCCGTTTTTTCAGCAGGGGCAGGTCTACATCTTCAAACCGCAGACGAGTTTGCAAACCGTATAGCACTTGTGCTAAGCGGTCAGCAAAGGGGCGGGTGGATAGCACCTGTTCTTGGGCGCGGCGTACTCTAGCCGCCGCCACCAACCGCATAGCTTCCGTGATTTTTTTAGTATTTTTGACTGACTGAATGCGATCGCGTATGAATTTGAGATTAGCCATAATTTTTTCCTTTGTTCATTGCTAATAGCTAATAGCTAATTGCTCATTGCCATTAGCTATTAGCTATTAGCCATTAGCAATTTACACTGTTGCCTTAAAAGTCTTCTTGTATTCGTTAATTCCTTCCTTCAAGGCAGCTTCTTCTTCGTCACCCAGTGCTTTTTTCGATTGTACTGATTCGGTGTACTGAGGTTTGCTAGTTTTCAAGTACTCTCGCAGTCCTTGAGCGAAAGTAGTGACTTTATCTGCTGGGATGTCATCTAAGTAACCATTAAGACCAGCATAGAGAATAGCTACCTGCTCGTACACCGATAGCGGTGAATTTTGAGGTTGCTTGAGGAGTTCCCGCAAGCGCTGACCCCTTGCCAACTGGTCTTGAGTAGCTTTATCCAAGTCAGAGGCAAATTGTGCGAAGGCTTGCAAGTCGTCAAACTGTGCCAGTTCCAGCTTTAACTTACCAGCAACTTTTTTCATTGCCTTGGTTTGAGCAGCAGAACCCACTCGTGACACGGAAATACCGGGGTTCACAGCCGGACGGACACCAGAGTTGAACAAATCGGAAGACAGGAATATCTGACCGTCAGTGATCGAAATCACGTTGGTGGGGATGTAAGCAGACACGTCACCTGCTTGAGTTTCGATAATCGGTAGAGCTGTCATGCTACCTTTACCCAGTTCATCACTCAGCTTCGCTGCCCGTTCCAACAAGCGGGAGTGGATATAGAACACATCTCCTGGATAAGCTTCTCGTCCGGGGGGACGACGCAGCAGCAGGGACATTTGCCGATAAGCCTGAGCCTGCTTGGAGAGGTCATCATAGATTACCAGGGTAGCTTTGCCTTTGTACATAAAGTACTCAGCTATTGTTGCCCCAGTGTAAGGAGCCAAGAATTGCAAGGTAGCGGGTTCACTGGCGCTGGCGGCGACGACAACTGTGTAGTCCATTGCGCCTTTGTCTTGCAATGTCTGCACCACACTTGCCACAGTGGAAGCTTTTTGTCCAATGGCAACGTAGACACAAATCACATCTTCTGCTTTTTGGTTGATGATCGTGTCAATGGCGATCGCCGTTTTCCCGGTTTGGCGGTCACCAATAATCAACTCTCGCTGACCCCGACCAATGGGAATCATCGCGTCGATGGCTGTGATGCCGGTTTGCATTGGTTCGTGTACAGATCGACGTGCCACAATACCTGGTGCTGGAGATTCCAGCAAACGGGTTTCTGTGGTCTTTATATCTCCTTTACCATCAATTGGACGACCTAGAGCATCTACAACTCGTCCAACTAGGGCTTCTCCCACTGGCACCTGAGCGATTCTGCCAGTGGCGGTCACGGTACTACCTTCTTGAATTTCAAGACCTTCACCCATTAGCACCGCGCCCACATTATCTTCTTCCAAGTTCGAGGCGATGCCAATTGTGCCGTCTTCAAATTCTAACAGCTCGCTTGCCATGACCTTATCTAGACCATAGATCCGGGCAATACCGTCACCCACTTGCAGGACGGTACCAACGTTCGCAACTTTGACTTGATCGTCGTATTGCTCAATTTGCTGCTGAATAATGTTGCTGATTTCGTCAGGTCTGATGCTAATTGCCATGTGACTTACTCTTAAAACTCGAAACTTTACTAAAAATTTGCTAATTGCTAATTGCTAATTGTCAATTGTTACTATTAGCCATTAGCCATTAGCGATTCCCCAGTTATTTAGGTGCTACTTAAGCGCAGGGATAAGCGGCGCAGTTGACCCCGTAAACTGGCGTCAATTACCTGAGAGCCAACTTTAACGATTACACCACCAATAATTTCGCGGTCAATCTTGGCGTCTACTTCTACAGAGCGAGCATTGGTCATTGCTATGACCTTTTCTGTTACTGCTTGCTGCTGCGCTTCCGTTAAGGGAACGGCAGAAATGACTTCCGCTAACACAGTTTGGTTTAGTTGCCGCAAAAGCGCCAGATACTGTCGGCAAATCGCTGACAGCAGTGAAATGCGCCTTCTATCTACCAGCAGCATCAAAAAATTACGTAAGTATGTGTTAGCGCCTTCGCCAAGTATTTGGTTGATGACTGCCTTTTTATTCTCTGGCTGAATAAAGGGGTTTTCCAGAAAGTTCTGTAGCTGAGCGCTCTCAGAAAGTAGACTTCGCAAGGAACGCACATCTTCGCCGAACTGCTCTGTCTGGTTTTTTGATTGTGCTACTGACATCAATGCTTGAGCGTAAGGCTGGGCTATTTCATCTGTAGCTATATTATTTTTCATCCCTTGCCTCCTAGTAGCGCAATGCTACGGTCAACTAATGTATGTTGAGCATCGTCGGCAATTCCAGTTTGCAGTTCTGACTCGACTTTTTGCAATGCCATAGCGATGACTCGCGAACGCAATTGGGCGATCGCTTTTTCCCGCTCTGAGTTCAAATCAGCTACTGCTGTTTCCTTCATGCGTTCAATATCAGTAGCTGCTTGAGCCAGTATTGCTTCTCTTGCTTTATTGGCATTTTCTGCTGCTACAAGCTTGATTTTTTCTGCTTCTGCCTGAGCTTGCGCCAGTTTTCGCTGCTGATCTGCAAGTGTTCCCTGTGCTTCTTTCAGGCGTTGCTCTGCACTTTTAATTGCTGTTTCAATTCGGATGCGGCGTTCTTTGAGCGTACTACCCAAAACCTTTCGTCCGAAAATCACCAGTACACTAATAATAATAGCAAGGTTAATCAGGTTAGTTTGCAAGATATTGGTATTTAGACCAAAACCGCCTTCGCCTGCTGCCTCTGCTAATTCACCTCCGACGGCGCTGGCTTGGGCCATCAACAGTAAAAAAGTCCCCATGTTTTTTCATCCACGACTGCGAGAAGCGAAATTGTTAATTGTTAATTGCTAATTGTTAATTGCTAATTGCTAATTGTTAATTGCTATTAGCCATTAGCCATTAGCCATTAGCTATTAGCCATTAGCTATTAGCTCCTTACTAGCTCTGCTCCTAAAAGCTTTTCCAGTATTTGGCGACTTAGGGCATCTACTTCTTGCTCTAGAGAAGCAAAAGCTTGCTGTTTTTGCTGCTCAATTTCACGAGCTGTTTCTTCTCTTTGTGCCTGAGCTTCTTTTTGTGCTCCAGCTATCTTTTCAGCAGCGATTTTTTGGGCTTGAGCTTGAGCGTCAGCAATCACTGTTTGTGCTTGCCGTCTTGCTCCTGCTAATTCTTGCTCATATTGCTGCGCTAACTTTTCTGATTTTGACAAGCGTTCTTGTGCTTCTAATTGATTGTTCCGGATGTATTCATTCCGCTCATCAATTGCGTTGCCCACCGGCTTGTAAAAAAGCGCGTTCAAAACTATGGCTAAAAGTAGAAATTGGATTGCCATCAAAGGTAGGGTAGCATCTAAATCAAACAGCCCTCCCTCTTTGGCAACCTTTTCTACAGCTAATAAGGTGATCCAGTGTGTCATAGTTGCTTATTCCTATCTACTATTCAGTTAGGAGTTAGGAGTTAGGAGTTATGAGTTTTTAATTAACTCTTAACTCTTAACTCCTAACTTTTCACTCACTTACGCGAAGGGGTTAGCAAATAGCAGTACTAGGGCAACAACTAGACCGTAGATGGTTAGCGCTTCCATGAATGCCAAGCTTAACAGCAATGTACCGCGAATTTTACCTTCTGCTTCAGGCTGACGAGCAATACCTTCTACAGCTTGACCTGCCGCATTTCCTTGACCAATGCCAGGACCGATCGCAGCCAAACCCACAGCAAGAGCAGCAGCTAAAACTGAAGCAGCAGAAACTAATGGATCCATGATATTTTTTCCTTAATTTACTGTAGGTTGTTTGTCAATTGCTAATTGCTAATTGCTAATTGTTAATTGCCATTAGCCATTAGCCATTAGCCATTAGCCATTAGCCATTAGCCATTAGCCATTAGCTATTAGCCACTAATGTTCTTCGCCACCGTGATGGTCTTCCATAGCTTCTCCGATGTAAGCCGCAGCCAAGGTGGCAAAAATTAGTGCTTGAATGGCGCTGGTAAATAGTCCCAAAGCCATTACTGGCAGTGGCACAAATAGAGGCACTAGTAGTACTAGCACTGCCACTACTAGTTCATCTGCTAAGATATTACCGAATAAACGGAAACTTAGGGAAAGGGGTTTGGTGAAATCTTCAATAATTTTGAAGGGCAACATGAACGCCACTGGCTGGACGTAGTTACCAAAGTACCCTAAACCCTTTTTGCTGAATCCAGCGTAAAAATACGCTAGTGATGTCAACAATGCTAAGGCAATAGTTGTATTGATGTCACTAGTAGGAGCTGCTAATTCGCCTTCTGGTAGTTTAATCAGCCGAAAAGGAACAAGTGCCCCTGACCAATTTGACACAAAAATGAACAAAAACAAAGTACCGACAAAAGGCACCCAAGGGCGGTACTCTTTCTCGCCAATCTGGTTTTTTGCTAAATCCCGGATAAATTCCAGGGCGTACTCCATCAGGTTCTGCAGCCCACCGGGAATTCGTTTGATGTTACTGCTTGCGGCGATGGAAGCTAGTACAAGCACTCCAATGACAAACCAGGAGGTGAGAAATACTTGCCCATGCAGTTTCAAGTTACCTATTTGCCAGTATAGATGTTTTCCCACTTCCAATTCGGCAAGGGGAATAGAATTGAAGAAGTTCAGAAAATTCGGCATTTTCTTTCCATATCAATTGTTTCTCCAATCTTAACTGGAGAAGAGGAGCTTTTTTTGCATTATGGATATTCCTCCTGCAAAACTACTGTTGAGCCTTTTATGGTTAATTGTGCTTTGACGAGTCAGAGACAAATGCTACCCTAATTACATAGATAATCAGCGCTGCTTTGTAGGTGAGAAATCCCAAAAATATGGGTAATATATGTAGTTGATTCCACCGCGATGCCAGTAGAATTAAGACTACTAATAAAGCTAGCCGAGTTTTACTCAACTGCTGTTTTTCTCTGCCCAAACGCTCAACATCTTTTGCCAACATCCTCCAGTAAATTACACCCGTACATGCTCCAATCAGATAATTTAGGGCAATGTTTAGGGAATAAAAGTACAACACAGAGATAAAAATAATCCCCGTCAACACAAGAGTGATCAGTGACAACTCCTGATAGAGTTGATAAAACTCTTGCATAGAACTCACTGGTTCTGTATCCTCAAAACCAGATTGAGCATCTTGTTGTGTCGTTGGCGTGGGTTTAATCGATTCGTCTGACAAGCTCACAAGACTCGAAACCAGTACAGCTAATTATGTTGACTGCTCATTCAGCCAGCTGAATCATATCACGTTCGGGTAACAATACTTTAGGAAAAAACAATTAACTTATAGTTGAGTGGGGAATGGGGAGTGGGGAAT
>CAXTSI010000500.1:0-6460 GCA_964246695.1 uncultured bacterium
CTTAATTTTGACTTTTGACTTTTGACTTTTGAATTTCCCCGAAGGGGGCGTGACCGAATAATTACTAATTCGTAATTCGTAATTGAGGGCTACTAGTACAGCTTGGCGTGGCGATCGCCCTCTGTGCGGATCGCACAAAAAAAGGTGGGTAATGCCCACCTGACAACCTAGTTACGCCTTTTTACAGCTGATTGGGCGGTTGTTTGTTACCGTTTCTAAATAATATCCGTATATCTAGGCACAAGTCCGTAAATATGGGCAGAGGGAAGTCCACGGTATATCTTCCAAGAAATCATCCGCAGCGCTTCACGGGTGATACGCGAACTGTATTTCTAAATCGCTTTAATGAGGAGAACGGGGTCACGCCCCTTAATCATTAATACGAGTTGCGATCCGGGTTTACCTATTATGAAATTTTGTTACGATAACCGACGTTTTGCATAAAAAAAGCCGCAGTAGCCAGAGAAAGAGGTAGAGCAATGCGTTAGTTCATACAGGATTTTATCAATACCTCATGGATTCTAAATATGGTGCGTTCTTCATGACATAGGAATGGGTTTTATGTCTACTTCGATACTTGTCAGGTATTCCACTGACTAGGAGGCTCATTTTTCCAGCTGACAATAACTAAATATCAGGAGAAGACAATGACAAAGATTTTGGTTCTTGAAAATGAGGAACAAGCCCGCAACATGTTTTTAAAATGCCTGGAGTCACAAGGGTTCGATGCGATCAGTGCAGAAAATAGTCTTGTCGGCGTTCAGCAGGCACGAGAACACTTACCCGATTTGATAATTAGCGAGATTATAATGCCAGAACTCGATGGTTATGGCGTTCTAAGGGCGCTGCGCCAAAACCCTACCACAGCTATTATCCCCTTAATTTTTGTCACTGCTAAAGTTACTCGGGCTGACATTCGCAAAGGCATCGAGCTGGGAGCAGATGATTATCTCACTAAGCCCTGCACTGTTGAAGAATTACTCAGGGCGATCGAAGCCTGCTTGGAAAAACGAGCCTTGCTCCAAAAATGGTACGCTGCACAGTTCCATCAAGTCCCAGAACCAGCACTAGCTGGCGATGTCAAATCAACTGCCCCTCAGTCAATTTTTCCGTCCGACCCAGAGTTGAGAGAGGTTTTCCGCTTCATTGAAGCTAATTATCACCTCCCGATTACCCTTAGTGACGTGGCTGTTGCAGTTGCTTACTGCTCAACTTACCTGACTGACCTAGTGCGACGCCAAACGGGACAAACTGTGCAAAGCTGGATTATCTCGCGCCGGATGGCAGCAGCACGTTCCTTGCTTTTGGAAAGCGATGAAAAAGTGGAGGAGATTGCTCGCAAGGTGGGCTATCAAAATCCGGTTCATTTCTTCCGCCAGTTTCGCCAACATCACCGGACAACTCCTCAAACCTGGAGAAAGGCGCATCGCAGTCAGCGAGAGCAGCAACAAAAGCGAAGGATTTGTTAGTGCTATCAAAGCATAGGTTATGGCAATCGCATTTTACATCAGTTATTAATTATTTAGTAATAGTTTTTTGCCTAATCAGGGCAATGCTTGTACGAAGTCACTAATCACCAATAACTAAAAGTTTTGCCTCGCAAAAACTCTTTTCTCTACTTCTTACAGGTTTCTGAACTAGTATAAGTTGACTAGAAGACCGTGCGTTAACTTAGCTTAAGCATGAACATTTAATCACAACATGTAAAAGTCAAAAGTATAAGTTGACTAGAAGGCAGCGAGTTAACTTAGCTTGAGTACGAACATGCAATCAAATATCTAAAAAAGGAACACAAATTCATGGAAAACTTTCAGGGCAAACCAGCTATTAATATCAGGTTTACCATCTCCCACTTCATAAAGAGCGTCGCTGCTGCATCTGTGCTTGCTGCTGCGGCTATCCCAGCTGCTGATGCTCAAATAGCCCCAGCTGCTGATGCTCAAATAGCCCCATCTGCTGATGCTCAAATAGCCCCATCTGTTGATGCTAAAATAACCAATCCAAAGCCCGATCTCAATATCAGCTTCGGTTCCATCTCCCAGACACCTACAGTATTAGGCGAACCAAATAAAAGGGGTAACGTGAAAGTTGTTGTCACTAATAAAGGTACAGCAGCTTATCAAGGAGCTTTAAATCTCAACATCTACGCATCACCGGACGGAACCCTGGATAAAAACCCCCTTGATACCCCTAAAGTCATCACTACAATAGCGACTTTGGGTACCACCTCAAACTCCCCTTTACAGGGTACAGATGAGCTACTGGGCACTCTACGCCTGTCAAGTGTTAAATTGACGCCTAATCAATCCCAAACCGTTACAGTAGACTTTACTCAGTCTAATTTTAGTAGCCCGAGTGTTGTTGCACCAGGATCTTACTATCTGTTTGCCGAGATTGACCCAAGCACCCCCTCTCAAGCAACTAACAACAACAAAGTAGCCAGCCAGTTGATTAATACTGGTGACCCTGTCATAGTTTGGAATGCAACGCTTTTGAATGCCATATTGGAATCGGGAATTTCTCGTGCAAATGGCACGTTTAACCTTGGGCCAGGAACGGCACCCCCATTCGGCGCACGCAATCAGGCGATCGTTCACGCGGCAATCTATGACGCCGCTAACGCGATCGACCAAATCGGTAAGCCTTACGCTGTGACCATAAGCCGCTCTGACCCTCGGCTTGCGGGCGGCGCGTCGGCTGCGGCTGCGGTTAGCGAAGCGGCGTATACAACGCTGGTCAGTCTATTCCCCGATCAAAAACCTACATTCGACGCACAGCTGAGTACCTCTTTGGCGAAGATATCGAACGGTACGGCTAAGAACAACGGCATTGCTATAGGAATAGATGTCGCTAATCAAATACTGGCCTTGCGGAAAAATGATGGTGCGGCTCAGGCGACTATACCTTACACAGGGGGAAATAACCCAGGCGAATGGCGACCAACTTTCCCCGATTCTTCATCAGCAGTATTGGCAGGGTTCGGCTCAGTTACTCCCTTTTCATCTAGTGTACCGCCACGCAACCCAAGTAATCCTCGTGCTCGGCTGCAACAGTTCGGCTTGAATGGTCCCGTAGTATTTCGTAGCGGGACGTTCGTGGATCAAGAGAATTTTGTCCGGCAGATAGGCGGCTTCCAGAACACTAGCCTGACTACAATTACTCGCAACGGCGACCAAACTGAATCTGCTCTATTCTGGTCCCTCGATCGCCCGAACTCCTTCAGACCTCCCGGACAGTGGAACGAGTTCGCCCAACAACTCGCCTTGCAGAAGAACAATACGCTAGATCAGAATGCCCTTTTGTTTGCTCAGTTGAACATTGCAATGGCTGATGCAGGCATCTTAACGTGGGATTCCAAGTACACGTACAATCAATTGCGACCGATTCAAGCAATCCGCCAAGACGATCCACTCGACCAGTCAGCCACAGTTCGCGATCCGGACTGGTTGCCCTTGCTAGCGTATACCAACCCGGTCAAGTTCTCTAATACCCCCATAACCCCGCCCTTCCCAGACTACAACTCGGGACACGCTGCATTCGGTGGTGCCGCAGGCCAAGTTTTGATTAACTTCTTCGGCGACAACACACCTTTTAGCGCTCCTTCGCAAGACTTTCCTGGCGTGGCTCGCTATTTCCCCACCATTTCAGCGGCAATAGAGGACAATGCCGCGAGCCGCATTTACGGCGGGGTTCATCTCCCATCGTCCGGAGTAACTCGGACATCAATACGAGGCACAGCACCTTCAACATCAGCAGCACCTTCAACATCAGAAGCAGCACCTTTAACACCAGAATTACAAGCAGCACCTTTAACATCAATAGGCGTTAGTGCAGAAGGCGTTGCTAGGGGTACTGAATCGCTTGACCTGACCAGTGATCCCGAGATCGAATTTGGTAGAAAAATAGGAAACAGCGTAACCAATTCGTTATTCTAATGAAACTGAGAGTCCATCTGCTGAAAAAGTAGATGTAGGTTCTTATACCAATTTCATTAAATAATGCGACACATGGGGTAGGGGCACGGCACTGCCGTGTCCCTACAAGGTATTCATTTGTAGCAATCATTTTTAGAATTGGTGTTATTTCTCGGTTCCTTGCAAGGGCTTGCGCTACACACTATAGACGATCAATTCCAAACCTGCGGCTACGACTTCCTCAGGTGGGATGTCCAGACATTCCAACTGGTAGGGACAGGTAAAGGCGTAGCATGGACTACACGACGTCGGGCGGCGCAGCAAGCGGGAAGTGCCGTTGCGAGGTTGCCATTGTGACTCAAGTTCAGTGCCTGCAAACATCACAACAGTAGGTGTGCGGGTAGCATCAGCTATGTGCATTGTCGAAGTGTTGTTAGTTAGCACTAGTTTTGCATTGGCAATGAGTGCAGCTAGTTGCGGTAGAGTTGTTTTCCCAATCAGGTCAATTCCATAATCGCCAAGTATCGCCAGTAATGATGGGCTTTTGGGGCGGTCTTTCTCCACACCCGTCACCACCACAGGCATTTGCGTAATTTCCGCTAACTTACGTGTAGCAATAGCAAAGCGTTGAGAGTCGTAATTGCGGGATTGGCAACTTGTCCAGGGATTTAGTAAGAGATAGGGGGGAAATTGGGAATTGGGAATTGGGAATTGGTAATTGGTAATTGGTAATTGTTTTTCCCCACTCCCTATTCCCCACTCCCCACTCCCCAATAACATGTTCATGGCTTCAAGTTGTGCAACTTCTGGGATGTGGATACAAAGACTGCGATCGCCTACCTCAAACCCAGCTGCTTCAATTAACCGCAAATTTCGCTCAACTTGATGAATCTCATCGGGTGCAGTAGGCATCTCCATTGTCAGCACACCATTTCCCGCTTCCTTAGACTCACCCAACCGCATCGGAATCCCAGCCAAATAACATAAAAACCCTGGTGCATGGGGACTCTGACTAAAGCTAGTGAAGATAATCGCCGCATCAAACTTGCCATCAAGCAAAGTCCTCACCAATTCCCACTCTCGCCCCGGATCGAAATCCAACTTTCCCAAATCCTGCCAAAGCACACGCCAAGGTAGAACTGCATCCACCCAAGGTAATAACGCCGCCGCCTGCACCCCACCCGGACTTGCCATCAGTGTCAAACGACACTCAGGCAAATTCTCCTTAATCGCCCTCAAAGCCGGACTCGTCATAATCACATCGCCGATATTATCCAGCCGCATCACTAAAATGTTACGCATACCATGCAATTATTGATTTGTCATTAGTAAGGAACGACTTCCTCATCGTCCTCTGTCACTCTTTTCTTGGCGTCCTCTGCGGGGCTGCCGGGGAACCCTTTCGGCAGTCGCCTACGGAGGGAAACCCTCCTCATGCGCGCTGCCTCACTAACGCACTGCCTTGTCTTGGCGGTTTGGTTAAAAACCCCTCCACAACACCCAACACCTCATCAACCTCAATCGCATCCATGCACGTCCGCCAACCCTTATCCAACGGACACACCCCACTATACCAACACCGCTGCTCCGTAAAATTACTGATATTACGCTCTCGACACTCCGAATATCCTTGCAAATTCACATGCGGCAACGGTTGACCATAACGACTATGCCAGGAAGGACCAAACAAAGTAATAGTTGGCACATTCAGCGCCGCCGCAATCCGGACAGGACCAGTATCAGCGCCAACTACCAAATCAGCACACGCCAAAGCAGCAGCCAAATCCCGCAGCTGACCACGAGGAAAAATCTGCGCACTACCAATTCCCTCAGCAATACTTACCGCCTGCTGGACATCAGAACCCACAGGAACAATAACACTCGCACCCCAACGCTGCTGTAAAGTTTGACCTAAGGTGATAAAATTGACCTCTGACCAACGCTTAATCTCCATCCCAGCATCTGAACACAAAAACACCAAGGGACGGCGAACATTGTTGAATAGCTTTTGCGCTTGATTTAGTTCATCTGGCATCAGGTGAAGTTGTGTACTTTTTACCGCATCCGGGTTGATTAAACCTTCTATTTGTAGGATTTTGAGAAAGCGATCGCCTACAAATTCATCCGCTGGAGGTTGTCGCCACAAATTTGTGACCACCCGTGTAGAAACCCGGTTTCTTAAAGAAACCGGGTTTCTTGCCTGAATGACTTGATCAATGCCGTCATAATTAGTATCCGATACAATCAAATCAAAAGTTTCACGAGTTAGTAACTCCACAACCGATTGTTTTGCCTTGCCTGGTTGGGCATAAACAACTCGGTGAATCAGCGGATCGCTTTTTAGCAGTTCACCTCCTAGCGTCCAAGTTAAAACTGTAAGTTCAACATTTGGGTGCGATCGTGCTAAAGCTTGAATCGCACTCAACGCGATTAAAACATCGCCAATTCCACCTAGCAGCTCGATAAATAGGATTTTATACATGTGAAATTAATTGTTAGTTGTTAGTTGTTGGTTGTTAGTTGTTAGTTGTTAGTTGTTAGTTGTT
>CAXTSI010000501.1:0-3218 GCA_964246695.1 uncultured bacterium
AGTCCGATAGTGGCAGTTTGAGCCTGCCCGACCTAGCTTTAGGGTTAGGGAAGAAGAAGTGGTTACTGCGGATTCTATCCGCAGTAACCACAATGATTCAGAATTCTCCGGATTTAATCCGGGGGAGAGTTCAATTACCTTTAACAGTTAACCTCCCTTCCAACCAACCAATTGCCAGATCGGCAAGTAAAGCAATAACCGCCGCCGGAATCGCACCAGCCAATATCAACTGATTATTCACCGCTGAAATACCGCGAAAAATCAAATCTCCCAAACCACCAGCACCGATCGCCGATGCAATGGTTGCAATGCCAATACCAATCACCGTCGCCACCCGTACCCCCGCCAGAATCACCCCCGTTGCGATCGGGATCTCTACCTGTAATAACAATTGTCTATCTGTCATCCCCATCCCGCGCCCAGCTTCCCGGATGGCGGGATCGACGCCAGTAATACCAGTGTAAGTGTTGCGAATTATCGGTAACAGTGAATACAAAATTAAGGCGAAAATTGCCGGGTTTGTGCCAATTCCGCCAATCACAGGTACGGGAATGAGTAAGCCAAATAGCGCCAGACTGGGAATAGTTTGCAAAATATTCGCCATAGCGAGAACTGGTTGACGGAGGTTCGTTTTACGGGTAATTAATATGCCTAGGGGAATGCCTACGAGGGTGGCAATACCGATAGAAACTGCTACGAGGAACAAATGTTCCAGGGTGTGTTGCAGGATTTCCGGGGCATATTTGATCAAGAAGAAGTCGTTAAAATTCATAAAGCGGGTTTAAGACATTGCAGAAAGGCAAGGGCTTCTGGATGTTGAGAGTGCAAAAATTCATCGCTTGTCCCCAATACTACCAATTCTCCTCCATGCATTAACCCAATTCTCGATGCCAAAACCAAAGCTTCTTGAATATCGTGAGTGACAAACACAACCGTCTTGCCCAATTCCTGCTGCAAGTGCCTAAATTCTCGTTGCAGTTCTAACCGCGTAATTGGATCGAGTGCGCCAAAGGGTTCATCCATTAACAACATTGGCGGATCGGCTGCTAATGCCCTGGCGACACCAACTCGTTGCCTTTGTCCTCCCGAAAGTTCGTGAGGATATCGCAGCGCAAATTTTTCTGGTTCTAAACCAACAAGCTGCAAAAGTTCATAAACCCGCGTTTTGATTTGTTTGGGTTTCCAACCTTCTAAAGAAGGAACTAAACCCACATTGCGTTCCACAGTGAAATGGGGAAATAAACCAGTTTCTTGAATGACATAACCAATCTTGCGCCGCAGTTTAATTTCATCCCATTGGGTTGTGGGAATACCGTCAAATAACACTTCGCCTTGGGTGGGTGTGAAGAGGCGGTTGATTAATTTCATTGTAGTGGTTTTACCGCTACCACTGCGTCCGAGTAATATGAGTGCTTCTCCCTGACAGATGGTGAAATTGAGATTAGACACCAAGGGGCGATGGTTACGGCTAAAGGTGACATCGCGGAATTCAACAGCAATTTGGTTATCTTGCGACATGGGTGACTTGCTTGCAGGCTTTAAGTCGTCATGTGCTGATTATCCCAGTATTAGCTATCGATTGCGTTGTCATTTTGATTGTGAATATTCAGCCGAGGGATGCAGTATCTTACAGCCCCATTATCCGATACACCACAATATAACCGTAGGGGCGCGGAGACCGCGCCCTTACAATATGGCTAGCTGTTGAGAATAGTGTCAATTAGCTCAGTGGGGAAATAGAACACGAACACGAGTCTATTTGCGATCGCACCTTGCAGATTCTACGCGATCGCTGGCAGTTTCATCATGAGCATAGACCAAGAGATTGTTTAATACGAACACATCCCGACCCTGCCTGTAGATCTCAACCTTAATTTTATCCCCACGCAGCGCAGTATGATTTTGAAGCTTAGCTGTTACCTTAATCGCAAGCAAAGGGTAAATAACACAGCAACTACAGCCGTTGCGATCAACAAATTGACTTCAGTCAGTAGCTGAGGGATAAAACTTTCAGACTCTACTCTGCCCCCAAATCCAATTGAATCATTAATTAAACCGTGCATGGCGATCGCAATAATCGTCGTTTGTCCCAGCCTATTCCAGAAATAAGTCATGATGATTGAAACAAAAATGAGTCTGAGGGTGAAAGTGAAGATATAAACTAAACCCCCTACCGCACCGTAAACCAACAACAGGTCGTATTTAACCGGAATATGCCACATTCCCCAAAGAAATCCCAGAATTACTGAAGCTTTGAACGGACTAAAGCGCTGCTGTAGTATGGGTAAGGCAAAACCTCGCCAACCATTTTCCTCAAATAACCCCCCAGCATCTAAAAACATGGCAATTATCAAGCTAATTAGAAGATGAATCGGGGAAAAATTGACATCCCACACGAAGCTTGCTGAAAGCAGTAATTTGTTTAGCCCAGCAGCGACAAGATTTATTAAGCTAAATATGACAATACAAATTCCCCAAATCTTGAAACCACGTTGCCAAGGGATGTCCTTACCCCAAAATCGGAAGCGATCTTTGAGGTTTACTATCCCTTTTTGTCCATAAGCAAGCTTCGTAACAATAAAGACAGCGATATCGACTGCTGCAACTTGGACGATGGCAAGGAAAGTTCCAAGAAATGCTTCTGGGGCTGCTAGAACAACCCGAATTGCAGTCACCAAATCGGTTTTAGGGGAAATTCCAGTTTTCTCGATCGCTCCCTGGAGTGTATCACTAGCACCTGTGAAAAAAAAAGCGGAATAATGAAAATTTCAATTAAGACTGAAATTATATAAAACCATGCCAGTGGATGCTTTTTGATATTGGCTGAAAATTGTTTAATCATTATGATTATCCTCTGAGAGACTTCCAATTAAAAAAAATATTCTTGTATGGTACGTCCTTGAGGCATGTCTGTAACGCACCCTACGACTACCATTTGTTGAATAATTTATTTTTTGCATTTACTGATTCGCAACAAACCCGGTTTGTGGCAGTGGTGCAAGATGTAAGTTAACGAGTCTGTCAGGGACATGACCAACAACATTATAGATTTTGCAGCTACCGCCAAAGACAGTTCTATTGGCTTTACATTGGGGGAAGGTAAGAAGGGTTGAACTCTCCCCCAGTTGAAACCCGAGGATTCTGAATCGTTGTGGTGGTTTGGGGGGGGGTGTAGGGCAGAGGGCCAAATATTTTGAGAATATTTATAAAATGGTTGG
>CAXTSI010000501.1:3228-6428 GCA_964246695.1 uncultured bacterium
TAAACCATAGTTTTCTTATGCTTTGGGTTTTCTGGCTTTTATAGCCGGTACTTCACCACATCTTCTTCCCTAGCTATTAAACTAGGTTGGGCAGGCTCAAGTTTGGTAGATAATCAAAAGCAGTAATTACAGTTGTTTGCAAGAAATACATTATGAGTTGGTTTCAACATATTGGTATTGAAGGATATCGTCGCTTATACAGGGTGCAAGTCGAAATGCGACCATTAACTGTAATGATTGGTGCTAACGGTGTAGGCAAAACTTCCCTGTTGGAAATTTTTTTACTCTTAGCAGCATCAGCGCGCATGCAATTAGAGTCAAAGATTTCAGAACTAAGTGGTCTTAGTGAAATAATGACTCGCGATACAGCAGATAGTATAGCGTTTTCATTATCAATGAGTGTCAGTAATGGAGAACCGTTGAATTACTACCTCAAACTTGTTCCCAAAGGACAGTTTTACGAAATTGCTGTGGAAACCCTAACGCAACAGCGCGACCTCAACGCTTCTCAACCTTTCAAGCATATTGACTCTCGTGGTTTAGATGTAAAGTATTCCACTCCACAGCAATACGAATTAATCCGTCCAAACTGGGAACACAATCCCTACGAAACATCTCTTTCTCAAGTGCCAAAAATGTACCAAGAACCAGAGAATTTGCGCAAACAATTGGCTTCATGTACATTCTACGGGGCATTGAACGTTGCACCTAAAAGTCCAGTTCGTTTACCTCAATCAATGCGTCCAGCAACATTACCAGGTGCCAATGGAGAAGATTTGGTATCCTGCCTATATTACCTAAGAGAAACAGACCCAGAGCGATTTGAAATTGTAGAAGATACACTGAAGGCTGCTTTTCCTGATTTTGAACGGTTAGGTTTTCCTCCAGTAGCAGCAGGAACTTTGGCAATGACTTGGAAGGACAAAAATTTCTCGCGTCCCCTTTATATGCACCAACTATCTGAGGGCACTTTGCGGTTTTTGTGGTTAGTAACACTCCTGCAAAGTCCAGATTTAACTAGGGTGACTTTAATAGATGAACCAGAAGTCAGTTTGCACCCTGAATTATTGCAATTACTGGCTGATCTAATGCGAGAAGCTTCCAAACACACTCAGTTGATAGTGGCAACTCATTCAGATAGATTAATCCGATTTTTACAACCAAAAGAAGTGCTAGTTTGTGATGCGGAAGATGGACTCACTACCATGAATTGGGCAGATTCATTGGATTTAGAGAAATGGCTAGAAGACTATAGTTTAGATCGGGTTTGGGCAATGAATTTGATGGGTGGTCGTCCATGAAGATAGCTGTTATAGTTGAGGGCGCAACGGAAAAGGCTTTTAAGCCAATTTTAGAAGATTTTCTCAAGCAGCGCTTGCAACAACAGATGCCTAAAATTAAGTTTATACCTTATGATGGTCGCATTCCCAAAGCAGAAAAACTCAAGCGGATTGTTGAAAATTTGCTAACTGGGAGAGATGCTTATGATGCTGTAATCGCACTAACAGATGTCTATACTGGAACAAATGATTTTGCCGATGCAGCGGATGCTAAAGCTAAAATGACAGATTGGGTAGGGAATAACGCTAATTTTTATCCCCACGCAGCCCAGTATGATTTTGAAGCTTGGCTGTTGCCTTATTGGTCAACAATTCAAAGATTAGCTAAGCATAATAAGTCAGTTCCGGTCGGTTTACCTGAGCAAGTTAACCACAATAACCCACCCTCGTATCGTATTCGAGAAATATTTGAAATAGGTAAATGTAAACGCAGTTACAGTAAAGTCCGCGATGCAGCAACCATTTTAAGGAAAAATAATTTGATGGATGCAGTAAACCTTTGTTATGAATTAAAGGCATTTTTGAACACAATACTGTGTCTTTGTGAAAGTGATTTAATTCCATAATTAGCGCGAACATAATATCACTAATTAAAAATTAAAAATTAAAAATTAAAAATTTAAGATGAAGAAATAAACAATTTTGAATTAATAAATTTAGGTTTCATGCACCATTATCATTTATGGATAAGGAATTTGATTTTTTACGAGACACGTAGTGCGTTCGCGTTCGCGTTCGCGAAGCGTTTCCGCTACTGAGAAGCGTCTCCGCTACTGAGAAGCGTCGCCCCAAGGGAACCTAGAAAAAGGCGTCCTTTTTTTAGGTTCCCCTAGCTTTAGACATGGGGTATTAATTTTTAATTCTTAATTTTTAATTTTTAATTTGAGCGAAGCAATTGACATGGTATCACTACCAAACCTCGGTTAAGTCCAAAACAAATCCCGGTAGCACATCTTCTCCTGATAAAGTGGAGGGATGATCTAATACTTCTATATTCTGATTTTGCCTGTATATCTCGACCTTCCGGTTTTTGCGGTCAATCAACCACCCCAAACGGGCTTGATTTTCCATGTATTCTCTCATCTTTGCCCGTAAAGTTTCCATGCTGTCAGAGAGAGAACGCAGTTCCACAACGAAGTCTGGGCAGATAGGAGCAAAACCTTCTTTTTCTTCAAGTGTAAGTGCTTGCCATCGTTCTAACTTAATCCAAGACGCATCGGGAGAGCGATCGGCATCATTTGGTAAGTGAAATCCCGTAGAAGAGTCAAACACTACCCCTAGCTTGGTTTGACGGTTCCACAACCAAAGTTGCCCTTCAATGTCTAGATTACGGTAGCCCGTGTCGCTTCCAGTCGGGGGCATGACGATTAATTCTCCGGTGGCGGTTCTCTCTAGCCTTAAATCACGGTTAGCAAAAGCAAGTTGTTGGAACTGTTCGTGACTAACTTTGAATGCGTTGGGAATGGCGATCGCAGGGTTAACCATACGGTAAAGCCTCACGTTTAGTTTAGGTAGGAATTGCAGGCTATTACTTTATTTATAATCAATCCTAAATTTTATCCCCTGACTTTGGGTGGAAGCGGACTTTCAGTAATTATGTGCTGATTTAGGGAATACTACGTTTTGACACCAAGGGAAATTTTAGTGGCGATCGCAAATAGAAGTCTTTGAAACCCTTTTATCGCGGTATAAAGTTTAGAAGCTTTTCATTGGAAGGAAAATTTACACAAATTCGCGTCGGGGGAGGATGCATTCATCTGCTACTTCCCAAACAACCCCCCAATCATGTTTGCCAAATTTACTAATAGACATCTCCAAAATAGAACCGTTTTGTGGTAAAAGAGTATAAAAGTATCTTTT
>CAXTSI010000502.1:0-6416 GCA_964246695.1 uncultured bacterium
AACAACTAACAACCAACAACCAACAACCAACAACCAACTTTTCTAAACGTTCACTACCGACAGCATATTGTTTGCTGCTTGTTTCAACAATTCTGCCTTATCGGTACGCTCCCAGGGCAAGTCTAAATCATTGCGTCCCAAATGACCGTAAGCCGCGACGTCCTGATAAAAACGTCCGCCACGTTCACTGGGCAGGTTGCGTAAACCGAAGGTATGAATAATCCCTGCTGGGCGCAGTTCAAAATGCTGTTTCACTAATTCCAGCAAGGTGTCGTCATCGACTTTGCCGGTGCCAAAGGTTTCCACCAAAATGCTGACTGGTCGCGCTACGCCAATCGCATAACTTAACTGGACTTCACATTTTTCTGCTAACCCGGCGGCGACAATGTTTTTCGCCGCATAACGACAGGCATAAGCAGCACTGCGGTCTACCTTTGTGGGGTCTTTACCAGAAAAGGCGCCGCCGCCATGTCGGGAATAGCCACCGTAGGTATCAACAATTATCTTGCGTCCAGTTAGACCCGAATCTCCCTGAGGTCCACCAATGACAAATTTGCCAGTAGGGTTGACTAAAAAGCGTGTTTGCTCATCCGGCTTAATGTCAATATCGACAAAAGCTGGTTCAACCACCGCTGACCAAAGGTCAAGTTTAATCTTTTCCTGCACAAGAGCTTCATCGGTGATTTCTCCGATTGTCGCTGTATGCTGAGTGGAAACGAGGATAGTATCAATCCCTACAGGTCGTCCGTCTTCGTAGGCTATAGTGACTTGGGTTTTGCCATCTGGGCGCAGGTATGGCAACTGACCTGTCTTGCGGACTGCTGCTAATCGGCGAGCAACGCGATGGGCTAGGCTGATCGGCAAGGGCATGAGTTCTGGTGTTTCGTTACAAGCGAAACCGAACATCAGCCCCTGATCGCCAGCACCAATGCTATCGAATAGCTGATCGCTATCTTGCTCACGGATTTCTTGAGCGCTGTTAACGCCTTGGGCAATATCAGGCGATTGTTCGTCCAAAGCTACAATCACCGAACAGCTGCTGGCACAAAATCCGTTCTCGCCATCGTTATAGCCAATTTCGGCTATTTTCTTGCGGACGAGATTTACGTAATTTACATTGGCTTTGGTGGTAATTTCACCTGTGAGTAATACTAAGCCAGTATTGACCACAACCTCAGCAGCAACACGGCTGCTAGGATCTTGTGCAAGTAGGGCATCAAGAATTGTATCAGAGATCTGATCGCAAATTTTATCTGGATGTCCTTCGGTCACTGACTCGGAGGTAAAGAGATAGCGGCGTGACAAATGTAATTCCTCCATAAGAAGGTTGGAAGCTGGCTAAATGTGTACTTTTAGTTCAGCTACTTCAATTTGAGATCATAACAATATTTTTACAATTAAAATTCACACTTATGTTATCTTCATCAAAATAAGCAACTATCGCCATACTTTTTTGAAGATAAACAAAAGTTATCTCCAAGATTGTGGGTGTTAGTTGACTGTTGATAGTTGATTGCTGCCTACCAACCAACCACTCACCACCAACCACCAACCACTAACCACTAACCACTAACCACTAACCCCTAACCACTAACCACTAACCACTAACCCCTAACCACTAACCACTAACCACTAACCACTAACTAATTACAAAAAAAGGGGGACACCCAAAAGCATCCCCAAAAGCTTTAAAGGTCAACACAGTGGCTTTAGACTTGAATAGCTAGCTTTGCTTCCTTAGCTGTTAACCGCTCGTAGGCTCCACGCATTTTCAAACCTGTCAATACTTGGAACAATCCAGTACCATTGTTAGAACCTGGATACTCACGGTGCTGAAGTAACAAGTGAGTCATCTCACCTTGGTATTTAGTGGATGTTTTGCTCAGATGAGTTTCGATGTAAATCACTTCCTCCAGGTTGTCAAATTGACCATCTACCTCCAATACTGAGACGTAGCGACCGTAGTAGACATCTGAACCGTAGTAAAGTTGCATACCAGGGTAGGAACAAGTCAGCTTGCGTCCGCAGGGAGTCCATTGAATTGTTGACCCTTCATCAAAAAGGTATGTGGGTTCAAAACCTTCTTTGTCTTCCCGTTGAAGCATGCGTACCCGCAACACTTTGCGGTCTTTGTCGTCTTTAATCAAGTTGGTGGGTAATACCTGGAGAACCACATCGGCAAACTCTCTTTGCGGTTCAATGTACTTTGTAAAATCAGGTTTACGGGAATTGATTTGCGCCAAGACATCTTCGTAGCGGTGACCGCGTTCAGCCATGTCTCGCTGAATTTTCCAGGCAATTTTAACTTCATCGCTAATGTCGAAGTAGACGCTGAAGTCAATGAGCGATCGCACCCGCTCATCATATAAAGGATGCAGCCCTTCGATCACTAGAATGTGATTTGGATTAACTCGCTCTGGCGGATCGATAGCGCCGGTTTCGTGGTTGTAAATCGGCTTGTCTATTGCTTGACCATTCTTGAGCGCTTTAATTTGCTCATACATGAGGTCAAAATTGTTGGCTCTGGGGTCAAGTGCAGTGATTCCTGTTTCTTTGCGCTGCTTGCGATCTAGAGAATGATAGTCATCCAAGCAGATGACTGTCATTAACTCTTCACCGAATAAATCCGTCAGACGACGCAAAAATGTAGATTTTCCGCACCCTGAGTCTCCAGCAACTCCAATCAGTACCACCCGTTCCGCCTTAAGAGTCATAAATCTCCTCGCTTATACTAAATAAAAGATGAGTCAATGAATAATTTTTCACACAGCTTTCTTTGAAGCTAGGCGCTCACCCATTGGTTTGTTCTGCGTTTTTGCCATCCAGCAGCGTAATGACAGATTGGACGGGTGTACAACCAAACAGTAGTTGCCGTCTAACTAGTCTGAATCCGTTGCTAGTAAGTATTTAATCCTAATATAATATTGAATTTTAACAGAAGCGGGTATTCTATACAAGGCTTACCGTCATGAAGAGTCATGCGGTTCCATAATTATGCTAGGGCAAGATGCTGGGCGGTAATTTTGCCCAGATCCTGAAGAAATATGAGCCATAGCGCATGTTACATCGCACTGACAGAGGTTGACAGATTTTTCACATTACGTAAAAATCATGATAATTTAGTAGGAGTCGGCAGGAGCGCCCCTACCAACGTACCTCATTGACTTGCAAGCGGCTATAATTCACAAAAAAACATTAAATTGACTCATTATTAACATTCTCCAAAAGACTTATCCTCTAGTTTAGAAGATGTACAGGTGTGTGCTTTGCAATGCCTGCAGGTCGTTGGCGAGTGTACGAGCGCGTTTGCATTGGTCAGGGAATGCCACTTTAAGAGGGTGCTAACTTTATCAAACCGAAATCCGGTAAAATAAAGCTAGCTTGTGCTGGGATTCGTTTTTTTTGCGAAAAGGTTAAGTAAACATCGGAGTGGTAGAAGGAATGTACATTCAAGGTGCTGTTGAAGGTGCTGCCAACACAGAATTAGGTAGCCGGGTCTTCGTCTACGAAGTGGTGGGTCTGCGTCAGAACGAAGAAACAGATAAGACGAACTACCCAATTCGTAAAAGTGGCAGTGTGTTCATCAAAGTGCCTTACCACCGCATGAATCAGGAAATGCGACGGATCACTCGCCTAGGCGGCAAAATTGTTAGCATCCAGCCCTCGAACGCTTTACACCAAGTTAATGGTAAAGCGTTTATGGTCAGTGCTAACACCGAAGCGATTAGCAACGCCACATCTGAGGAGACTGCTAACACTGAAGGAAATGGTAAAGCCGCATCTGTAGCTGAACAACAGCCCACGAACAAGGAAACAAAAGGCAACACCATGACTCAAGCGAAAGCCAAAAAAGAAGCCCATGCTGACATTCCTGTAAACATTTACCGTCCAAATGCTCCTTATATTGGTAAATGTATATCCAACCAAGAGTTGGTTGGTGAGGGTGGAATCGGCACTGTCCGTCATCTGAAATTTGACATTTCAGGTGGAGATTTGCGGTATATAGAAGGACAAAGTATCGGCATTATCCCGCCGGGATTAGACAAGAACGGTAAGCCAGAAAAACTCCGGCTGTACTCCATCGCCTCGACTCGTCATGGCGATGACGTAGATGACAAGACAGTATCACTTTGCGTCCGCCAGTTAGAGTACAAGCACCCAGAAACAGGCGAAACAGTTTACGGTGTTTGCTCTACTCACCTGTGTTTTCTTGAACCTGGGGCAGATGTAAAAATCACAGGTCCTGTAGGTAAAGAAATGTTGTTACCAAAAGACACCGACGCTAAGGTGATCATGATGGCGACAGGAACAGGTATTGCCCCCATGCGGGCTTACTTGTGGCGGATGTTTAAGGATAAAGAAAGAGCCGCTAACCCAGAGTACCAATTTAATGGTTTCGCTTGGATGATATTTGGTATTCCCACAACTCCGAATATCCTGTATAAGGAAGAACTGGAAGAAATACAACAGCAGTATCCGGATAACTTCCGCCTCACTTACGCCATCAGCCGCGAACAGAAAAACGCCCAAGGTGGCAGAATGTACATCCAAGACCGTGTCGCAGAACACGCAGATGAACTGTGGCAGTTGATTAAAGAGGAAAAAACCCACACATACATTTGCGGTTTGCGAGGCATGGAAGATGGCATCGATGCTGCTTTGGCATCTGCTGCTAGTAAGGAAGGTGTAACTTGGAGTGATTACCAGAAGGAAATCAAAAAAGCAGGTCGCTGGCACGTAGAAACCTATTAATTTTAGTCATTAGTGAGCCAGCGCTGCAGTCGGGTTAGCCCGACCTAGGCGACTGGCGAACCCCGAAGGGGTCATTAGTCATTAGTATTAGACTTTGGACAAATGACAATCAGTTAGTTAGTAGGTGAGGTACATGCCTCACCTACAATTGTTATTACTGATATTTGGTGTGAGGCTTGTGGGTGTAAAGCTTGGAATACTAGGATTAGGCACTGTGGGGACGGGTACAGTGCAATTGTTACTAGATCGCGTTGGACGTCACCCGTTGTTGCAGGAGATAGAAATATATCGTGTGGGGGTGCGATCGCTTGATAAACCGCGTGCAGTTAAACTGCCTTCTGATGTGTTTACCACAGATTTAGACAGCATTGTTACCGATCCTCAGGTGGATATTGTGGTCGAAGTCATGGGGGGACTAGAAAGGGCGCGATCGCTGATCCTGCTCGCAATCGAAGCTCATAAACACGTTGTCACCGCTAATAAAGCAGTGATCGCCCGCTATGGCGATGAAATCTTCACAGCAGCGGAGCAAGCTGGGGTCTATATCATGCTTGAAGCTGCTGTTGGCGGTGGGATTCCAGTGATTCAACCTCTAAAGCAATCTTTAAGTGTTAACCGCATTCACGCCATTACTGGCATCGTTAACGGTACTACTAACTACATTCTCACACGGATGGCAACGGAGGGCAGTAGCTTTAGCAATGTCTTGGCTGATGCCCAAAGGTTAGGTTACGCTGAAGCAGACCCCACTACTGATGTGGATGGATTGGACGCTGCAGATAAAATTGCCATCCTCGCATCAATAGCCAATGGTTGCCGCATTAAATTAGAAGATGTTTATTGTGAAGGTATTCGGCAAGTAAGCAAGACGGATATTGCCTATGCCGAAAAATTGGGATTTGTAATTAAATTACTGGCGATCGCCAAACGTGTTACTCCCCCATCTTCCCCATCTCTTTCTCCCCCCCTCTCAGTCAGAGTGCATCCAACCTTGGTATCTCAAGCACACCCCCTAGCCAGCATTAACGGAGTTAATAACGCCATTCTCGTCGAAGGCGAACCCCTTGGGCAGGTGATGTTTTTCGGTCCTGGTGCTGGTGCCGGAGCAACAGCTAGTGCTGTTTCATCTGATATTTTAAATATAGTAGCTGCCCTAAAAACCAGTACAATAACAACACCAAATCCGCTGCTAACTTCTAGGCATCAGGACGAATGTCAAATTTTACCGATGGCAGAACTGGTGACACGATTTTATGCTCGTTTTCTGACTAAAGACCAACCAGGAGTTATTGGTAAATTAGGCACTTGCTTTGGCAATCACAGAGTTAGTTTGGAATCAGTTGTCCAAACAGGCGAACAGGAAGAACTAGCAGAGATTGTTGTTGTCACCCACGATGTTCGAGAAGGCGATTTTCGCAAAGCCTTGACAGAAATTAGCACATTGGAAGCAATAGATAGTATTCCCAGTTTACTGCGAGTGCTTTAAAGGGAGTAGTTAGTAGTTAGTAGTTAGTGGTTAGTGGTTAGTGGCTAATGGAAGACTGGCTAATGGCTAATGGAAGACTGGCTTTTAACAATTAGCAATTAGCAATTAGCAATTAGCAATTAGCAACCAACAACCAACAACCAACAACTAACAACCAACAACTAACAACTAACAACTA
>CAXTSI010000503.1:0-6414 GCA_964246695.1 uncultured bacterium
GATCTGACCCCTACGAGGGTGGGCGGGGGGACCTGTCCCCTACGAGGATGGGCGGGGGGACCCCGCCCCTACTTTTGCCACAACCACCTTTGCTTTCTGAATGACATTATCGCCAATTCTGTAACCCCAGCCAGCACATCTCAGGATATTACCTGGTACAATATCTGATTCTTTTTCCTCAACCGCTTCGTGAAATTTCTCATTCAACGATTCATTATGCTGTGGAATTATGCGTTCTAACCCTAAGTTAATGACTTTGCGTTCAAACTCAGATAATATTTTTTCTATCGACCGTTGATTTTCATTCTTTTCACAATCTATTGCTCTTTCTAGTATCTGAAAAAAATCTATAGCAGCTTGTTCCCAAGCCTGAATTTTTCGCTGAAGTTCCCCATTTTTTTGACGCTGTTCTATCAATATCATATCCAAATATTGTTTAACTTTATCGTGTAGTTCTTGCACAGCAGCGCTATTTTCTTGAATAGCAGCAGTGTTTTTGTAATACACACGTATTATTTGTTTAGGGTCGTCTAGATCGATAGAAGTAGCTAGATAATTATTTAAGGCTTCGGCAATAGAAGTCTCTATAGAATTCTTTAACTTTTCATCTATAAACTTTTGTAGCATATCATTGACACACTGCCGTAGAGTTTCATCTATATTTCGTGTGTTTTTATCACTAGACTTTTTGGAAATCATTTCATTTCCTCTCGTAAAATCACTGGATTATTGTGTTATATATAACACAATAGTTTTGCTGATTGTCTGTCGAGATAGAAGAGATTGTGCATTAATCAGAATGTTAAAAAAAATCAATTAATTTTGCACTTGGGGTGAAGGACAAGACGGGGGCTTACTAAAGTTTAGCCTTTCCACATATTTGATAGCGCGATGTTCCTGTTCTGAGTTGGGTAGCATCAGTAAATTAAAGAAATAATCATCCAGGTTTTCTGTGCCTCTGATAGCAATTACAATTTCATTTGGTGAGGACAAAACTAGACTACAACAAGCCCCTCACAAGCGATCGCTTAGAGTCAAAACTTTTGTTCATAAACTCCACAACTTCTGTCTTTTCAGGGGATCGGGTTGGCGAAATCATACATTTTCAACTAATTAACTAAATACCCATAATATGATACAAATTCGCGGGCTTGTCAAAGCCCCTCAAATGGCGCGGCGTAAAATCCCTTGCTGTCTGAAATAGCACCTCACGTGGCACAGTGCTTAATAGTTCTTTAGACTAAAGTGCGTAGACGCTGCGCGGTGAGGCAGCGCGCATGTTGTCGGGTTTCCCGACAGAGACGACTGCGATAGCGTCGGAACGAGCGTTACCCGATAGCGAAGCGGTAGCGAGTCTTCTCCCAAGGGGAGACGCAATCATGCGAACGAGCGTCAGGGCTTGCCGCAGGCATCGCTACTACCTATCCTTGTAAGGAAAAATACGTATACCGCGATACCCACACTTAGCCCTACAGAGTCGGATAGCGCTTTACTGATTGCTATTAATCTGTTAGATCTACTTGGTATCTGATATCTTGCACCATTCTCAACAAGCTCAGAGAAACCGGGTTTATAAACGATAAATTAATGGTTTCAGCTTTATCTGTTTGCAATAAACCCGGTTTCTGGTGGTGGTGCAAGATATGAGGTATTCGGGAAATGCAAGAACAGCAATAATCTAGGACGCTTGCATTGACAAAAATCGTCAAGTATGCAGTGGTTTCGGTAGGGCAGCCGATCGCAATATTCATTTGGGTAGACCACAATCTAACCGTAGGGGCGGGGTCCCCCCGCCCTCACCATGTGGTCAATTCTACGAGATGAATCGTAGACACACTGATTTCGTTTAATAGTTTTGCAAATAGTTCGTTTGAAATGCAGAGTTTGATTTTTTACATCTGAATACGCAGGTATAGTTAATGCGATCGCACTCTCTTCATCAGCCACGGTTATAAATCGTCATTGCTGCTGAGGTAGTTTCCTGTTTCCAGAAGCGAAGCTAGAGAAAACAAGCGTTGGTAAAGAAGATGATTGCAAACAACATGTTAGAGCGAGGATCTGGACGTTGGCAACTAGAAACAGGGCTTATAGGATTGCTATATCTTTAAGAAGACCCTGCAATGCCAAATTTTTGCTATATGAACTGCAAACCACCCCAAGCATGAAAATATTCTCCCTTGCTTCCCCTGCTCAAGATCCGAAATATGATTATATAAATTCTCTTATTATTGTTTCAATGGGCAGAAAAAGCGAGAGTTCTTTGTCCTGAAACGGAATAAACTCATGCTTTAGATAAAATTCCTTTGCCTGGAAATCTATAGCATCTACTCTCACTGCAAATATTCCAATTTCTTGAGAAGTCCTGACTGCACGTTCCAGAGCATTTATATCAAGTGCGATTGATTAGTTATAATATCCAGCCCTCACCCCCAAACCCTTTCCCAAGCACGTGTGTAACGATAAACTTTTAACCTCAAGAATGCAGGAATCGCCACAATTGCAAATTCCGCTTTTGCCCAAATTACCCCGGATGGTACTCTACCCAAATCATTTGATAGGTCTTGTTGAGAATACCTGACCTTATTGCCGATAGTGGTGAAGACATATAGGCGATCGCAAATGGGTTTATTGCGTACCTGATAATGAACTTTTGTAAAGAAATGGTGGGTTTTGCGTAAAACTAGTGCGCTTGACACTGAGAAATAAGCATCAGAAGTCCAAAATGCTCGCACTGAGTATAACCGCTTTCAGCAATTATATCAACAGGGAGCAATCTCTACCTCTAACTTAGACAACAAGCGTCTCGTTGCCGAAACAGCACAAGCACAGCTTACCCAGGCAAATCAAACACAAACAAGAACCGTAAATACACTAAAAGCGCAACTGGGCGAAGCCAAAGCAACCCTAAACCAAATCGCAGAAGTTCGTCCAGTCGATATTCAGGCGGCACAGACCGAAGTAGAAAATGCGACAGCAGCAGTCAAAAAAGCACAAACTGACTTGGAACAAGCTGACATCAAAGCACCAATAGCAGGGCGGATTCTCAAGGTACACGCGAACCGGAGAAAAGATTGGTGATGCTGGTATTGCCGATTTGGCACAAACCGACCAGATGGTAGCAGTGGCAGAAGTTTATCAGATTCTTTACAGTGATGTTGCCGACCACTTACCAGAATATGCCACACTGAAAGCGATAGGCTACAGCGATCGCTACCTCCTTGGTGTGTTATTACAAGAAGCATTGCTGTTGGCAGTATTGGGCTATATTCCGGGATTTCTAATTTCCATCGCACTCTATCAGTTAACGTATATAGCAACACTGCTCCCCATTGGCATGACACTCAGTCGCGCCATCACTGTGTTTTTACTAACAGTAGCAATGTGCAGTTTTTCTGGGGCGGTAGCCATGCGAAAGCTACAATCTGCCGACCCCGCAGATGTATTTTAGAAGATGGGGAATTGGTAATTGCTAATGGCTAATTGCTAATTGCTAATTGCTAATTGCTAATTGCTAATTGCTAATTGCTAATTGTCAATTTTTACAATTCCCCATTCCCCACTCCCCACTCCCCATACCATAATGGCAACTGACTCCACAAATACACCAAATAATGAAACCCGTGAGGCTTGGAACACCAACGCCAGTGTTTGGGACACAAGGATGGGCGACGACGGTAATGACTTCCATCAGGTGCTGGTTCGTCCTGCAATGGAACAACTGCTTTGTGTGAAACCAGGTAATCGCATTTTGGACATCGGCTGTGGTAATGGGCTTTTCACTCGCAGATTAGCAAGCAGAGGCGCACAGGTAGTGGGAATTGACTTTGCCCAAGAGATGATTGCCTATGCCCGCACCAGAACTCAGCCGCATCAGACATCAATTGAGTATCACGTCCTCGACGCTACAGATGAAATGGCTTTGCTTCAGCTTGGCGAATACTCCTTCGACGCTGCTGTATCAGCGATGGCACTAATGGACATGGCAGAAATTGACCCTCTCCTGCGGGCACTGACAAAGTTGCTACGCCCCGGTGGCTGTTTTGTTTTTTCCGTAATGCATCCCTGCTTTAACAGCAATCATACTAGCATGGTTGCCGAACTAACGGATCGTGGAGGTGAATTGGTAACTGAATACTCAGTCAAAGTGACAGCATACCTACAACCCACCGTCGCACAAGGACTGGCACTTGAGAATCAACCGCAGCGACACCTGTACTTTCATCGACCATTGAATGTTCTGCTAGGTAAAGCATTCCGTGCTGGTTTTGTGCTGGATGGCTTAGAAGAACCTGCTTTTCCAGTTAACCATCCTGATAACAATCGTTTCCTTGGTTGGTCCAAATTCAGTCAAATTCCACCTGTGCTGGTTGCAAGGTTACGACTTTCTTAAGGATTTTCACCACCGCCTCCTAAAATAATAAAAAAATGCAGAAAATTACTTTTTCTTCTGACCCAATTAACCTAATCACACCTGAACCAGTTATCTCTGTTCGTAACCTCAACCATTACTTTGGTGACGGTGCACTCCGGAAACAAGTACTATTTGATATCAACCTAGAAATAGACAAAAGCGAAATTGTGATTATGACCGGTCCTTCAGGTTCGGGCAAAACCACCTTGTTAACGCTAATGGGTGGACTGCGTTCTGCCCAATTCGGTAGTCTGAAAATTCTGGGACGGGAGATGTGTGGATCTAGCAAGCAACATTTAACGCTAAGGTGCCGTCAGATTGGCTATATTTTCCAAGCGCATAACCTGATGAAGTTTTTGACAGCTAAAGAAAATGTGCGGATGTCATTGGAGTTGCATGACGAAATGCTGAATCAGGACTTGGATGCAAAAGCGATCGCCATGCTAGAGACTGTCGGTTTAGGCGATCGTGCGAATTACTACCCAGAGAATCTATCAGGTGGACAAAAGCAACGAGTAGCTATTGCCCGTGCCCTCATTAGCCAACCGAAAATCGTTTTAGCAGATGAACCCACTGCAGCACTTGATAAACAATCTGGGCGCGATGTGGTTGAATTAATGCAAAAGCAAGCGTTAGAACAAGGCTGTACAATTCTGTTAGTGACCCATGACAATCGTATCCTTGATATTGCCAATCGCATTATATATATGGAAGATGGTCGCCTGAGTGACAATGGCAATCAAGCACAAAGCAGCAATGAAAAGCTGGAGTCAGTTTCATGAGGAGTTGAGCAGCAGTGTATGGTAATTAGTAATCTATTTTCGGCAGGTGGGGTTGTCATGTGGCCCTTGTTAGCATTTTCTCTGTTAGCAGTAGGGCTGATTATCGAGCGTGTTATATTTTGGGTGCGGATAAATAGCCGTCAAACCCGTTTAGTGCGGGAGGTGCTGAATCTCTACCGTCTCAATAATGTAGTTAGTGCTTTGGATATACTCCACCAAAATACTGATTTGCCGCTTGTACGGATTTTTTTGGCAGCTTTGGAATTAGAAGAACCAACTCCAGAAGAGTTTCGTCTGGCGTTAGAAAGTGAAGCACAAGCAGAAATACCTGTGCTGAAGCGCTTCCAAAATATCTTTGAGACAATCATCGGTCTTGCGCCACTGTTGGGTCTTCTCGGTACTGTGTTAGGATTAATTGCCTCGTTTGCTTCTCTCAATATCGGTGATGTCGGAGGTACGAGAACAACAAATGTCACGGGTGGGATTAGTGAAGCTTTGACTGCTACCGCATCAGGATTAGTCGTTGCTATTTTTACACTTTTATTTGCCAACACCTTCAGGGGACTATACCAACGGCAAATTGCTCGGATTCAGGAGTATGGTGGACAACTAGAATTGCTGTATCGTCGTCGCTATGAAAGAGGAGACAAAACTTATGCGCCTACAAGATGAACCAGATCCACCACTTCAGATCAACGTCGTACCGATGATTGATGTGATGTTTGCGTTATTGACGTTTTTTATTATGTCAACGCTGTTTTTGACTCGTTCGGAAGGATTGCCAGTAAATTTACCTAAAGCAGGCACGGCACAAAAACAAGCATCTGCGCCAATTACAGTGACGGTAGATAAAAAAGGAGGAATTAGCTTGAACCGTAAACCGATTACTCTTGATGGCTTGACACAGCAAGTGAAGGGATTAATTGGTCCTAACCAAGAAAGTTTGGTAGTCATTAACGCAGATGAGCAAGTTACTCACGGTCAGGTTGTAGCAGTTATGGATCGCTTGCGTCAAGTGCAAGGAGCAAGATTAGCGATCGCCGCGCAAAAGCCATAATTGCTAACGGCTAACCGCTAATAGCTAATTGTTCTCTTGCCATTAGCTATTAGCAACTAACCACTAACCACTAACCACTAACCACTAACCACTAACCACTAACCACTAACCACTATCCACTAACCACTAACCACTAACCACTAACCACTAACCACTAACCACTA
>CAXTSI010000504.1:0-6401 GCA_964246695.1 uncultured bacterium
GAGTAGGGGGAGTAGGGGGAGTGGGGAATTTTTGATTCCTATTGCCTTGGGTCAGTAATTAGTTGGTATTGGTATTTGGTTTTGATAAAATTGTTACATTGACAGTATAATTTGGGCAGCAATTGTTGATGCTTATGTTATAGCGAAGCACTGCCGCCAAAGGCGGATCGCACAACAAAATTGTTCCTACTGTTGATGTCGTGCGATCGCTCACGCCACATCTCTATAATTAGGCATTAGATGTATAATTGCTGAATACTTCGTGTATTGATTTACTGGTTAAAATTATTAAATGATTACCGTTACACCAGAGGAAATTAGTCAGTTTCGCAGCCAGTTGGCGGATTATCCCCAGGCTTTAGTAGCTTTGGATACTATAGAAGACCGAGATTATATTGCGTTGTTGCCCAATATCGGGGAAAGGCTTGCTGGGTGTAGACGCTCAAAGCAGCAGAAAAAGCTGCGATCGCCAATTCTATATTTTGTGCTTTCTCTCCTGTGATTCTTTCACAGTAGGCATTACCAAGATTATTTTGCGTTCCTGCCCAATCTTGGGGAAAGGCTTCGCGGGTTATGACACTCAGCACGACTTCATAGCCAGTGATGGCAATTTCCATATTGCTGGCTTTGTTACCCAAGGGGAATTGTGCTATTTGAGTGCTAAATTTGACAACATCTGCTGCTAAGTATTTCACCTCATCTGCTTGGGCTTCTCTCAGTCTATTTGTCCCCCAACGACGCAATATTTCTGCTAACACACCGTCGAATTTGTCTGTATTCTTTTCCAGTAATGGGTAAACTAGCTGTGCTTTACCTCTACTATCTGCTGTTACTTTCAGCACTTGCTCTAAGAAATCTAAGTATTCTTTTTCTGTGGCAGTCGATGATAATTTACTATAAACCCCAAGCTGTTGCCCTGCTATATTCATTAAACGATTAGCTTGGTCTGGAAAGCAAAGCTTCTGCAACTATAGGAATCCTATTTGATTTAAGAAATATACGTAGGGTGGGCACTGCCCACCAAAACCCGGATCTGGTGGGCAGTGCCCACCCTACGCTACTTAAAATTTTTCATGAATGATTTAGTCTGACTATAGAAGTCATGAATGCGAATTGTAGAATAGGCTCGCGCTTTCATTAAAATTATCAGAGAGCGCTTAGTTTATTTAATTATTCTCGTTTTACACCACTGCCCGCTCCCTGTAAGGGCGGGGGAACCCCGCCCCTACGAACCAATTACTATGCAATGTTCAAAATGTGGCACTACGGTACAGGTTGGCGATCGCTTCTGTGAAGAATGCGGTACGCCTCTAATTGACATCTCGAAATCAACGGGTGGATGTGAAAAATGCGGTGCTGGTTCAGAGGAAATCGATGCTGATGGCTTTTGTTCTCACTGCGGCTTTCGGCGAGAAAATCGGCAGGATGACAGGTTTGAGGTAGTGACTTCGCCTAATTTGGCGGGGATCACCGACCGAGGGCTAAAACATCATCGTAATGAAGACTACCTTGCTTGTACCCAAATCGATCGCAGAAATGCTTATATTCTCGTTGTTTGCGATGGTGTATCTAGTTCTGACTCACCTGATGTAGCAGCTAAAGCCGCAGCAGAAAGTGCTTGTATGGCGTTAACTGCTGCTGTAGAGACGCGAAATTTCGTGTCTCTACAAGAGGTGATGAAGTTGGCAATTGCCAAGGCAATGGCATCGGTATGTGTCATCCCATACAATAAGACTACAGACGCAGAACCGCCGTCAACTACAATTGTTGCAGCTGTGGTTGTTGACCGCACTGCTACCATTGGTTGGCTGGGTGACAGCCGTGCTTACTGGATTTCTCCCAATGGATCGCGGCAACTAACCAGGGATGATTCGTGGCTCAGCGATGTTGTTTTGTCAGGTGAAATGAGCGCAGCCGAAGCCAGAAAATCGCCTCATGCTCATGCGATTACTCGCTGGCTGGGGGCGGATGCGGTGAACCTGGAAGCGTCTGTAGTGAATTTTGATATCCCCGGTTCTGGGCATCTGCTGCTGTGCACCGACGGACTGTGGAATTATGCACAAGATATATCACAAATTAATGCTCTTGTCAACTCAGATGCCGATGCGGTTGCAGTGGCGCGAAGGTTGGTGGAATTTGCTCTACGTTCTGGCGGTCACGACAATATCAGCGTTGCTGTACTATCCTTATGAGGAAATTACTCGCCAACATATATTTTGTTACTAGATAGCAGTTAACATCTCACCAAACAAGGCAAAAGTAAAAAGGCACTCATAAAAAGGTAACAGAAGACAAAAGTGATAGCGCTACTAGGGTAGAAGTGACTTTTGACAGCCGCATTTTCCTTCTCCAATGAATTACGAAATTATTGAAGCTTAGCTTGAAGTTAAGTAGATGGACATAAATAAACATCAAGTGCAATTGGTATTTTGGGGCGGGCAAGATGCCCACCCCACAATTCGTTAAATATCTTGTAGGGTGGGCATCCTGCCCGCCCATTTTAAGTTTAATTGTGTGACCACCTACCTATCAGTATGTTAAGCAATACCTCGGATGGTTACGAAAAATGCAACAACTAATTGGCTGTGCAAGTTATTTGTGTTATATAAGCGATTATCTGAGAAGGCAAACCACACCATAAAAGTTTCAGCTTTTTAACATCTTAAAAAAACTTTGTAGTACGAAATACTTTGAGAAAATCTTATGACTACCCAATTCAAAGCCGAAGTCTTCCAAAACCAGTATTTACCGCAGGGTGCAAACGAAGTTCATGCAATTATGACCGTCACCGCCCTTGAAGGCGAGGGAGTGACTGCCACTGACACGGGTGACAGACTGTTTGGAGTGATATGCGATACCTCTGGATCGATGGGCGGCGAGAAGATTCAGGCAGCAAAAAGAGCAATGGACAAAATCGTGAATTTGCTGCCTGAGGATGCATCTTTCTTCATCGTCACTGGAACAGGTAACGCTCAACTCGTTTTCCCGGTGTCAAAAGCTACTCGTGAAAACAAAGAACAGGCGATCGCTGCCATCAAAAAAATAAATGCCAGCGGTGGCACGGTAATTTCTAAGTGGCTGTTTGAAGCCCTAAAACAGTTCGAGAAAATGCCTCATGCCTTGCGTCAGGGATTGCTGCTTACCGACGGACAAAATGATGACTCCGATGAAAAGCAACTGAATCAGGTTTTACAAGCGTGTGAAGGAGTTTTCCAATGCGACTGTCGGGGCGTGGGAACCGATTGGCGGGTAAAACAGCTACAACAGATTTCAGGGAAATTACTGGGTACTACCGATATTATCCCGAATGCGGAAATGATTGAAGCTGACTTCCGAGCGATTTTAGAAAAAGCCATGAGCAAAAATGTCACCGATGTTGCCCTGCGCCTGTGGACTCCCCAGGTTGCCAAGGTGTTGTTTTGCAAGCAGGTTAGCCCCGATATTGTAGACCTCACCAACCGCGCCAAAGTGGTAAAAACCCAAGTTTGCGACTATCCGACTGGTGCATGGGGTAAAAACGAGTCCCGCGACTACCACTTCTGTATTCAAGTACAGCCAGGTAATGTAGGGGACGAGATGTTGGCAGGTAGAGCCAGTTTGATTTATACAGTAAACAGCGTAGAAACAAAAGTTGCTGAAGCTCGCATCCTGGGGATTTGGACTGACGACGATGCCAAATCTACTAAAATAAACAGACGAGTTGCTCATTATACCGGACAAGCAGAACTTGCTCAGTCAATTCAGGAAGGGTTAGAGGCACGCGATCGCGGCAATATAGAAGTAGCTACTACCAAGTTGGGAAAAGCAGTTCAACTTGCTCATGAATGTGGTAACGAAGCAACCGCCAAGTTACTGAAGAAAGTTGTCGATATAGAAGATGCGGCGACTGGTACGGTACGGCTGAAGCGAGATGTTGCAAAAGAAGACGCAATGGCGCTGGAGACGCGATCGACTAAGACTACTCGCATTCCCAAGTCTTCTTAAGTCTGAATGTGGTGGGCACTGCCCACCCTACTCACTCGTATTCCCAAGTCTTCAAACTAACTATGTCCGTCTATCAATGTCCAAAAGGTCACGCCTCAACCGAACCAGATTATTGTTCGGAATGTGGTGTCAAAATTCAGGGTGTTCCAGAAATAGCATTAACCGTGAATACGCGATCGCAAACTGTAGAGACGCCAAATTTCGCGTCTCTACAACCTACTATCACCTGCCCTGATTGCACAGCACCACATGACCCCAATAGCGGCGACTTCTGCGAAATTTGCGGTTACAACTTCCTCAGTGGAACACACGGCGAAGTGCCACCAATGGCAACAAATGTGGCAACGGATGTGGCAACGGATGTAACGGATAATTTAACTGTGGGACTCACAGATCAACCATCCGTTACATCCGCTACAAAATCCGTTGCCGAGATGATCGCCACCATTGACCCGTCACTGCAAAGTCCAGAAAGCCCAGAACCACCTAATCAACCACCTATTACCTTCAGGCTGGATCGTTCAAGTCACCTCATCGGTCGTCGCAATGAACCAAGGGGCGTCTACCCAGAAGTTGCCCTTGATTTCGATAGCGCTGTTTCCCACCGTCATGCACTGTTAAACCGCCAGTCAGACGGGACTTTCGTTTTGCGCGACATCGGTTCTACTAACGGGACTTACTTAAACGGCGTCGAACTGACGCCAATGGTTGATGTACCAATTAAAGATGGTGATGAGGTCACCCTCGGACATTGGACTCGGATCAAGGTCAGACTAATTGGTAATTGGTAATTGGTAATTGGTAATTGGTAATTGCTAATTGCTAATTGGTAATTGCTAATTGGTAATTGCTAATTGGTAATTGCTAATTGCTAATTGCTAATTGCAATTGTTACCATTAGCCATTACCTATTACCAGCCCTTACTCTAAAAAGAGCGCAACTTAGGTTATTACGAATGTTGTTCGATCGCCTGAATAAATATCAGAATTTAATATGACTAAGATAACAGCCATTTCTAGAAAAGCTCAGCGCTTAACATTACCTTTAGTAAAACGAAGACTTACCACCCCGCAACTGCTAAAGGCAGGCTTGTACGTTACTTGGGGTGCTAGTCTGCTGCTAGTGCTTACTACTATTTCTGGTGTACAAAGGCAGCGCCACGCTATACAGACAGTTGGCAAGGACTCAGTACCGAGCATCATGCTCGCCCAGCGGATCAAGGATAGCTTGGCGGGCATGGATGCAAACGCTGTTAATGAACTGCTTGTCAAGCCAGGAGAAAACCCACGAGCTATACCGGCTTACGAGGAGCGACGCAAGGCATTCTCCGAACGAATAATTACTGCTGCCCAGAACATTACCTACGGTGATGCAGAGCTTAAACCGATTCAGACCTTACAAATAGCACAAGAAGATTACATTGTCAAGCTCCAGCAGGCGCGGGATTTCCACGAACGCGGTGATGCTAATGGAGTGTTGAGTGCTTACCGACAAGCAGCCCAAATTATGGATAGCACACTTTTGCCAGCAGCGGATGCACTGGCTCAAGCCAACTCGAAAGAACTGGATCGTACTTATGACGAGCAGGGGTCTGCCTCTGGAAGAGCTTTGTTTCTCTTCGTTATGTCTGGTTTGCTGCTGCTTGCTGTACTGGTAGCAATTCAACTGTTCCTCAACTACCGGATGCGCCGCATTCTTAATCCTATGTTGTTAGGGGCGACGGCGATCGCTATCCTTTTTCTCGGCTTCACAACTCGGTCATTCCTTTCAGCAGCGTACCACTTAAAGGTAGCAAAAGAGGATTCGTTTACGTCACTGCGTGCGCTACGACAAGCCCGTTCCTTAGCTTACATTGCTAATGCTAATGAGAGTCGCTCTCTGCTGGATACAGTATTTGCCGCCAAACACGAGTCCGATTTTTTCAACAATGCAGCTAAAATTGCCAAAATCCCTAATGGTCAGACCTTTGAAACAACTGTAGCGGCATTGACGCAGGGTCAGAAGGTAAATGGGTTGACAGGCTTATTAGCTGATGAACTGAACAATATCACTTTTCCTGGTGAACGAGAAGCGGCGTTAGCAAACCTCTCGACTTTCGGCAACTATTTCAATATTGACAAACAGATTCAAAAGCTAGAACAAAGCGGTAAGCATCTTGAGGCGATCGCTTTATGTACGGGTCACAACCCAGGTCAGTCAAACTGGGCGTTCGACGAATTTAAAAAAGCTAACGACAAAAGCGTCACTATCAACCAACAAGCCTTCGACAAGGCAGTTGAACAAGGCTTCAAAGAAGTAGACGGTTTTGAGATTACTACCCCTATTGTGGCTGTTATCATCTCGCTCTTAACGCTATTGGGGCTGCGACCACGCATTAAGGAGTACGAGTAGGGAGTGGGGAGTGGGGAGTGGGGGG
>CAXTSI010000505.1:0-6388 GCA_964246695.1 uncultured bacterium
TTGGTTGTTGGTTGTTGGTTGTTGGTTGTTAGTTGATAGTTGTTGGTTGTTAGTTATTGGTTGTTAGTTGTTAGTTGTTGGTTGTTGGTTGTTGGTTGTTAGTTGATAGTTGTTGGTTGTTGGTTCTTAGTTGTTGATTGTTGGTTGTAAACAATAACGACTAACTACTAACCACTAACCACTAACGACTAACTACTAACGACTAACCACTAACCACTAACTACTAACCACTAACAATTCATTAAATATTTGGAAATGAAGCATGGGCGGCGGTCTTTTTAGCTGGAGTTGATTTTGCTCCTTGTGCTGCTAGACCTTGGTTGCGTCCTTTAGATGGTGCACGTCGATCTGGGTCAATCAATACATCAACTACGAAGGGACCAGTGGCTGCCATCGCTTTTTCTAGTGCTGCTTCGAGATCGGACTCTTTGTGGATACGGATACCTTCAGCTCCCATGCCGCTGGCAATTATGGCAAAATCTGCCTCAGGAATTGTTGCATCTGCACCTGTCATTCCCAACATTTCCATTCCTTGATGACACATGTTGTAGCGGGCGTCGTTGAGTACAATCCACACAGCGGGAATCTGGTATTTCACAGCTGTGTTGAGTTCGTTATTCATTAGCATTGCTCCATCTCCGACAATGGCGACGGCTTTGCCATAACGTGCGATCGCAGCTCCCACTACTCCTGTGGCAGTATGACCCATTGCTCCGACTCCGGTGCTGACTCGGTAACGGTTTGCTTCGCTAAATCGGAGGAAATGCGTTGCCCAAATAAAGGAGTTACCGCACTCTGCCATCACGATCACATCGCTTCCTTCGACAATTACCTTTTGAATTGCCTTCATCAACACTTCAGGTCTGACTGGTGTTTCTTCACCTGAAGGAATTTCCTCAACGGCAGGATGAGGTAGCGGCAAACCTGTAGGCGCACTTACCATCAAGTCTTTGCAGTCCAACAGTGCTTGCACAAAGACTTTGATGTCAGACTGCACACCGAAGGTTTCAGCTTTTGGATACGCTATACCTGGTACTTTTGGGTCAATGTCCACATGTATAAAGCCGCCTTCTGGAACCATTGTCGGACTCCAGAAGGAAGTTGGTTCGCCAAGGCGTGTGCCTAGTACAAGTGTGCGGAAAGGAGGTTGCTGTTGCATGTAGGTCATGACCGAACCATGACCGCTCAAACCTGTGACTCCGACAAACTGAGGATGATCTTCGGGAAAGATGCCCTTCCCACGAGGTGAACACATCACTGCCGCGCCTGTTCTCTCGGCAAGTTCAAGAATTTCTGCAGCAGCATCACGTGCCCCAAAGCCTACCCAAATGGCAAACGGTCCTTCTCTTAGTAAAGCTACTGTTTTGGCGATCGCATCTTCGCTTGGCGATACCAGAGAACAAGAAACGCCTAAATCGGGCAACGAAGCTTCATCCACCAAACTTGACTGCACTAGGGTGGGAATGCTCAAATGGGCAACAAACCCTCCTGGTTTTGACAGTCCAAAAGTTAAGGAGCGAACAATCTGTGGCAATTGAGCAGCGCACTCGACTGTGGTAGCATAGTCGAACAGTTCTCCTGAGGTAAAAATTCCTCCAGTGGGCAATGTTGTGGCACTAGTTTCTTGAATTGCCCAACGTCCGCGCTGTGGTGCTGAGGTGCAAGCCGACAGGAGAATCACTTTTGCGCCTTCTCCACGGGCTGCAAATAACCCGGTTAAGGAGTTGGTGATCCCAGGTCCGGCTGTGGTGAACACTACCGCTGGACTACCGCTCGCAAAATAGGCTTCAGTTGCTGCAAAGGCTGCCCCTGATTCATGGCGACAGTTAAGCACTTGCATTGTGCTATTCGACAGCGAACCCCAAAGGGTTGCCATTGCACCTCCTGCAACACCAAAAGCGCAGCAAACTCCTAAATTCTCCAGCATTTGGACGAGTACATCAGTAACCGTCGGCAAACGCTCTGCTTCGTCCGTAGACTCGATTGGAGACTCTAAATGACCATTGACTAAGTGACCATTCAGTTGAATTTCTTGGTTTTGCTTTGTACTGATTGGGGAGGTTATTTGAGTATTGGTTGGACTCATTGCTTATACGTACTTACTGAATTGTGGAAAGGGTGATAACTTGCTTACTTCAACTGCGCTTGCGCTTACAGTCGCTAGAATGCTTCTCCAAGAATGTGTTATTTAATACTTCTAATCCAGCTCGATTAACTACCGCTTTTGCCGTCACTAAAAAGCTTGTATAGGGAACGAAACAATTAGAACTGTGCTTATACCAACAAGATTACAAAAGCTTTACATAAACCTGCAATGAAAAATCTTTTGATCGGCTTGTCTATTTTTTAGCTTTTGTTTGTGCCATTTTTAACATTAATTCCTAAGTAAACATAAATTCTATCTTTTGATAGATTACAAAAAAATGTGTATTTTACATCACAATATATTTTGCGTATATCGGAAAAAAACGTAACTTCCTAGCGAATTTAAGTTTGATCGCAGTCTAAGCTTATTTACTGATCGACACAATATTTGTTCTTCTGGATACAAAGACGGTTTACAAACTTTATTTCTTGTGGTAGATGACTAATCATTTGCACGTGCTTTACAAAACTTAAATGTGTTTCTTTTGACTGATGAATTGAACATTTATCTCATAGTTAGATAGATGAGTAAGTAAGTTAAGAGGAATTAAGTTTATGATAAAAAATATGTCCATTTATACTGCTATGCATATTCACGCCTACCAAAATCAAACTAAATGTGCATTCAGCAAATAATTAAAGATATCTATCTTGAACACTTTGTCACAGACCTTCCGAACCTGCTAGCTACTTGCCGATCGTGGGTTTCGCAAAAAAGTAGAAGCTCTCGAAGTTTAGAGCTACTTAATATACATAATAAGTACGTAATAATTACGCAGAATCAGTGAAAATATTATGTGAGTGGAGGAAAAGATTTTCGACGTATTTCAGTTAAGAAAGCAGATTTCAAGCTCATAATATGGCTGGAATCAGCAAGAGAGACAAGATGTAGCTTAGATGTATTTTTTATAACGTAACCATGAAGACCTCTGAGGCTTTTAAAGATTTAGTGAAGTTGTATGAAATGCAAAGAATTTTTGATAAGTTAATCTAATAGTAATAATTAATTAAGTGACGAACCTAACAGTAAATTTAGCAAACTTGTGATAACAAGCCCAGTGACAATTATGGTGTCGAATTCTCAAGGGTGAAAGAGAGCTATGACTTTCGGCAAATATAGATTTATTGAATCTAATTCTCAATTACTGCCACAGGAGGAGGAGTTAAAGTTTGCTGAAATTCTAATTAACAGTGCTGTAGAAGCTGCCTTTTGCGTGGGAGTTAACGCGCAGATCCTCTATGTGAATGATGCGATCTGCTGTACAAGTGAATATTCCCGTGAAGAATTACTGTCCATGACCCTGCAAGATCTGGATGTAGATTTTTCGCTGCAAGATTGGTCAGAGCAATGGCAATATCTCAAGCAAAATTTTTCTGCGTCTACGAAGCAACAGCGTTTGCTCACCTATAAATCTCGTTATCAGACAAAGAGGGGTCGGATATTTCCGGTAGAAATCACCATTTCTTATGCAGAACACCAAGGTAGAGAGTTCATTTGCGCCTTTGTCCGTGAAAGGAATGTTCAGGAGAACTTAAGTTCTGGGGTAGAGTTGAGTGTGCCACAGGACATAGATAAATCATTTAATGTCGAGGAGGATTTGCTACAGGAAGTTGATGAATATCAAAATACAAAGTCAGAACTAGCAACATCTCTTAGTATACTTAGTTCCACCCTCGACTCGACAGCAAATGGCATACTTGCAGTCAACTTTGAGGGAGAAGTCCTTTACTGCAACCAGAAATTTTTAGAGATGTGGCAATTCCCGAAAGCGGTTGCTATTTCCAAGAAATGTGACGGAGTCAAAGGCTTTTTTGAGAGCCAAGTAAAAGATCCAGAACTTTTTCATCAGGTTGTTTGGGGAACGTCCAACAAATTAGATCGGGAGAGCTACGATCTAATAGAATTAAAGGATGGAAGAATTTTCGCACACTACTCTGAGCCGCACCGTTTAGGTGACAAAATTATCGGCAGAGTCTGGAGTATTTGGGACATTACTGAATCCAAAAGAACTGAGGAAGCATTAAAGCTGAATGTATCTAGATTTCGTACTTTGGCAGAAACGACAGATGCTAGCATTTTTTTGATTAAAGAAAAGCATATTTGCTATGTAAATCCGGCAGCCGAGGTACTCACTGGCTACACGAGAAACGAATTAATAAATAACTTTAATATTGATAAACTGATTAAGAGCAAAAAGTTGAGGCAGGTCCATAAGCAAGATGGAGCACCTAGTAGTGAGTACCAGGAAATGCAAATTCTCACGAAAAATAGTATGGTACGTTGGCTAGCTTGCACAATGGAAGTGCTTGATGGAGTGCTTGATTTTGGTTGTCAGCCAGTCGAAATGCTCACAGCCATAGATATTACCGATTATAAACAGGCAGAGTCAGAGCTGCGTCAAGCTCTTGAACAAGCAAAACGACTCAGTGAAGTTAGAGAACGCTTTGTCTCCACCCTCTGCCATCAATTCCGGACTCCGCTAAATATTGTTGCATTCTCTGCTGACTTACTCAGGCGTCATCTTCACCAATGGACTGAAGAGAAAAACCGCTCTTATCTCGATTTAATTCAAGCAGCTGTTCAACAAATTAGTGAGTTACTAGATGAAATTTTGTTGTTTGGTAGGGCAGAAGCAGCGAAATTAAAGTGCGACCCCAGACCCCTCAACCTTCATCAGTTTTGTCGTGATATTGTAGCACAGATGCAGTTGGCAAGTGGTAACCAAAGGTTAATCAATTTTGTCAGCCTTGGTGACTGCACAACTACCTATTTAGATCCAAAGTTCCTACAGCATATCCTCACGAACTTGCTCTCAAACGCTACGAAGTATTCTCCTGTAGGCAGCAAAGTTATTTTTGAACTTGATTGCGAAAAACAGCATGTAATTTTTAAAATTAAAGATAAAGGAATTGGTATTCCGGTAATAGATCAACAACAAATATTTGAGCCATTTTATCGAGGTAGTAATGTTGACAGTATCCCTGGTACTGGACTAGGGCTATCCATTGTTAAAACCCTTGTGGAATTACATGGCGGTCAAATTGCTGTGGAAAGTGAAGTTGGTGTAGGCACTGCTTTTACTGTCAAGCTGCCATCAACAAATGTCCTGTCGCTTAGCTTAGTCCAAAGTCCATAGTTGAATTTTTGACTATTGACAAATTTAGTAATTATTCGCTCTCATAAATTTTAGTGATTGAACATGATGCACGAATCGTCAAAAAAAATCTTAGTAATTGAAGATGATGCCATAACCCGCAACATTTTCTTAGACGGTCTTGAGGCTGAAGGTTTTTACACTATAGGTGCTGAAAACGGTAGGGTTGGGATCTTGAAAGCACAAGAAAATTTACCCGACTTAGTAATTTGCGATATTATGATGCCGGATATGAATGGTTTCGGCGTTTTGGCTGCACTGCGTCAAGATCCTGTCACAGCAATTACTCCGTTCATTTTTCTCACCGGCAGCAACACTAAGGCAGATATCCGTAAAGGTATGGACTTAGGAGCAGATGACTATGTTACTAAACCCGCTACAGTAGAGGAGTTGTTAAGAGCAATCACAACCAGACTTGAAAAGCAAACTAAAGTGATGCAGTACTGGTACAATACTTGCTATCAGCAAATTCCTCAACCTTCATCCGTAATCACGCCTCCATCAAAAGATCCGCAGTCATTTTTCCCATCGCTTCCCCAACTTAAAGAAGTTTTCGATTTTATTGAAGCAAATTATCAGCAAGGGATTACTTTGTGCGATGTTGCTGAGGCAGTTGGTTACTCATCAGCTTACTTAACCAACAGAGTAGCTAAGCAGACGGGAGAAACTGTGAACGGTTGGATTGTTAAGCGGCGAATGGCAGCAGCACGCTTGTTACTCCAAAATACCAGTCAGACAATCGAACACATTGCTACATCGGTGGGATATCAAAATGCATGTCATTTCTCCCGCCAGTTTCGTCAACACCACGGAGTCCCTCCTCAAAGCTGGAGAAAAGAGCGTCAATTAGTATCTAAATCAGCTTAACTGATGATTTCAGGAATTGAATCTCACGCAAAAATTATGAAACCTAACCCCCAGCCCCTTCCCTTCTAGGGAAGGGGAGAAAATAAAAGCCTCTCTCCTCGTAGGAGAGAGGTTTGGAGAGAGGTCTAACCACTTATAGCGATCAAAAAAATAGCGATCGCATGGGACTGGAGTTTAGACTAAAAGCGATATGAGAGAACGCAAATCAAATGGAATGAGAG
>CAXTSI010000506.1:0-6367 GCA_964246695.1 uncultured bacterium
AGATCCTATGTACTATTTTTTGAGGTGTGACAGTTGAGGGTGCGGAATGTGGGTTGTATTAGACCGCCCTGGCAGTGGTGTTACTGCTAATACTCGTGTCATTGCTGTGAATGTGCCTAACCAGCAAGGGATAAACCACGACTGGAAAGCTTATAGAGTCAGTATTAAGACACTAGAAGGGTTGACAGGCTACCACTTTCTTGACCATGTTCCCCCAGCTATTCAGGATGTAGTCGAGAACAAAATGGATAGTCAGTAAAATCTTTTAATTTTGGCATTAATTATAGTCGAACGCTAGCGAGTTGCTGTGCTTTTCACACACGCCTGTATCCGTGAAGGAGCGCGCAAGCGATAACGTATTGCCGATACTGGTGAAGACATACAGGCGATCGCATATGGGACCCGAACGCACCTGAAGATGAAGTTTTGTAACGAATTGGTGGCTTTGGCATAAAACTCCCACGCCTGACACCGAGAAGTAAACAGAGGTGATATTTAACAAGGAGAAATCACTATGCGTATTAGTTGCCTTAGAGCACCCGTTGCTTTTGTCGGACTGGCTTTACTATCTGGAATATTTAATATTCCAGCACTTGCCAAAGAGCCAACTAAAATTCAGTCTGTTAAGCCGCTTTTGATTGCACGTCCTGTGGAACCCGATCCGGATGAAGGCTCCCCAGATAACTTCGAGTATAAGTTTGGCTATGTTCTAACCTACCCGCCGCAGCCTGGGGCAGAGATTATAGCGAGAATGGCCACTACATACTTTGATCGATACTTCCCATTCTCCGGATGTCCTGGTAAGCTCACGGTCAACAAGGTGTGCAATTTACAGGGTCCAAACGGTAATAACCCCATTCGAGTGGAAAGTATCGACAAGACAAGTTTTACCTTCGTATCTCTGCCCGGACACTTCGAGGGTGCCGGACGGCGAATTACCTTCTCCTTTATCGAAAACAATTACACTCATCGGCTTTACTTGTACGTTGACTCTCGAGGACCGCGCACAGCCGGGGCAGTTTCGACGTGGGCGTCGGGAACTGCTCATGGAATATGGGATGAATACGCACGCAATCTTCGTGATGGGATTGCTAGGGGAGACTGGGATTTGCAACCTTCCGGTGGGGGTGCAGATTTTTAAACGCTCAACCGCGATTCTAAGGATCTGGAGCTATCAAAAAGATGAAACCCTTAGTTGGTAAGGATGAAAGGCTTTGTTGCTGCCTTTAGATATCAAAACCTTGTGCCGCAAGGATTAGAAGAGGAAATACGTTATGCAGATCCTTGGAATCCCGATAGGGGTTACGCCAATACGGTTCGGTTAAGGTCGAAAAGTAGGTAAACTGAGGATAGCCAGGTGTCAGCTATTTAACCTAGTATTTGCTACACAGATAAGATTACTAATCAGCAGACGTGTAAACTTATCTCTGATAAATACCCCTGTCCCACTACCTTCCCCCCTAATTTTGACCCCATTGCAGCAGGCATGGTGTTGTTAAAATGATAGACCAGTTATATTGTGCTTGGTATTGTCCACGCTATTTGTAAAGAAAATCTCTCCACGATTCTGAGTGTCCAGTGAGTCTAATCACTAGCCATCCATACGTTCCATAATACTTATCTCTAGCTCGACCAGCTTTGATCGCCTCATCAATCAACCCCATTTCTTCAGTACTGGGTTCATCGACGCTATAAGTTGGCACTAACACCTGTTCTACAACCACAGCAGCTTCCGGCTTATCCCCGTTTTTCAAGGCATTTACGAAAGCACCAGTAATGTTTACAAATGGTTCACCCCGATCTACCCGCTGTTTAATACTCTCATACGCACCAGAGAAGTTACACCAAAGCCTTTTTATCATCGCTCTCACAGTAGCATTATCTTCAATCCTTAGTCGCCGCAACTCCCTCATTGTTTCAGTTAGTTCTTCATCAGTTGGTGTGTCGTTCGATTTCTGTACAAAGCTTGGTACTGAAGCAGTCCGAACAGCAACAGCCGACAGTGCGGTAAGCGCTGCGGGTTTCTTTTCAACAGCAACAGATGGGATTCTATTTAGCCTGTCGTACAACAACTCTACAGCGTGTTTGATGATGAACTGGCGCGGTTCTTTTGTAGCCTCGTGAATCGATTCAATCTTTTTACCAGTGTCTTGGTCAAGTTCGGGTGGTACATAAACTCTAGGTAGTCCCTGTCCCACATATTTCCAGTGTTTTCCAGACCCGTCCGACCTAGGGACGCTAGCTTCTTCTGTTGAAAGTTCTAATAATTCATTAACAACAACAGTGTTTGGGTCCGTTTCGAGGTAGTCCATATTATGGACTGGTTCGGTTTCTACTATGTTTTCCTTAGTGTCAGTAGGAAACTGTACCAGATTATCACCCCCAATTTTCTGGGTGTCCTTAATATGGACTACTGGCTGTGGCAACCACTCTTCTACTGGTTTGAAAGAATATTCAGTGCTGGTTCCTGGGCGCTTGTTCTCGGACAAGATGTTCTGCTCAACTGCTTGATTCAAGCCTTTAAGGATGGTTTTGCGATAGCGAAGCGCTGCCGCCTTGCGGCGGATCGCACCCAGTTCTTGCAGCGATTGACTCGGCTGACTCGGTGAATGTGTTACCTGAGATTGTGCGATACAGAACTTGGTTGAGCGTAAATGACTCCACCATTGTTGGCTTTGCCTCTACCGTTTTACAAAACCTGAGCAACGCCGCGTCTTTTAATTCTGGCGACAGGCTTTGAATCCACTCTAAGGAGACTTGTTGGGTACTAACATCTTGTTCAAATGTAGGTTTTTCCCGTAAAGCATCTGTCCCCGTGCTATGTGCAGGGGAATCTGATATGATTAGATTCATATACTGTAGTAACAGTTGTATAAATAACCCCTACTGGTAAGCCTGAGAAACTAGCAGTGGGGGTTTTGCATCACTGGTGGGATAAATTTCTGTTTGTCTTAAGTCTGTATGCAAGTAAATCGTTTATGAACAGATCCCAAAAATTTTGAGTTGTCAAGGTTCATGCAAGTTATGGCGCTTGTATGCTCCGGATGCCAGTTCTTGTGCTTATGCCGCTTCCTCCCCATCTTTAGACACAACTTCAAACAGTTCCCCCATATCACATCCAAAAAAGTCGCACAACACAGCTAGAGTATCTGCGTCGTATCTTTTGGCTGTGTTTTCGCACAATCCTCTAATTGCCGCGCTAGTCAGACCAGTTTCTTGAGCCAAGGCTGATTTAGTCAACTCTTGGGCATCTAGCAAGTCTTGTAGTCGGCACCGTATTTTAACCTTTGCGTTTTGCACAGCCCGTCTTTCTTCTCTTTTGATGAATTTGGGAGGAACGGGAGCTTTCATAATTACTGCTGTCATATGGTCTTTCCGTTCCTATTGTCATTCACCTGCTTAAACATATTATCCTTTAATCTGTCAATCATCTTGACGAATAGTCGATTAATCGATATATTGAAATAGTAACAAAAACGACCGCCTAAAGCCTGGTAAGCAGTGCGATCGTTTTTGTCAGTTTATTACTACGAACTTAAACCTATGCTACAACATTCTCTTCTCGTCAGCATTGACGAACAGACCATAGCGCAAGCCGAACTCAATGCACACATCGATGCCCTTGCCCAAGCCGTAGTCCCTGAAATCGAGATTGACTCAGACATTGATAGCACCTGGGGTATACTCTACCGCGTGTGGCACAGCTATCATCTACTCGGTACTTTTTACCAAGCTATCGATGGCTCTTGGGTAGTTCAATCAAGCTACACCGACTCACAACCCCAGTGCAACACCGCAGCGGAGGCACAACTGCTGATTGTAGCAATTGCTGGGCTACTAGTTGCCGACACAGCAACCGAGTCCGTTGATATTGACCAGTTGTTAGATAAACCCTTTGATGAATTGACGCTTTCTGACTGGGAGCGCTTGAAGCAATATGCAATTCGAGCGGAATTAATGGCGGCGTAATTATGACGCTTGGTGGATAAAGTTTATCCACCCACTAACAAGAACGGAGGTGAAATGGAACCAACACCAGAGCAGTTAAAAGCGTTTTATCGCAGATGTGTAAGAGCAAGCAATTTAATGCAACCAATCAACGTAGTTCGACTGGACGAACGTACTAAACGGATTTTCGTATTGATTGGCATTCATTGAAGTAGAAATCTTTCCAAGCGGGGAGGTCTTGATTAAATGACTCAACTCAATTTTGACCAAATGCCAGATAAAGAGCTACTGACTTATGTTAGAACGCACCCAAACGACACGGAGGCGTTCCATAAGTACATGGATAGGCTAGACCAAAGACCGGGTGTACTTTGCACTACGGATGAGGAATTTGAAGCTGAGTTGCAAAGAGCGAATCAGTCAACAACAGCAGTAATAAAAAATACGCTATGATGGCGCTCTTTGACATCTAAAAGAGCGCTTTTTCTTTGATGAATAAAAAGAGTGTGGTATCTTCCCCTCTTCAAGTTTGTGCAAAGGACTGCTCCGGGGAAAACTAAAAGCAGCATCACCACTGTTTTTATAGACCCATGAAAAGCTGGATTGCCCGTCAAATACGTGATTTTGCACCACTGACAATTATTATTGCAGTAGGAATACTCACTCATAAATGGTGGCAGCCTTATCTTGACTCCACTGCTTCACACTCTTCTATTGACCGTTCCGCCAGTCTCACAACATCATCATCAAGTATTCACCTCACCTTGGGAAATCCCAGTGGTGCGAGTGTTAGCAATCCTGATAATTACCTCATGGTAAAGCCCCAGTATGCACTCTCCTACAACCGCAGCAAGGGAACTGCTAATTGGGTAAGTTGGGAACTCAATAAGTCATGGTTGGGACATATGGATCGTCAAAATGACTTTCGTCCTGACGATACATTACCATCTGGTTGGGAACGGGTGAGCAAGAGTGTTTACAGTCGGTCAGGGTATGATAAGGGTCACATTGCACCGTCGGGCGATCGGACAACGAATGCCCAGGACAATAGTGAAACTTTCTTGATGACTAACATGATGCCGCAAACGCCGGATAATAATCGCCACACTTGGGAAGGTTTAGAAAAATATTGTCGTACACTCGCGAAGCGAGGTAAAGAACTCTACATCACTGCCGGACCATTAGGCACCCAGGGTACACTTAAGGGTCAAGTGACGATTCCTCAGACGACATGTCAGGTTGTTGTAGTGTTAGACCGTCCAGGCGGTAGTGTTACTGCGAATACTCGTGTTATTGCTGTGAATGTGCCTAACCAGCAAGGGATTAACTATGACTGGAGGGCTTATCGAGTTAGTGTGAAGACATTAGAAGGGTTGACCGCCCTTCGGTTCGTCAAAAGTCAAAAGTCAAAAGTCAAAAAAATCAAAAAGGTACAGGTTCCCCTAAATTTATTTATGGAGAAAGAAAAAAATGTATTTCGAGCGGAAAGTGCGCAAGAAATACTACGTCCTTATTATAGGTTCCCCTAAATTTATTTATGGGGTTCTTACTTTTGACTTATTACCTTAGCTTTTGACTTGGAGCGAAGCGACTTGACGGGGTATCACTTTCTTGACAATGTTCCTGTTGCTACTCGGAATGTGGTGGATAGTCAGTAGGGTGGGTGGGGGAGCGATACCTGCGGTGGGCTTCGCCTACGCGCTTGAGTCTAGCGTATGTGGGCGATGGCGACAGCAGTAAGAGTAAAGGGAAGGGAGCGATGGTAAAAAACTACAATTGACTGTTAGTCGCACCCTTACTGAAAAAACTATGGCGATCGCAAGCCGTAACAGTTACAAGGCAAGGACTGGCAACGCAGCGGCAGCGGCTAACACTGCTGCTAATACGAGAACGACGATAAGCAGCATACCGATAAGCAAAATAATACCTTCAGCTATGTTCTGAGCGGTACCTCTGGACATGATTAGTTGTTTGAGCGCGTCCAAGCGATCACGGAAATATTTATAAGCAACATCCACCTTCCACGGCTCGAAGGGGGCAAATGGCGGCGACCCACATGTTGACCATACGCAGTCGTCATGTCGTACAGACCCGTTGTACCATGTACGATACCAACTAACGCAGGTTTTCCCGGCGTTAGGTCCAGAGTTGCCAGCCTGCCATACAGCAATGTGTTCGTCATCAAGGATATTACGACGAGGATTATTAAAATTGAAAATGTCGAGTACCCCATCCTGCTCCGCGATGGTGATATTGAAATGCGACACATTTGTATTTTGCGGCGGCTTAATTGGGCAAGGTCCCTCAGGAATGGGATGAGACTCCCACGCAAGACGTAAATAGAGATTTGTGCCTGGGATGGCATAGCTGTAAGAAACTGCAAACATAAACGCTTCAAACTGCAAACAAGCCAATTTTG
>CAXTSI010000507.1:0-6359 GCA_964246695.1 uncultured bacterium
GCCCACCAATTTCCTAAGAAGGTGGGCAGTGCCCACCCTACTAATTTACTTTCTAAAATTTTCAATAAACCTGAAAGAAATGGTATTATAGAAAACTTTAATAGTAAAAAATTGTATGTTTTTTAATAGAAGCAAAATAGACTTTTTCAGGATTATTTATCATGGCTAAGAACAAGAAAAGCGAATCAAAAATTAATCTGAGCGACCCGCAGTATTACTTCAATCGAGAGCTGAGTTGGCTAGAGTTTAATAATCGGGTGCTACACGAAGCAATGGATTCCCGAACGCCACTTCTGGAACGTTTGAAATTTATAGCAATTTTTAGCTCCAATCTAGATGAATTTTTCATGGTGCGAGTTTCAGCGTTGAGGGAACTCAAAGAAGCACAGGTCAGCCAGTTATCGCCGGATGGGCGCACACCCCAAGAACAGTTAGATGCGGTCGAACAGTCCCTCCGTCCGATGGTGAAGGAGCAGCATCGTCACTTTGAGCAAGAACTGCGCCCTCAGTTAACTAAACACGGCGTTCATCTCCTCAATTACACCGATTTAAACCAAGAGCAGCGCTTCTATTTACAACACTACTTTGAAGAGCGTGTCTTTCCCGTCCTGACACCATTAGCTGTTGATCCAGGGCATCCGTTTCCCCGCATTTCCAACCAAAGCTTAAATGTGGCAGTGATAGTCAAAGACCCTGAAACTAAGGTAGAACGTTTTGCCAGGGTGAAAGTGCCTAACATTTTCCCTCGATTTATTGCCTTCCCTAAAGAGTTGCAGCAGCATAACAGCCACGAACTCAGTATTTGGAGTGGCGTACCTTTGGAACAAGTGATTGCTCATAATCTAGAGTTGTTGTTCCCTGGAATGAAAATTCAGGAGTACCACTTGTTCCGGATTACCCGCGATGCTGATTTTCCAGTGCAGGAGGATGAAGCTGATGACCTCCTAGAGGCGATTGAACAGGAAGTCCGCAAACGTCGGATCGATGGTTTTGTGGTACGTCTAGAAATTCAATCGAGTACCTCCAACTTAATCCGAGAGATGCTGATGCAAGAACTGGAGTTGACACACACAGATGTTTATGAGGTGGAAGGGTTACTAAACTTGGGAGATTTAATGTCTTTGATGGCATTACCGCTTCCTGAACTGAAAGATAGACCTTGGACTTTTGTGATTCCTCACCGCTTGAAATCAGTCAATGAGCTTGACATCCAGAAGGCTTTACTGAAGATGGAGGATGAAAAAAACTTTTTCTCGGTCATTCGCCAAGCTGACTTGATGGTACACCATCCTTACTTTTCCTTCACAGCATCAGTGGAGCAGTTCATTATCCAAGCTGCGGTTGACCCGGATGTACTTGCCCTTAAAATGACACTGTATCGTACTTCTTTCTCACCCATTGTCCAAGCTTTGATGAGGGCGGCAGAGAATGGGAAGCAAGTTGTGGTGCTGGTGGAGTTGAAAGCCCGCTTTGACGAGGAAAACAACATCAACTGGGCACGCAAGTTAGAAAATGCTGGTGTACATGTGGTCTATGGCATGGTGGGTCTGAAAACTCATACCAAAATCGTATTGGTAGTACGCCTTGAAGGCGATCGCATTCGCCGCTATGTTCACATTGGTACGGGTAACTACAATCCCAAAACTGCCAGACTGTACACTGACATTGGGTTGTTTAGTTGCCAAGAAGATTTGGGATCTGATTTAACAGATTTGTTTAACTACCTGACAGGGTTTTCTCGAAAGCACTCCTACCGCAAGCTGTTAGTAGCACCAGTAAATATGCGCGATCGCATCGTGTCTTTGATCCGACGTGAGATCGAACATTGCCAAAACGGTAATGGTCGCATTACTGCCAAAATGAATTCCCTAGTTGACCCGCAAATTATTGCTACTTTGTATGAAGCATCTCAAGCTGGGGTACAGATTGACCTCATTGTGCGGGGTGTTTGTTGTTTGCGTCCTGGAATTGAAGGAGTAAGTGAAAATATCCGGGTAATCAGCATTATCGGGCGTTACTTGGAACACTCCCGTATCTTCCACTTCCACAACAACGGACAGGAGGAGGTGTTTATCGGTAGCGCCGACTGGATGCATCGCAACCTAGATCTACGAGTGGAAGCAGTCACCCCTGTTGAAGACCCAGATATTGCCAAAGACCTAAAAGAAATCTTGAATATTATGCTGGCAGATAACCGTCAAGCTTGGGATCTGCACTCAGATGGTCATTATATCCAGCGCCGTCCTAGTCCTGAGGAAGCAGAACGCAGCGCCCAAAATATCTTGATGGATATGGCACTTAAGTCAGCAGCGATTTGATTCATACTGGAACTGAGCTTGAGTTCCAGTTTTGACAGCCGATCAATCTCAATCCGTAACGCTGATTGCATCAGAATCTCTCCTTTTTGAATTGCCCTATTTCGTCAATCATGGCGCATATTTTGCCTTTTGGCGATCGCTTTAAGCACGAATAACGGTAATAGAACGGTGATTTTTTGTGGCGATAATTTGAGTTGATAAACGGTCTTCAATTGGTGGTGCATTTTTACGTCGGTCAAATACAAATAGCCAACCAAAATCTAATCCCAATCGCGCTAAATATGAGTCTAATTGTTCCAGCCCTTCAGATTGAGGGTCACCCTTTTTATCACGCCATACTTTTAATTCTATCCCCAAAGTAGTAGAACCATATCTTAAACATAAATCCATGCGTTCGGCTTTGCCGTTGCGCTTTGCGCATCGCTTCCAATTGCATATTCTCGTTCTAAGGTTCCACCACCGTTGACAACGCGATGTAAAAATGCCATTAGCACTATATGTGGTGCTATTTCATGGTATGCTGCACTGCCTAATAACGGTTCCCCATGCTGACGCCAAAATACCAGAAACGCCTGCAATAAAGCATTGGTATTTAACGCCACTTCTGCAACACCTACATCATGATTAAACGCACTTCCAACTTCTGCTGATACCATTACTGCTGTGTAGCGTCCACTTAGAGTCAGTTGTTTTGCCAGTGCTAGCATTGCAGTAGTCTTTCCTGTTTGGCGAGGAGCATGAACGACAAAATAGCTTTCTTGTTCAATGATCTGCTCCACATCGGGAAGACGAGCTGTAGCTGACAGCATGTAGTGTTTGTCAGCTTTACACGGACCTGCGATGTTGAACCAACGAGACATGGGAGCAAACTGCCTTCAGGGCGGATATCTTCGAGTCTACCTTACATTAGACTCGGATCAGCCTAGCAATGCAATCCTACTATGCCCAAGGTATGGAAAATTCCTGGCGAACCAGCAGAACAATTATCTGAAGGACCAAATGCGGAAATAGAAGCAAAACAAGTTGCGCTGAAAAACTTGTTGGACACCTCGTTCGTTCCTAAGTTCGGCATGGGAACGCAGCGCATGCAGGTGGGTCTATAAAAAATCTACCAGAGGCAGCAGCCCCTACGACTGCATTCCCAGGCAGGAGCCTGGGAACGAGCAATGGGGGGGTTATACCCCCGAATTACCAATCAAGAACTGAGACTACCCTCTTGCTGCTGGTCAGGATCTTCTGGCGGACGATCTTGCTGGAGTTTGTTCAATAGGGACAGGACCTTAGTACCGCGTTCTATAGAGAGGTCTTCGACAAACAATACCTCTGGTGTGCGACGCAGGTGCATCCGCGCACCGAGTTCGCTGCGGACGTAACCTGTTGCCGACTTTAAGCCTGCCATTGTTTCTGCCTTAGCTTCATCTGTACCATAGATGCTGACGTAGATTTTGGCGTGTTGCAAATCTCCAGAAACATCAACATCAGTAACACTGACTATGCCTGAACCCACACGGTCATCCTTAATACCGTTGAGCAGCATTTGGCTAACTTCCCGTTTGATCAGTTCTGCAACGCGGGAAACGCGGCGATTTGTAGCCATATTAATTATGCCTCCTCACAGAGGTTGTACTAAATAAAATAGATTCAACTTGGTTAGGGCAGCAAACCCCCTGTATAATCTTAGTCTAAATTGTACTCAAACCAAGCATCGCTCGCAGGGTAAGAGAAATGAACACGAGGCTACCTACAAAAAAGCTCAACAGCGCGATCGCGGTGACTGGGCGTTTAAAAAGCGGCGCTAATGGCGCAAACGAGTTTAGCAAAACGCCTAACAGAATAGTAATCAAGTAGCGCAGGTAGCGAGATACGTTATCCCAAAAGCCGTCAAACATCTGGATTTAGGCTGCCTTGTTATTAACTATACGTTTGTAAGGATGTGCTTGTTTAATTTCATTGTAATCTACACGCTGGAAAATAACTAATTAACATTAAGATATGATTCGTTAGTTATCATACAATACAGTTTAGTTAAAGGTTATCGGTGAGAATTTAGCCGCTTGTAGAAACGCTCGTCGATCGCGTCAAGACCAATTGGCATTGCTATCGCTTGCATAAGCTAGACCCGGACGATCGCACAAAAAGCCCGTGTTGTGGGGCTGATTGCGTTCTTTTTGATGTAAGTGCTCACGGCTTTAACCTACCTGGACTTCAGTACTACCGTTGCGGATAGCCCACGCTAGTTCTAAAAGTTGAGTCCAACGCTTTTGCAACTGTTTGGGAGTGCATTTGATTGCTTTGGCGATCGCTTGGTCACTCTGATGAGCACCTTTTAGTTGCAAGATTTTCCGTTGTTGTTCGGAGAGTTGACTCAAAAAGTATTCCCACTGTTGAGAGGACATGCCCAACTTTTGCTCCACACCAGCGCCCAACCATTGATGTACCAATTGCCATTGATGGGCACGAGCGAACTTTTCCACATGGTATTTAAAACGCTGTTGCAGATAGTCACGTTGGCGGCTGGTTAGACCGAGAATTTCGTCGATTTCTGGTGCAGGAAGGTCTTGGAGTTTTAATGCTAGGTAATCCACACAGTCACCTTGACCTTGAGTTTCCAGGTATTTGACTAATTCAGAAATAACGCGATCGCGCTCAGAATCTTCAGCCAGATCGAAGTTAGATTGTACGAGCATCTGCGCTCGTACTTGTTGCACTGCTGAGTTACGCTGGTAAGATTCTGCGTCTTCGGTTTTGCCAGACTCGACCGCCTGTTCAATATCAACAGTTGTTTCCTGGGGCTGGCGACGGGCAAAACCTTGGGCACGCAGTATAACCAACTGCTGATTCGCGCCACCAGGTAAACTTATGCGGCGCTTGGCATACTGCTCTGTAAAAGCCATGTATTCTGCTACTTCCAAAAGAGTACGGGGAGTGTAATCATCTGGTAATTCGTTTTCCCGTCGGAAAGCTTTGATAGCTTCAAGATAAAATGCTTGCAGGAAATCTTCAATCAGGTTGTAACGAGCTTCAAATCCCAACTCACAGCTTGACACGACAATGTGGCGGTAAATTATAGCACTCAAATGACTATGTAACTCCACGCGCCCTTGTCTTGAACCCAGTTGGTAGTAACGCAGGCATTTTTGCAGACGATGCCTTGCCAAATTCACCTTCCAAGACTTGATTTGTCCTGATTTTTGGATACGGGAGCTTTTCTCACAAATACGCTCCACTTCTATTGCTACGCGCTTTGCTACAGCTTCCACACAGTTTGGTGCTGCTTTCACCTCGGTTTGCATTTCTTTACGTAGCAACTGTACTAAAGTATCGATGTTGGTATATTGTGATTGTACGGCGGAGGTGGGTAGATTGGTGAGGTTAGCTTTCATGACTTTTTCCAGGAGAGTATGCACCTTAAGGACAATATCAAATGTTAGTTGTTGGTTGTTGATTGTTGGTTGTTGATTGTTGGTGAGCCCGTCCTTGCACCTGGTTTCCCACGCCTAGGTAACTGGCAGAGCGCGATCTTCTCACTCGGTGAGACGAGTCGCGCTACGAGGGTCGCTACGAGTGTCGCTCGTTCCCCTGCTGGTGTACCCGAAGATCGCAACGCTTACGATGATCGCACGCCTAGGAACGAGCGTCACCCGCCAGGTGCGCGTCTCCGACTGGAGTTGAGTTGTTGGTTGGCACTCCTCACCAAACAACAATCAACTATCAACTATCAACTATCAACTAGGGAATCTCTCGGCATTCATCTATTAAGAGTTGCCGTGAGTACTGTCCACTTATAAGACTGTAGAAAAACCGAAAAAGTTACAGGCATGACAATGTGTCGGTTTTTTTACCAGCATCTAAATAATAGCTGACACCTGGATAAACCCTATTACCTACAATAGTGGCAAACCTTTACTATGACTATGTTTACCATCATTTTTGTCATAGTTAATACCAACTTTCTCAGTATGACAATCATCAAACTGGTGCATTGAGTTAGTTGCTAATTGCTAATTGCTAATTGCTAATTGCTAATTGCTAATTGCTAAT
>CAXTSI010000508.1:0-6341 GCA_964246695.1 uncultured bacterium
AGCGCCCGCAAGCTTGAGGCGATCGCCTGATTCATATTTTGGTTCAGCAACGCCAGAATTTTTGGTATATCCTCAATTGCATACTCTAAGTCGTGTTTGTTAATCAAAGCTTCAATCTCTGGTGTCGGGTGAGGATAATGTTGTTGGTAGAGTTTAAGCACAGCTAAAATCGCTTGAATATAGTTACTGATGTGAGTTAGGTTGCCATGAATGAAGTTGACAGGGTTATTGATCTCATGAGCAACACCTGCCACTGTCCGTCCTAGGGAGGACATTTTTTCTGCCATTAGCAATTGAGGCGCAAGCTGTAACTTTTGGAGAGTCTGTTCTAGTTGTTGAGCCTGTTGTTGTAGCTGTGCTTGTGATTGTCGTAATTCTTTTTCTATCAAAGAGCATTGTGTAATTTGCATCGTTAACGGACGATACAGAAAAAAATATAGAGATGGTGCAATTAGCAGCGAAAGGAGAGTGGAATCAACCAAAGCCTCTAGTAATTTAGGCATTTCTGGCAAGACCATGAACAATAACATGATCAACGTCTCCGCAGCAAACACTGATAAAGCCATCTGACCCAAAAAAAACCAAGGAGACTTATGCATATAAATAAAGCTTATAGGAAAGGACGTTATTTTCTCTCATAAGATTATAAACGCGGAGGTAAAATCAATCCGTACTGCAACGCTTTCCACAAACAAGTTGCAGATAACGCCCTCACTGCAGTAATATCACACTGCCAATGTCCCCCATCCCAATCAAATTTAATTAGTCCATCTTCATAGAGTGCCTTATTTCTAGGGCATTGCATAAAGCGATCGCTATGAGCAAAAATTCTTGTAGAGACTTTGTAGGTAATGAGTCAGCCTGTCGATCCCCTTGACAAACCAGGGTGGAACCATTATCGAGTTGTTCTCTGAGGTGATATCCAGCAATATTCACTGAAGTCATAGTCTTACCACTAAATCTTAAAACTCTCTGGATTTAGTGTTCCCAAACAGCAATTATAAATTTAAGAATTAACTATACTTTTGCAGAAATTGACCCAGAAATGCAGTATCTCCTTACCCACTCGTTTGTACTCTCCCCAAGCTACCTTACGGAGATAATTCATATCTACATCGTCCGCATCCCAACAAGCATCAAAATCTCTTGGTCTTTCTTTGCTTTTCTCGTTCCCATGCGATCGCATGGGAATGCACTCTTTGGGGCTGCTGCCTCATTGCAAGCAAAGTATGGAGGCTGCAGCCCGCCAATAAGGCATTCCCAGCCTCTGGCTGGGAACGAGAACATCTAAAAAGCAAGCACTCGTACTGCCTAAATGAACGCGATTTAGTTGACACCAATGACCGCCATCCCCCTCCTTGCTTGCGGGGAGGGGGTTTAAAAAATTAAAATCCAAGTCCTTTCTTTCTTGCTAAAACACCATCAACGAGAGCGTTTTTCATCTGTGCCATTGGGGTACAATGCTGAGAGTGCCTGGGCTAATCGCCAGAAACGTTGGTCTGTACCAGCCCCTTCTTCTACCAAGAAGCGTTTGGGGTATTGTGTCGTTGGCATTAAATTAATTGCTTTGTAATATCACCAAATAATTCAAAAAATCCTAATTTTCACCACTTTCAGCAAAATTTACTTGCTCGTAAAGTTCATTTATTGGAATTTGAAAATCAATTGTCTGGAGTGATAAAATTGTAGATTCACCTTCAAGTTCAGTAAACAACCATTGACCTTCCGCAGTTTTCACATACTGCATTACATGATATTGATATTGGTTGATTAAAATATATTCCTTAAATTCCGGGATAGAACGATAATATAAAAACTTGTTGCCCTGGTCATAATTTTGAGTTGATTTAGATAAAACTTCCGCAATTAGTGAGGGATTCATTACGGTAGTCGTAGTTGTTCCCGTATAAACAGGTTGTCCTTGAATTACCATCACATCTGGATATGTATGCTGCCGATACTTCGGTATCCACAAACGCACATCACCGATGTAAACATCATAATTCTTGCCTCTCAAAGCAAACTTTAGGTAGGCATAAAAGTTGCCGGCAATTTTATTATGATTTGTAGTGCCACCCGTCATTGGTACAATTTCTCCATCACGGTATTCACTTTTATATTCAGCCTTTTCTTCAAGTTCTAAATACTCTTCAGGTGTGTAATAGCGTTTTTGTGTTTCTAATTGCATAAAGATACCACCTATTCTTGTGCTGCTAATATTTTTTGGGCAGAAACGTGATAATGTTCAATCTTAAGGAGAGGCTCCCACCCCAATCTTACTGGGTCTTGAATGACGCGAACATCGGGAGTTGAAGCGCAATTAAACACAACATACAACCCCTACCCAATGGTGCAACCCCCACCGTCTTACGGTAGGGTACTTCACAACTTGTGCTACACTGGTTTCATTTGCTTGTGAGTGCGCAATTTTCCTCGCAGATTTACACCCCTCGAAACTTTTGTGATGCCCCCCATGATGGGGGTTTCATTTATTTGTGGTAGTATAGATGGGCTAGGGGTAGCAGTAGGTGTCGAACCAATGTGCTTGCTCAATACTGCCATCTGTGGGCGATCCACACCACCAATTGGTTCTAGTGAGACGAGATCGCCCCACCACGGTCCGGCTGCCCAGTAGGTCAAGCCCAGCCAGACATCAGCATTGTTATCGATGTAGCTCAGCATGTTATCGAGAGCATTATAACAGGTATCATTAGGCCCACCGGAGAACTCACCTAGGAAGCCCCGCTTACCATTTTGCTTGAGCCATGCGGTAATCTCGGCGAGTTTCTCTGCACCGATTGTCGTGCTGACACACTGCTCGGTTGTACCTGAAAAGCCGATGTCCAAGTACTGGTGAACCTCAAAAGCATAGTTGTTGCCTGGGTCGGTGATAGTAAGCATCACCGTAGCGTTGGATGTGCCATACCATGACTGGTTCCAGCTATGTGCACCAGTCCAAGCATTACCAGGGACAAGGATTAGGTTAGTCGCCCCAGTGTTACGAATAGCTTGGATGGCGGTGTTGGCATCATCACGCCAGAGTTCAGTCGGCATATCATGTGGCTCATTCATCAAACCAAATATCACCCGATTATTGCTCTTGTAAAGGGTTGCCAGCTTGCTCCAAAAGTCAGCAAAAGCGCTGGCTGGCAAATCCTGACCGATGAGACCACCGTAGTAACGAGCGTAGTTGTGCGGATCGAGCAATACCGTTGCTCCCTTGCTGGTGGCATAGCTCACAAAGTTGTCTATGCGTGCAAGTTCATTTGCATCAAAGTTGGCGAACTGTTGCTGTTGCAATCGCTCCCAGCGGAACGGCAGTCGAAAGATGTTCATGCCCTTACCCATGAAATAATCGACCTCGGCATCGGTAGGGTAGATGTAATCCTTGCCGAAAGTACCGGGTAGGACGCCTTCGCCAAAGTCGGCACCAGCAAGGTTGACGCCGACGTAGGGAACCGATGCCGCGTTTGCCACGTCAATGAAAGCGTGAGGATGTTGTGACAAAATTACCAAGAGGGTCGTGGCAGCGCTAATCCACAGTTGCGATAGATATCTGGAAGCCTTAAGGTGTCGCTTTCTCAGTCGCTGACACCGCGAAGTCATTTCTTTGATTGGGTTCAGCAAGGCGACACCGAAAACAGTTGCAGATGAAGCCAAGTGATTTAATTTAAGCATGTTAGAAACATCACCATAACGAATGTAATCAAATGCAGCGGGTATTAATTTTCCTGCAGCCCGATCGAAAGTGATGGTAAAGCACCCAGATGTGAGTCGTCGTGGTACAAATTTTTCAAAAATTTTGCGTTCATCCCTTGTGGCTGATTCAACCTGAGAACCAACCATTTACTACGAAGGGTATTTACAACTCACGTAGTCTATTAGGGCGATCGCCCTCCTCTTTCCCAACGCTTAACCGTGGTTGGTTGACGCCCAATTTGGCGGCAAATTTTTCTTGGGTTAGACCAGTTGAAAGCTGGAGTTCACTTGGGAGTTGCCCAACTTCTGGTTGTTTGATTATCAGGGGTTTTTTATCATCATTTAGTTTAAGAATCACCACATAGAATGACGTAGTGATTGATATAACAGCTATATTAGCTACATAATTTTTCCAATGTCTCTAAGTAAAGTACGGAATTTTTCAATAGCTAGAGTTCGACGTTTTGCAGAGTCTGAGCTATGTAAATACAACATTTCCCTGCTTAACTGTTCGTACTTGAACATCAAACACTGTTAACATTGCTAGTCTATCCGGAAATTTTATGTATTAATAATTACACTTAAATAGCAAGAGGTTCTTTTTCACGCTCCGTACTCTGCAACTATCGCGCCTCATTTTGCCTTGCTGAGTTTGGCACACCCATCAGTTCAGCTAGCCACATTTGCGTTGTTTGGTAATGCGATCGCGCTCCCGTAATTATTAATTCGTAATTCGTAATTCAAAAGGGGTTTTCAACTTTGATCTGTGAAAATTCCCAGCCTTAGAAACCGGGTTTCTTAAAGAAACCCGGTTTCTCCGCAGACTGCTATATCCTCTCAGGGACTAATTAATCATCACTGCGTCGCCGACTTTTAAAATCTTCCCTGCTTCCGATGCAGGTATTTGTGTATTTACGCTTAACCTGAAAAAGTGAGTAAACTGAGATACGTTTGCCCAATCAGGTAAGGTGGCTTGGCGTTTTTCTACAAATATTTTCTGAAAGTTGGGATAAGCAACTCCAGTAAAAGCGTCTCGTGTTGGTACTGGACAACGCTGACAGGGATAAGTGCCCTCAAAGAACACATCTCCAACGCGAAAGGATAAAATATTGCCTGGTTCAGTAAATAACTGGTCTTCCCAAAATGGGGGTGTGTCGTCAATTTCAATATTGGCACGGAAGCGGCGGCGTATTTGCTCCAAACTTTCATCAGGAAACCAGGAAGCAACTTCTGCTAAGGTTGTCGTACTCACAACTGTTGGTCCCGTTGATTTTAAGTCGTCTGGAAAACCTATGAACAAGTTTTCCAGCAATTTGACTTGAAAGCCAAAAAAATTACTGAACCAACCTTCTAGCGCCTCCCGTTCCTCATCCAGATGAAATTGTTCTCGGGTTGCTTCAACTTGCAGTGAGACGGTTCTATTTTGCAGATCAAATTGCGCCCGCACTAAATGTATTTTGGCATGACGCTTAGCATTGACAAACTTTCCCTTTTCGTCAACGATCGCCAACTCGCGGTCATACTGTAGTGCGCCACCAGGAAGAATTGTTGCTTGATTCACTGCAACGCCATCCAGTGACTTAATAGGGTAAATGAAAATCTTGGCTATTTTTGGCACAATTGTACTTCTGCAGCGGCTCTTGATGATGGAAACAATCCACTAATATGGACTATAGCCCATATTTCAGGAGTTTTGGGAATGACCGCAGCAGCAGATCCGGTGAAGTTGATGAAGCTTGAAGTTGGCAAAGCCGCCGCCGCCCTGGTAAAATCAGGTTCCATTGTTGGATTGGGTACAGGCTCAACCACAGCGTATGCAATTGAGTATTTAGGCGATCGCTTGAAGTCCGGCGACCTCAAAGATATCGTTGGCGTCCCCACCTCGTTTCAAGCAGAAGTACTCTCTAAGCAGTACGGCATTCCACTCACCACCCTAGACGCTATTGACCACATTGATATTGCCATTGATGGCGCTGACGAAGTTGATCCCCACAAGAATTTGATTAAAGGCGGTGGTGCTGCCCATACCCGGGAAAAAGTCATAGATTACCTGGCAGAATGGTTCATCGTGGTAGTAGATAGTGGTAAATTGGTTGACCGACTGGGTTCGGTTTTTCCTGTACCAGTGGAAGTGATACCGATGGCACTCACCCCGGTCATGCAGGCAATTAAAAGACTCGGTGGCAAACCAGACCTCCGTATGGGCGTGAAAAAAGCAGGTCCAGTCATTACCGACCAAGGTAACATGGTCATAGACGTAAAGTTTGATACTATAGATGACCCTGTTAACCTCGAAAAAACACTTAACAACATTCCCGGTGTTTTAGAAAATGGAATATTCGTCAATTGTGTAAATTTAGTTTTAATTGGCGAAGTCAAGGATGGTCAACCAGTAGTGCGGAAAATTTAGATGGTTGGTAGTTGGTAGTTGGTAGTTGTTAGTTGTTAGTTGTTAGTTGTTAGTTGTTAGTTGTTAGTTGTTGGTTGTTAGTTGTTAGTTGTTGGTTGTTAGTTGTTAGTTGGCATCAATCAACAATTAGCAATTAGCAATTAGCAATTAGCAATCAACAATTAGCAATTAGCAATTAGCAATCAACAATTAGCAATTAGCAATTAGCAATTAGCAATTAGCAATTAGCAAT